>JBEBGH010000054.1:0-21049 GCA_040081565.1 Pirellulaceae bacterium
TATAAGAACGACTCCATTGTTGCTGCGTTCGAAAGCGAGCGAAACACTCCGGTTGTTGACGAAAAGGCTTCTGTGTTGGCTGTATCTCGAAGCAACGAACGTGCGTTACCGTCAAGCAAAATAGGCCCATTCGATTGTCCGATCGCATAAACAAGTGATTCACTAAGCGTGCCAGAAGCCGTTGATGTTGAAATTGCATTACGTCCGTAAACTACTGTTTGGGCGTAAGCAAAATTTGAAGACGTAGCGGTCGATGTCCCTTCGGCGTCGCCAAAAACACCGCGAAGTTGGCTGATGTTATTCAATCCACCTCGTCCCGATTCTGCATGTGACGACGCCTGGGCGTTGCCTGTTGCATTGCTGGCAATGGCGACACTCCGAGCAAATCCGCCTTGCCCACCCATCCCGCTAGAATTGTCATGCCAGCCTCCTTCGCCCCCATACGAAAGACTGGCCACATAAAGCTGACTCGATAGACTTGCGTTAACGTTTTGAATGGAAACGGCATCACCCCCGGAACCGGCAGTCGCGCCGGTTGCGGTAGCGCCACCACCGTTACCGCCTCGAACAAATTGATCGGCCTCGCCATAAGCCGATGCCACGAACGAAGCAGTGTTTGTGAAAGACAAATCGGCACCGGCCCCGCCATTTCCCGTACCGAATGCGCTCCCACCGTCGCCCCCTTCGAGATCTGAAATTGCTTGAGCTGCTGGACCAATTGCCTGACAGGAAAGAGAAATCACTGTGCCTCCGGTCCCTCCATTACCGCTCCCGTAGGAATCGCCGCCATTCCCTCCATCGGCTATGACACGGCACAAGGCATCACGCTCGTCGGTACCAAGAATCGCAGTTGCTGTTTGTGATGTTGCGGTTGCAAAAACGGTTGCATTGCCGCCTGAAGCACCGTGGAAGGCACCTGAAGACCGCCCTCCAGTCCCACCGGCTGCTGTTGCATTCGAAATGCTAAACGAGTTCGCCAGAGCCGTGGTTTTTGCAGATGCATCGGCCCCATTCTTTCCCGAACCGGATGCAAAACTCATTCCGCCTGTCCCCGCTCCGGCGACGGTGCTGGCAATCGTTTCTCCCCCAATTTTTGAATTGGTCGCGTTCATTTCGGCATAGGCGGTTCCACCAAATCCAGTAATTCCTCCGTTACCAAACGATGAACCTCCGCCACCCCCATACGCGACCGTGACTACTTGCATCTTATCAACTGCATGATTCAGATTGGCGATGTTCGAACTCGATCCTCCATTTCCGCCGACGAACCCACTGCGACTTACCTTTCCGCCTGCGCCACCATTAGCCCTTTGATCATAGGACAATTGTCCACTTGCGGTGATCGTAGCCGCAGTTGTCGATAAAGAAACACTGGCACCTTGTCCGCCGTCTCCTTCTTGATTGGCACCGCCACCCAAGCCACCTTGAACCAGGACAAAGGCAGTCACATTATTCGCGCTGGCTGAGATCGCCCCCAAACTGGCAGTTCCGCCGTTTCCACCATTACCGATTGCCGTCTCGGACCCTGTGGCACCAGAGGATTGAACGTTTAGAAATGCGTTTTCGGTCCCTATGACAGTCCCGGCCGCGAAAGCGTTTCCTCCATTTGCTCCATTCGCTCGAAAGGAAATTCCACCTTGCCCACCTCGTGCAAACGAAGTTACTCTAGCTGTTGTGAGCGAGCCCGATGATTGAGAGAAGGCATCGGCCGAAGCATTTCCACCTTGACCACCCGAACCGCCAAAGAAACCTGCACCGCCGTTTCCTGCCTGCGAATACGAATCAGACTCAGTGGAATGCGTTGTCGAAACGGATGAAGCAAACGACATCGCATGGCCGCCGAAGCCGGCGTTACCACTTATTCCTAAGATTGTCCCGTCGCCACGAGTTCCCCCGTCGCCCCCGCGACCACCGGTTGACCGAGCGCGCGCCACAATCGCGCCGCCAGCAAGGCTCACGGCGGCATCAGAGTTAGCATCACCACCGTTACCGCCGTTGCCTCCATTGCCGCTAACAGCACCCGACCCAATTCCATCGCCTCCATTGCCTCCGTTCCCGCCAAGTCCGCCGAACGCGAAGGCTTCGTTTGTAAAGTCAACCGTATTGTGATTGAAAGCATTCGCAAAGCCGCCGGCGAACCCATTCCCACCAGCCGTCCCAGGATTACCTGCAAACCCATTCGCGCCGTTGGCCCCATTGGATCCCGTGATCGATACAGTATCCGCAGACAATAGATGGCCAGTGCAAATTACAAAAACTGTCAAACAAATTGCACACGACCAATTACGGAAAATTGAAACCATAGTCATCAATCCCCAGGGAGTATATTTGGGTTCGTAAAACGGCTCAAAGGGAAAAACGTAACCGGTCGAGTATAAACCGGTGAAAATCTGCCGTCTATTATGGATTCTGAAGAATAAGGGGACGTAGGACTTAGCTCATTTCGATGTCCTTGACCTTCTCGGCGCGCTTTAGGAAGTTCACGAGCATCTTCGGATCTCACAAGAAAAGTTCGAAAAATACGCATTTTCTCAAGTCTTTCAATATTTGAACTTGGGAGACGAAAACAATCTTATGGAACAATTCAAATCGCCGACCGTGCAGTTTCAAAATGTCACGCATCATTATGGAATTTCGCCGGTGCTGCGCGATATGTCGCTCGATATTTTTTCCGGTGAAGTCGTAGCGATTCTTGGTCCAAATGGAAACGGAAAAACGACGATGCTTCGGCTCATGGCGGGCGTCATGTTGCCATTTCGAGGCGACGTTTTGATCGACGGGACGCGCCGACGCGCGAGCGAAGAGTCCGAACTGGCAATTCGAAGCCGGGTTGTTTATCTCCCCGATGACGCTTGGCTTCCCCGAATTCGCACTCCTCGTGAATATGTACTAGCCATCGCGCAAGTCTACTCCGTTGATCCGCTGGTTGCGATGGAACGCGCCGACCGATTATTTGACTTGTTCGATTTGAACAAACAGCAAAATTCGCCGACGGACCGATTATCTCAGGGACAAAAGAAAAAGGTGTTGTTGTGCGGAGCGTTTATTGTTGAGTCGCCGATCATGCTGATGGACGAGCCTTTCTCCGGTGGCCTTGATCCGGGCGGAATTTTCGCGCTCAAGCAGCTTCTCATTCGCCGTTTAGGTGCCAAACGTACTGTTGTGTTTTCTTCACCGGTTCCCGAAATCATTTCGGAAGTCGCCGACCGAATTTTGATCGTCGACGAAGGCCGAATCGCGGCGTTTGGAAACGTTAGCGAACTGTGCTTGCGAGCAAACGCGAAAAATCTGGAGGAAGCGATCGCCACGCTGTCGCATCGCGAAACCCTTGACCGAGTGGAACGATATTTCGGAGAGTCCGCTTGAATGCGTTGAATTCCATTCGCTGGTTGACGAAAATTTACCCGTTGCCGTTGCTGGTGTTCCTGGTGATTGGAATGGTGACCACGCAAATCGCGTTCGACCTGCTATTGGGCTTCGCTTCGACGACGGAAAAGAATTCGGTTAAGGCCATTTTTTTTGGCGTTTGTTACTTTGTTGTTTTTCTGATTCGCCTCGCGATGATCGCGCCGACCTATTGGTTGACGACCGCAGGAAGTTGGCGCGGGCATATGCCGTTACGAGCCGACCGACCACTTCCTTTTGGCTCCCTGGGTTTGGTTTGGCAAGACATTGTGCTTGTCGCCGTGATGGTCACACTTCTGGCGTTGACGGGTAACTCTATTCGGGTTTTTGTCGGCTTCGTGTTGTTTGGGTTGGTTCTTTACATCACTGGCCATTTATTTCTTTGCCTTGAATCAAAAAACCGCCGCTTGATTTGCGTGATGTTTGTTTTGGTGACCATCGGAATGTTGTTCTATCAATTCAAAGAATATTGCATTGTGGGAACCATCTTGGCCGTCGTCGCGGCGATTCAACTTTCGCAAAAATCCATCAAACAGGCACTTGCGGTTCAAACGAACAGGCTCTCCGCTTCGCAGTCAACGTTTGAGGTCGGCTGGCCGCATGATGTTCTGGCACCGCGAACCACGGCGACAAACGTTGACCCGGTGACGATGCGCCATCAACAACTTGTCGGATTGTTATTCATGCCATGGTTTTCGTTTAGTTTTGCGTTTTTGTTATGCGGTGTTTTCGAGGGCGAAGCGTCTCCACATGAACAATGGCAACTTGCAAGCAATGTTATTTTGGCTGTTTCGGCAATTGCCGCAGTCGCGTGGCTATTCAAAAGGTTTCTTTGCGGGGTACCGATTTTCAGATTTGTCGATCTGTTTGTTGGACGAACATTTGCTTTGAAAAATCAGCAGATCTTTCTGTCGGCAATCTTGATACTCATCAGCGGTCCCGTCGTGTTCAACCTTGCAAGTCAATTAGCGCCGATTCCATTTGCGGTTGCCGGCAGCGTTTTTGCGATTGCATCGGCCTTTCTATTTCTGCCGCCTTCGGTCAGACGCTGGTCTTTGATGGGCAACCATCGAATGGGCAACTTTCAAATAAAAACAGAAGACGGAGCCAAGTCAATTTCGAGAAGCACGACAACGTCATTCGATCGACGCTAATTCTTTTAACACAACAGCCGAGCGTCGGTGGGCTATTCCACTGGGAAACCGCGTTTGCGGAGGAGTGCTCGGGTGTCGACGTCGCGGCCGCGGAACCGACGGAATCCTTCTGCCGCGTCGATCGTGTCACCCACCGAAAACACATGGTCGTGGAGCTTCTTGCACGTTTCCGGATGAAAAAATCCTCCGGCTTCTGTAAAGGCCTCCGCGGCGTCGGCCGTGAGCGTGTCCGACCAAAGATAGCTGTAATAGCCTGCGGAATAGCCGTCATCAGCAAACAGGTGCGAGAAATGCGGAATCCGGTGCCGCATGATCATTTCCTTGGGCATCCCCAATTCGGCCAATGCCTTCCGTTCGAATTCTGCGGGATCGATCTTTTCATCGGCGATCAAATGCATTTTCATATCGAGGATCGCACTCGAGAGATACTCGACAGTGGCGAAGCCTTGGTTGAAGGTCGCCGCCTCTTCGATCTTTTTCACAATCGCTGCGGGCATCGCCGCATTGGTTTTGAAATGCACCGCAAACTTGGCGAGCACTTCTGGTGTTGTCAACCAATGTTCATTGACCTGAGATGGGAACTCGACATAGTCGCGTGCAACGTTCGTACCGGCCTGCGACGGACATTTGACTTTTGATAGCAGACCATGCAACGCGTGGCCGAATTCGTGAAACAGCGTGACGGCGTCGTCCCACGAAATAAGAACCGGCTCGCCCGGTCGACCTTTAATGAAGTTGGAGTTGTTGGAAACGATCGGGGTAATCCATTCCTTGAGATTTTCTTGCGCCCGATACTCGGTCATCCAGGCACCGCTTCGTTTTCCTGCTCGGGCGAAAGGATCGAAGTACCATAGCCCAACATGCTTGCCGTTCGCGTCGAGCACTTCCCAAACGGTCACGTCCGGATGAAAGACTGGAATGCCCTGCACTGGTTTGAATCGCAAACCGTAAACTTCTTGCGCACACCAATGCATGGCATCTCGCAATTTGTCGAGTTGCAGATAAGGTTTTACCTCGTTGAAATCTAAATCGTATTTGGCCTTGCGAACTTTTTCGGCATAGAACCGATAATCCCATGGTTCGATGACGATCTTGTGGCCTTCGGCGTCGGCGATCTTTTGCATATCGGCAACTTCTTCGTGGACGCGGGCGACCGCTTTCGGCCAGACCTTCATCATCAGATCCATGGCGGCCGCCGGCGTCTTGGCCATTTGGGGTTCCAACCGCCAGTGAGCGTGGGATGGGAAGCCGAGCAATTTAGCCCGCTCAGCCCGCAGGCTTAAAATCTCGGTCACGATTTTTTTGTTGTCGTACTTGTCGTTGTTGTCGCCACGGCTCGCGAAAATGCGCCAGACCTTATCCCGCAGTTTTCGGTTTTCGGCGTATGTCAGGAACGGCTCGACCGAAGAGCGAGTATTGGTGATCGCCCAATCTCCGGTTTCTTTTAAACCTTTCGCTTTTGCGTCGATCGCCGCCTGAGCCATTGCGTCCACGAGGCTTTCTGGCAAACCGGCAAGGGCTGCTTTGTCAGAAATGAAGGTCACGTAGTTTTCCTCATCAGCCAAAACGTTTTGGCTGAATTCGGCGAACAGACTGGCGAGTCGTTGGTTGATCGCCGACAAACGCTGTTTCTGCTCGACGTTCAATCGCGCACCGCGGCGGACAAATGATTTGTATTTGTCGTCGAGTAAACGTTGTTCGGCATGGCTGAGTTTCTGTTTGGCGTCGCTCTCATACAGTTTGGAAATTCGCCCGAAGAGCTTTTCATTCTGGACGATGCTATCCTCATATTCGGCCAACATGGGCATTACGGTCTTTTGAATTTCCGGAAGCGGTCCGACATTGAGGTTGGATTCGTGGACGAAGAACATCGCTTGGACCCGCGTTAACGTGCGTGCCGCTTGTTCCATTGCCAACATCGTATTTTCAAAGGTGGGCGGCTCGGGGTTTTCGGCTATTTTCGCCACATCTGCCTTGGCAATTTCGATCGCTGTAGAGATTGCCCCGACGAATTCCTCAGGTTTGACCTTATCCCACGGAGGAACACCACCAAACGGTCCGGTCCAAGCTTTCAATAATTCCGATTGGTTGGTGGTGGCGTTGGTCACGCGGTCTCCTCTTGTTTTTTCTTGATCGATTTGAGCGGTCAAATTTGCGGCGACTAACATTAGCATTGTTCCAACGACAAACGATGCTTCAGGCAGGAAGCTACGACTTGCTTTGCCATTTGTAAGTGGGGTCGCGGGCATTGTGCCTCCTCGATGGATCACTTCGATTTGTTTACGAACAAAACGTATTTTAAACCGGAGGAAGGCAAGAAAGAACAAGGGGCCCGATCAATAGAATGTCGGGGCCGCTTCCAGCCGAGAATCAAGAAATCGGTGGTGTAATGGCACTGAGAATGGTTGGTGAAACATCGGTGGATAGATTGAGCACCAATGCCTCTTGTAAGCGAGCAATGGCGGGAACAATCGAGTTATCGTCCGCACATTCACGGTGGGTTTCCATGATGGAACGAAAACGATTGGCTTGAACGCGGAAGGCCTCGATTACTGCCGGATCGAACTGGGAGCCGGCTTCCTTGCAGATAATTTCGCAGCTCTTGTCATGGCTAAATGGTTCTTTGTAGGGACGTCGGCTCGTAAGCGCGTCGTAAACGTCGGCAACCGCTACGATCCGTGCGGACAGCGGAATATTGTTTCCGGAAACTCCTTCGGGGTAGCCTTTGCCGTCCCATCGCTCGTGATGATAGTGGCAAATCTCGCTGGCCATTTGCAAGAAATCGTCGGTGCCGATACGGGCCTTGATTGCCTCTAGACATTCATGCCCAATCAACGGATGGAACTGCATGATCTTGCGTTCCAAATCGGTTAGCCGCCCTGGTTTCAGGAGGACTGCGTCAGGAATTCCAACCTTGCCGATGTCGTGAAGCGAAGAGGCCAAAGCAATGTCGACAATGAACTTATCGTCAATTTCCGAATACGCCGATTGCAATTCGGTTGCCAAGGCAACTACATAGTGTCGAATCCGGTCGAGGTGATCGCCGGTGTCATTATCACGTGACTCTGCCAACTTCGCCAAACCGAAGATAATTCCGTTTTTCGTTTTTTCCAGTTCGCTGGTTCGTCTTTCGACCATTGCTTGAAGCTGTTCGTGAAAGCGCACGAGTTGCACTTCAAACTTCTGCATGATCGATGTCGTCAAGAAAATCGTGACGAAGCCCAGCAACAAGACGCTTGTGAGACAGACGCTTTTTGCTCCATTCATCCAAAGCGAAAAATCCGCTGTAGCACGGTGCGCATCAAATCCCACGACAATGGCTCGCGATCCGGCGAGGCGGTAAGCCGTAGCGAAGTAATCGACCTCTCCAATTTTCAGGCAACCGCGAATGTCTTGAGCAGCCGGGTTACGAAGCCAGGTCAATAACTGTTGGGATTGACCATTGCTTAAGTTTTTAAGTTCTAATTCGCGGACATCGAAAGCTGTGGGGGGCTGGTGCTCGATTGCCGAAGGAACCGGGCAGCGAATCATTTCCGCTCGTTCAAAGTCGACCAAGAAAAGACTCGGGTGTTCAACGTCGACAATGTTGCCCCACAGCTCACCCAACAAACCGGCTTGCCGATCCAATTCCCGTGTTTGATCAGTCGATTCTGGGATTTCGCGCAACAGCGTTCGCGCGATTCGTCCACTTTCGGCTGTCGAGCGATCGCACAATAGGGCGAGGATGCGACATTCGAAATTGTTGGTTGCCCAAATGGCCATCGACAAGGCTACAACTAATTGCAGCCCGCAAATCAGCACAATGATCAACCAGCGTTTTGTTAAATTCATCGATTCAATGGCTTGGTCTAGTGAATCAAACTGGCGACGGACCAGTACAATCAACAGAGAAAATGTAGGTCACTTATTATTGAGAAGCCGAATTTGGTTCTTTTCGCAAAAGAAACAGGCCCTGCGGGCCAGTGGTATAACCGTCACATTCGGAATCAGGGCTTATCGCAATCATGAAAATCGCCATCTGTAACGAAATGTTCGAAAACGTTGAGTGGTCAGACGTTTGTCAACGAGTTGCACGATTCGGCTACACCGGGATAGAAGTTGCGCCCTTCACATTGGGGAACTCTCCCACAAAAACCTCCGCAACGAACATCGACGAGTGGAAACGAGTGGCCGCAGATAACGGACTCGAAATCGTTGGATTGCATTGGTTGTTAGCGAAGACAACCGGTTATCACTTAACTTCTGCGGATGCTGAAATCCGCAGGCGAACAGCGAGATACCTGGGAGAACTCGCGCTGCTGAGCCGAGAACTCGGAGGAGATTTATTGGTTTTTGGTTCACCGCAGCAACGATCATTTTCCAGCAACGAAACTCACGCAATTGCCAACGCAAGGGCGCGAGAGGTCATTGAAATGGTTTTGCCCACATTAGAAGAATCTCAAGTCCGCCTGGCGTTAGAACCTCTCGGTCCAGCCGAAACCAATTTCTGGAACACGGCAGAGCAGGCACGTGAATTCATCGATAGCATTGCCTCACCGCACGTGAAGCTACATTTAGATGTGAAAGCGATGGCAACTGAAAAGCATGCGATCGCCTCGGTTATACGCGATTCAGCGCAGCATCTCATTCATTTTCACGCGAACGATCCCAACCGACTTGGTCCAGGCATGGGAGATGTCGGCTACGAAGATATCGTAGCCGCGTTAAAGGAAATCGATTATCGCGGCTGGTTAAGCGTCGAAGTTTTTGACTTCTCGCCGGGGGCAGACGTGATTGCTGCATCGAGCATCGAATATTTGCAGCGGCAACTCTCGCAACAAGGACTTTCTCCAAGCTGAAAGTTACTGCAACTAAGCGTTTCGATTTTACTTCGAGAGCTTTTTCAATTGAATGTCTTTGAATTGCACTTTCATCGGTGGTCCGACGTGGATCTGGAACGCCAAGATCCCTTCCTTGGCTGCCTTCGGACCATTATCGATCAAGTCCACGGTGACAAAGTCATTGATCGTTTGAGTGATGTGATTCCCTTTGGCGACAATCGTGTATTGATTCCATTGGCTTTCATCAACTTTTTCTGAAAACGCTTTGCCATCGCAAGTCTCGCCGACTTCTTTTACTTTGTTGTCAGCACCGACTTCTACTTTTTTGCCCCGTTCACAAAGGATGCCTCGCATTCGTTCTTCGTACAGGATTCCGGTATAACGTTTTTTCGAGTCGATGTCGGCCTGATAACCTCCGACATGAAAATCGCCAAGATCTTCGCTGCGAAACTGGATTCCCGAGTTTCCGTTTTCGATTCGGAATTTCAATTTGAGTTCAAAATCTCCAATCTTGCCCCCCTGCCAGACCAAGAAAGAGTTAGCGGCAAGTTTCGTTTCGCTGGTCGTCGTGCCAGTGATCGCTCCGTCGGCAACGGTCCACAGTCCTTCAGCACCTTTCCATCCATCCAACGTCTTCCCGTCAAACAGACCTATCCATTCGGCAGACTCTGCCTTTCCCGAGGCTGACTTTTGCGGAGCTGCAATCGTCGCTCCAACGGTTGCCATTTGAAACATTAAACAGGTTACACAAAGCAAGAAGAAGTTTTTGCGCGACATGGGTTTCCGTTATCGTTGAACCGCGTTGAATGGATCGACTCGAATCAGGAAACCATTATAGCCTCTCCGCGACAAGGATGTGCTCGACCATGCCTCCTCCGGTAGACGAAGTTATTGTCGTGAAAACAGGGCCCTACGCAGCTCTTGTTCGAAACTGGTGCTACTGTCGATAACGGATTGAAATTCTTCCTTAGTGAGGATGAAGCAAGCGACTTCAGTTTTGGCCCGCACGGTGGCGTTCCGCGGTTGCTGTTTGATCAAGGAGACTTCACCGAAGAAAGCACCCTTGCCCAAAGTATTCACCCACTTGCCGTCGATCTCGATGTCGACTTCGCCTTTGCCGATGACAAAGAAGTCTTGCCCGGTATCTCCCTGACGGATGATTTCTTCGCCTGCGGAATATTTTCGCAAGTCCATTTTATCTGCGACTTCGGAAATGGCCTTCGGCGTGAGGCTGCGGAAGATTGCAAACTCGTTCAAGATTCGACACATCGTCGCGTTGCGTTTAACGAGCACATCGGAACGGATATGGCCATCAACCATGCTCACAATCCGATCTGCCACATCGAGAATGCGGTTGTCGTGGGTGACGATGACGATCGTACAACCATCGTTGCGGGCCATCTCTTGAAACATCGTGACCACCTCGCGGCCTGATTCAGCATCGAGGGCTGCGGTCGGTTCGTCCGCGAGGATCAGGCGCGGTTGGTGGATGATTCCCCGCGCAATCGCAACGCGTTGTTTTTGCCCCCCGGAGAGAGACTTCGGTTTGTAATTCACCCGATGGCCAAGACCCAGGCGTTTCAATGTGGCTTCGATGCGCGGCCTTGCCGTCTTGGAGTCGAGTCCTTGCAGCTCGGTAGACATGCCCACGTTTTGCGCAGCAGTCAATGACTCGAACAAATTATGCGCCTGGAAAATGAACCCGATTTTCTTGCGAAGCTCATTGGTTGCCTCGGGAGCAATCCCGCGCAACTCCTCGCCCAAGACCTTTAAGCTCCCTTGCTGAACACCTCGCAATGTGCCGATCAGCGTGAGCAGGGTGGTTTTTCCGGAACCAGAGGGCCCGGTCATGATCACAATTTCCCCCCGCCGGACTCGCAGAACATTATCAAACAGAACTTGCTTTTTCGTTTCACCCTCGCCGAAAAAATGGCTGACGTATTTCGCATTAATGCTGAGCTCGGACGGATCGGGATCCCAACTCGCGATCAGCTCGTCGAGGTTGATCTCATGGTCGATTACGACTTCGTCTTGAGGCACTTGGTTTTCCTTTAGAACAAGCTCGCGGGATCGGCCGCCATCAGTTTCCGCAGAGCCAACAAACCAGACACCACACACATCAGGATCGTCAAAACAAAAATGGACAAAATCCGGTCCCAGGTCAATCGCGTCAAAAGTCCGGTCATGTTGGAATTGAACCAAAACAAGATCCACGATGCGATCAACCCTGGCAAAAATCCAAACAGCGATAGATAAATCGACTGACGAACCACCAGGCCAATAAAATACCGGTCGCGGTAGCCCATCGCTTTGAGCGTTGCGAACTCTCCAAGGTGTTCGGTAATGTCATTGGCCAGAATCTGGTAACAGATAATCACCCCCACGGCAAATCCCATCATGGCACCAATCGTAAAAATAATTCCGATGGGAGTGCTCCGCGACCAGAATCCAATTTCGCGATCGATAAATGCTTGCTTGGTCATCACTCGGACCTGACTGCCCAATTGTTTTTCGAGCAACTGTGCCACTTCCTGTGGATTTTCGCCCGGCGAAACTTTCACGACCCCCAAATCGACGATGGCCCGTGGATCGGGATTTCGATAGCCAAAGTAATTCGTAAAATTATCCAACGACATGATCAAATTTCCCTCATGCGCGAAGTCTGTCCCCAGCCGAAACAGACCGACAATCTCAATTTTCTTGTTCGCCAATTCGCCCACCTGGACGTCGGGGGCCGTTTTACTTAAGTCGAAACCAAAGGTTTTTTGACTTAGTCGATCCATCAATGCCGTACCTGGTCGCGCCAGTTTGAAAAGTTGAGGAATGATTTGGCACTCTTCGTCTAACAAAATGGGCTTATTCATGTCCCACGCGAGAACGCGGATGGGCCGCGCCCGACCCCCTTCCACGCGCAACCGCGCTGACAGGTTTTCGATATACAAGGGAATGACCGAGGCAATTTGGTGATTGGATGTCGCAACATCAATGGCCTCGCGGGGAAAGCGGGCCTCATTGCTCAAAGCAAACCGAGTAGGATTAAACAGAATCAAGTCAGCATCCAGGACCCGGACAATTTCGACAGTGCTGTCGAAGAGCGCATGGCGAAAACCGCGTTGTTGAAACATCAGCATGACAGCAAACGCAATTCCCGCCGTCGCCAACACCAACCGGCGGCGGTCGTGGGTCAGATTTTTCCAGGCGAGTGGCGTGCGCAGGGACATCAATGAAAAACCTTTAAAACAATTCTGCCGGGGCAACTTGCCAGAGCTTTTTCAGGGCCAAGGTCCCAGATATCGAACTCATGATTAGCGTTAACAGCCAAACGAATCCAATCCGCCCCCAGGTCATTTGAATGGGGATATTCGCCAACCAACTGGTGAGGCCGTACAACACCAAGGACAGAATCAGCGTAGGCAAAAAAGAAAACAACGCCAGGTAAAGAGCCTGTTTAAGGACAACCGATGCCAAGAAAAAATTCGAATATCCCATCGCTCGCATCGTAGCGTATTCGTGGATACGGTTAGCAACATCGTTTCCCAAAACCATGTAGACAATAAGAGCGCCCACGCCGAAAGAAATCAAGACTCCTAGATTGAAGATGTATCCGATCGGCGTTTCGCCTAACCATCTCCTTAACTCTCGTTGAATAGATTCTTCACGCAGCATCACATCGGCTGTCGGTTGGCCCGAATTTGCTAGTCGTTGATTGATTTGCAGGACCATTTCTTCCGGATCAACCCCCGCTTGCAATTTGACGAGACCAAACGAAACCTGGGCTGGCGTGGTGAGAATCAACCGCTGAAAGCCTTGTTGATTGACAATCACCGCCCCATTTGCAGCCAGTCCTGCTCCCAATTCAAACAATCCGTCAATGCGAATCTGTCGATCGGAAACTTCTGATTGAACCCCGATGTCTGCCGATGAAAATCGAACACCGTTCTGGGGGCCAAATTCGCGATTTGACCTTTGATCGATCAAGACCGAATCGATCGAAGTAAGTCTGGAAAAATCATGATCAACGCGGGGATCTTTAAAAGGCGAATGAGTCGGATCAACGCCAATCACAAGAATTCCGCGTGTTTCCAAGGTATAAGGATTACGCCAGTTCGACACGGATACGTTCATGTGATTCGTTGAGTCAATACCCACCATTCCGGCAACATCCTCCAAAATACTCAACGGGATTTTCCCGGAGTCCATAAAATGCAGATAATCTGGTGAGCGAATCAAGATGTCATAGTCCATCTTGCTGTAGATATTCGTCGCTGTATTTTCGACGGCACCGCGAAAACCCAATTGCATGAAAATCAGCAAGATGGCTGTACCGATACCTGCCAGCGACAACACCGTTTTCTTGGGGTTGTTCAGAATGTTCAACAGGGCCAGGTTGATACGCATGGTTATTTTGGTTCGGCGTCGTCCGGCACCGCAGGGCTGGCCGAAGGAGTTTCAATTTCCACGGTGACTTGCAAATTGATCAACACGCTGGCGGCTTCCACATCCGTTGGTTCAATTTCAATTCGCACATCCACGGTACGGCGGTCAACCATCGCCAAGGGACTGGGGTTGGGCAACGTACTACTGCCGACGAGCCGCCCAATCTGTCGCACGGTTCCGTACAAAGTCCGGGGCAAAGCGGGATGGGTGATTTTTGCGCGTTGACCAACCGCGACGCGTGGAATCATTTGATCGACGATTTCGGCATTACATTCCATCTTCGACAAATCGCCGATTTGCATCAGCGGGGTGGTAGACACCGACTCACCTGGTTTAACGAATATTTTCAGAACGGTTCCTGAGATCGGCGCCAGGATTCGAGCGTTGGTGACTTGGGTTTCCGCCAACTGTTTGGTCAATTTCGAGGCCCGGTTATCCATCGTCATTTTTTTCAGCATTTCGAAAGCCTTTTCCGCCGCCAGGTCACTTTGTTTTGCCACCTCCAACGCCATTTTCGCGCCTTCGACAGCGGCCGTTTGTTTGCGGCGCGAATGATCGAATTCGGCTTCCGCTCGTTTGATGGCCAATTGTTGTTCCGCGACTTGAGCTTGCGAAACGTAAAGGCTGGTTTGGGGATCGCGGGCCAATTGGTGGAGTCGATCCAATTTCGCTCTAGCTTGTTCCAGTTGTTGTTCAGGCACACTGAAGTCTCCAGCGGCCTCAGCCTGCTCGAGGTTCAACTGGGCTGAGCGAACATTGCTGCGCGCGAGGAGCAGGTTGTTTTCGGCGGCCATGGTCTTTTGCTGCAAGTCATTTTCTGCGGACTCGGATTGCGCGTCGGTGAGTTGCGATTGCACGACCAAGCCTTCGAGAGCCTCCAGTGTTGCCAACTCTGACTCTTGGGCAACGACCTGATCGTTCTCGTTCACCAGTAACGAGGCAATGCGCTGGCCGGGGGGGGCGACCACGTTATAGATTCCGCCGTTGGGCAACAGGCGGCCTTGAGCGAAGACAGGTGGTTGTGCAAACTGTTGACTCTCAGAGCCTGTCTCGACTGACTGTTGACGCAGCGGTGTGCGCCAAGCTGAAAAAAACCAGCCCGCAGCGAACGCAGCGACAACAATTGTTAACGCGAAGATAAAAGGGGTTGGTTTCATTACAACTGACGGAACTCGATTAGACGTCACCTAGATCAAGTTTAGACGCCGGACTGGCCGAGAACAGGTCAAACTTCATCATAATCGGCCGGAATCCAATCCGCGTTTCAATTGTGGCGAACATTCCATTTTGTAGCGGTTGGACGGTCAAAATTTGTGAATTTTGGTGGCCGGCATTCGTCCAGGCTTGCGGGAGTCCTACAACCGCTCTTCCCCTCGCTTGACGCCAGTTTTTATCGCTTCGAAAATGAGCGGCGACAATTATCGTTTTTCTCCACGAAAGGTCAGTCCATGAATCGATACAGCATCGACGAATTCGTTTCGCATTCCCAACAAAAAGACCAAGGACAAGGCGAGTTCGAATTGGAAACCGAACGCATTTTGGAGGTCAACTTAAATGGATCCGTGTGGACGAAAATGGGCTCCATGATTTCGTATCGCGGCCAAATCAAATTTGTGCGCGAAGGAATACTCGAGCAAGGCCTCGGTAATCTTTTGAAGAAATCATTGACCGGGGAGGGCACACGACTCACCAAGGCCGAGGGGCGCGGACAATTGTATCTGGCCGATCAAGGAAAAAAGATCATCATTCTGCGTCTCAACAACGAATCGATTTTCGTGAATGGCAACGATCTACTCGCCTTCCAAATGTCCGTGAACTATCAAATCAAGTTGATGCGCAAGATCACCGGGATGCTGGCGGGTGGCTTGTTCAATGTCCGTTTGCAAGGATCTGGTCTCGTCGCTTTCACGTCGCACTACGACCCGATCACGCTCATCGTCACTCCCGACAATCCCGTGACAACCGATCCGAATGCGACTATTGCCTGGTCGGGCAGTCTGGAGCCACAATTCAAAACCGATGTTTCGTTGAAGACCTTTTTCGGGCGGGGCAGCGGAGAATCGATCCAAATGCATTTTGCCGGAAATGGTTTTGTCGTAGTCCAGCCTTTTGAAGAAGTTTACATGCAGGCTGGTGCGTAAGATTGGGAGTGCCCGGTCACTCGCTCCAATTCGGGACAACCGTGAAAAATATTTTGCCGGAAATTATTGTGCAGAAGCAAATTGAGGTAGCTCGGGCCAAACAGCGGGTCGACATCGAGGAGTGGCGTTGCCGCGCGCGCGCGGCCCAGCCTCCTCGTGATTTTTGTGCGGCGATTCGCGGAGCGCGGGGCATCGCGCTCATCGCCGAAGTGAAAAAAGCCAGCCCATCTCAAGGCGTCATTCGCGCTGACTTTGAACCAGTTTCAATCGCGAGGACCTACGCCGAGGCTGGTGCTCATTGTCTGAGCGTTCTCACCGACGAGCCTTTCTTTCAAGGCCATCTGCACTATCTGCGAATGATTCGGGCTGCAGTCGATCTACCAATTCTTCGCAAGGATTTTGTGATCGACGAATACCAAGTCATCGAAGCTCGGGCGGCCGGAGCCGACGCCGTCCTATTGATCGCCGAGTGTCTCCCGGCCGATGAACTTCGCCACCTTCACCAGTCCATTTTGGAATGGCGAATGACGCCTTTGGTTGAGTTGTACGAAGAAAAGAACTTGGAAGCTGTTTTGTCCTGCCGGCCTCAACTCGTGGGCGTGAATAATCGTGATCTCAATTCGTTTCAAGTCGATTTGCAACATTCCATCAAATTGCGGAAAAAAATTCCCAAAGAAATCTTGTTTGTGAGCGAAAGCGGAATCGGCAGCACTCGTGACGTCGCTGAGTTAACGGCGAACGGAGTCGACGCGATGCTGGTAGGGGAATCCCTGATGAGGCAGCCCGATTTGGCGGCCGCCGTGAAAAACCTGCTCGGAAATTAGGGCTCGGCCCAGAAAAAATTTAGGCGCAGCCAGATTGCGCAGGCTTTCGTCCAGCGGCCCTTACCGCCAGTTCAAAAGTCGGCTCCGACCCTGAAATTGCCTTTCCGCATTTCGCCGAATCTGTTCAAATAAGTATCGAAGTTGTCGTTCATTATTTCCGCAGAGAATTGCCATGACGGACACCATCGAAAAAATCAAAGTCGTCAATAGCTCCCTGCGCACGGCAATGGTCGGAATACTCCTGACCGTGGTTGGTTACAGTGGTTGCCTCGGTTACTCGCAGCTCATTCGTCCTGGTCAGGAGGCGCAAAAAAAGTTGGCGGCCCTGCAAGAGGAATTTGAGGTCCAAAAGGTTGCCCTGCAGGAATCCAAAAAACTCGCTCAAAAATTGCAGACCTCGTTGAAGCTTTTGAAAGTCGACCGTCGCCTGGCCAATGTTCGCGTGAAGACAAAGGGTGTCGATGAAACGACGGGACAACCTTACCTCGACGTTGATTACTGGGAGGTAAGTCAAAGCGGCGACGTGGCCGTTGGCAACATGAGACCCTTTCGTTTAAAGGGCGACAAGTTGTACGTCGACTGCTGGGTCGTCCAGTTCGAAGACAAATACGTCGAGAATGCGGACGCGCTGCGCAACGCTTCGTTGTGTGTAATGAAGAGCATTTGGGGTGATCTGGATGGACCCAATCAAGGTCATTCACTGGATGAGGACGCTACGGGCGAAATCCCGGTCGTCTACCAGGGCGAACACGGCGCCAACGAATTCGAGAAAAAAATCTGGACCGATTTCTGGGGGGTGTCCAACGACCCGATCAAACAAAAAGAAATGGGAATCCGCGCCAGTCACGGCCAGGTCAACTACATGAAAGTCGAACAGGGCAAGACCTACCAAGTTGAAGTGCGTGCCAGTGGGGGCGCATCCATTCGCACTCTGGAAAATTGATCGTGCTGCCCTTTCGAATGACGAGCATCGAAAAGTACCACCTTTTCGATGATTCTCCCGAGTTCCCCAACAATTTCTTTGCCCGGTTTACGTTTTCTGGTTCGCTGAATCGCGAGTTGTTGACGGAATCATTTCGAGCGGCGGTCGAACGGCAGGTGCGGGGTCGAGCAATCGCACAGCGCAAGGGCAGTCAATGGCGATGGGTCGAATTGCCCGATCTCAATCCAGAAATTGAATTTCATGAACAGGCCGAGATTCATTTCGAGCCTCTCGACCTTCGGCGAACTCCTGGCTACCAAGCGAAATGCTACATCGGCCCGAACACCACTCAGGTCACGATGCAAGTCCATCACGCGCTCACCGACGGACTGGGCGGACTGGGTTTCGTGCGCGACTGGATGTTAATTTATGACAACCTGTTCCATGGTCGGGCAGATGATGCCGGGTTGGGGAAAATCCAACCGGACTTGTTGTTCAAACGGAATCAAATTGGTCTCGCCAGTTGGAGTTACCTGAAGAACTTATGGCGGCAGCCGATTGCCTTGTTTGGTGCCGCTAAGTTCATTGGGCGACGTTTTCAAACATTGCCAAAGAAAACCGACCCCGATTTACCCGCCGCGATATTTCCTCAGTCCGTCAGTATGACAATCGAACGGGAAACGGTTTTGTCGTTGAAGCCTAAATTAACGGCCCGTCGCGTGACACTTAATGATTTCCTGTTAGCGACCCTTTTCGCGACGCTGCGAGACGTCAGCTCGAACACGGACAATCGTGCCTGTTGGCGTGTGATTGTCCCCATCAGCATTCGTCAATCGTGGGAGCGTTCGATGCCCGTGGCCAACCGCACGACTCTGGTTCAACTCGATCGATTCGCCCATCAAACCAACGACCTGCTGGGGTTGGCCCAAGGAATTCATTTCGAATTGGGAGTTATCCGGAGTTGGATGCTCGATCGAATGTTCCTGTTAGCAATTCGCCTGATGTCGTTATCGAATACGTGGCTGGTTCGAAATGCGGGACCCGGCAAGCCGCGGGCAACGACTTTGTTGACCAATCTGGGGAAGCCTTTTGTTCGCTCGGGGCTTCGCACCAAGGACGGGCGGGTCATGGTCGGCGATGCCACAATCGTTTCCGCGGATTTATTGCCGCCGATTCGGGCTCATCTCCCGCTTAGCTTTTCGGCTGTGCAGTACGCTGGCGATCTGCGTATCACGGCTCATGTCGATACCCGGCATGTCTCATTGGCAGAAGCCGAACAGTTTCTGCAAAAATGGCGTGACCAGCTGGTGTCAGTTCTTTGATTGAGCCTTGGCGATTTTTTCGCGGGCCCGCGACACCTGCTCGGGATATTTTTCGGCGTGGCGGTTCAGCGCAAGTTCTACGTCCTCTTCCATGATCCCCAGATCACCGAGGGCCTTAAGGCATGCCTTGATAGTCTCTTCGTCGATTTCGCCGAGCACGGGTTTTTCCGATATCTCAAGTGTCTTAAGCACCACGGTCAACGTGCTCTGTCCGGGGATGTTGGCCATTGCGGAGATTGCGGCAGCGCGACGTGCAAATGCTTCTTTATCGTTCACTTCCAAAACATCCGGTTCGGTTGGAGCGACGGGCGGATTATCAGGAGCCAACAGCTTCGCTCGGTACGCGACAAATTGAAGGTATTCCAAACCGGCCTCATCCATTTTGGCGTACGCATTGAAAAACGGGCCGGGGTTGCGTTCGACTCGCGCTAAGACCTCTCGGAAGTCCGGTGACGTCAACGTATTGAAGATAGACCGAATCGACCCTTCACTTATTTCGGCAATCTCCACAAACGTAAGGAACAAATCGTTTTTAGCTTTGCCATCCTTACATGCAGCAGCGAGGTTAATCACGTTGGCAGCTGCTGGATTGCCGTATTTGCCTAAAGACTTCAGCTTGTCGCAACCTTTCACGATTTCGACGGGCCGGCTGATGTCAATTAGATAAAGGCTATCTCGAATCACCTTCTCGGCGTTGGCTTTCTTTTTATTTGAGTCGATGGTCATTCGGACGAACTCTTGATCTTCTGTCGACAGATCGGTCATCAGAATTTCTTCTTCTTTCCCATTCAGTCCAAGGACGTGCACGCGACCATTTTGCAATTTTTTGAATACGCCGTTGGCCAAAACCTCGCCGCCAGAGTTTTTGAATTCATGGGGTTGCTCGAAAACCCTGGGGTTTCGCACCGCCAGATTAATTTGGCCAAATACCAAATTAGTTTGGGATTGGGCCAGACCAACGATCGCGAGAAAAATGACTGTGACGAGTTTCATCGATTTATCCTGGCAACTATTTGTTATTCATGGAAATTCAACCACTAATCATAACTGGTTGCGGATGATAATCAAAATTGACGCAAGCTGGTTTTGACCCCGATTTGCTTCTCGTCGAGTCCCTCCATGCGGGTAATTTTCCACGCTCCGTCGCGGACTTCGACTGAAAATCGTGCGTCGTATTGGTTAGTGCGCTGATGGATATGGCCCCAATGCTCGACCGTGCCCACCAGATTCCACTTGCACCGGTAGTTGAAGCCCAGTTTTTCGCCGGAACCAAACTCCCGCTCTTTTTCCCCGTCCAGCAATTCCACTTGATCGATTTTGGCGATCGCCCCGCCTTGGTCTTGCATCTGCAATCGCTGGATTACTTGGAGATACAACTCACGTAACAGTGGCCCCTCGTCGACACTTTTTGCGAGCGCGTTGTAGACATCTGATTCATCGTGGTAATCGAAGGCCCGAAAAATATTTTGATGCAGCCGGGAAAAAACGCTGCGTGCGTCCTCGGCTGCCAAAATTTCTTTCGGCCAAAGAGCAACCTCGCGGGCAAAGTACGCGCTTCCAGCGATTAACAATCCAACCACCATCACGGCCGCTTTTTTGCGTCCCAACCCGACCAGAAACACGACGCTGCCCAGCACTGTCAAAAGGATTGCCGCGATTGAGTAGCGTTGGGGCAGACTCGCGATGGCTACATTTGTGATCTCGGCCAAGGGGGGCCGCGCGGGACTTGTCCACGAAAATGTATTGTCGGCCAGAAAGGTTGAGAACTGAGTCTTGTCAACTTTATCAAACGCGAAGACGATCGAATCGACGGTCTTGATCGCGTCGTTGAACAGGTTCCAATGCACTTTGACGGCTTGGGGCGGCGCCTTAGCCTTGTAGGACATGATGACGCCGATTCGACCGTTGGCCATGCTGATTTTGCGACGCTCGGCTTGAACGGCGAAATCGCGCAAATCGAGTCCGTAAAAATCAATGCGGTCACACACTGGCTGCACCTTGATCCCATCGATGTCGACGTCGTT
>JBEBGH010000055.1:0-21003 GCA_040081565.1 Pirellulaceae bacterium
TTGCTGCCGAACGCAAAAGTAAGTTCGGATAAACTTTCCAAGTCGCTGATCGTGGTAGCCGATGAAAAGGACCAAGCGACAGCGGCGACGACAATTGATCAGATTGACCGCAACGCGCCGAACGCCGCGGTATCGCAGGTCTATCCCATCCCCAGCGGTGACGCAGCGGCTCTCGCCGTGGCATTGAAGAGTCTTGTGCCCAGCGCCGCTTTAGTCGCTGACTCGACAGGCAAATCGATTTTGGCTTTGGCCTCGCCTGACGAACAAACCCTGATCAAGTCTACGGTCGAACAATGGGCCGGCGATTCCCGTCGAGGCTTGTTGTCCAAAGTTTACGCTTTCGAACGGGGCGATCCGACGGCGGCCGCGACGGCTTTGCAAAAACTGTTGCCGGGAGCGACTTTCGCCGTTGATACAACCTCGCGGGCTCTGGTCGCCACGGCATCCGCTGAGCAACACGATCTCGTGGCCCAAACGGTTGCCGCGCTCGATGGAGTTGGAACAAAAAGCGGAGCCGTAGTATTGCGAAGTTACGTCGTTACTCGCGTGCCGGCCGAATCTTTGGCCAAGGCGATTCGCGACTTGTTCAAAAGTGACGCTCAAGTGAGCGTGGTTGCCGAGAAAGATTCGCGGTCTATCATCGCCGTTGCCCGACCGATTCAGCATGAGATGATCAAGACCTTGGTGGACAGTGCCGAACAACAACTTTCGGCCGACGGCGAACGAAAGCTGAAGACTTATCCCCTCACCCGCAGCGATGGAAAAACATTTGCGGAGTCATTGAGCAAGCTGTTCGAGAAGGAACCCTTCCCACCCCAAATCAGTTTCGATGCCAGTGGCCAACGAGTCATGGCCCTCGCTTCGCCCGAACAACACTTGCAAATTCAATCGACTTTGGAAGAAATGAAAGGTGAAGGCGAAGCGTTTGAGGTCTTTCGTTTACAGCGCCTGGATGTTTCCGCAGCGGAAGCCTCGTTGAGAAGCTTGTTTCGGGACGAACCGCGAAATTCAGCGCCGTCGATGGATGTCGATGTCGACAATCAGTCGATCTTGTTTCGAGGGACGCCAACTCAATTGGAAAACGCCAAGACGCTGTTGATCAAATTAGGCGAAGCACAGTTGGGCCAGCCGTCGGACGCCGTTCGCAATGACACCTTGCGAGTGATTCCAATGGGGCAGGATGTTGATCAGATTTGGGAACAACTCCAACAGGTTTGGCCGCAACTTCGCCGCAATGAACTGCGAATGATCCGGCCGGACCCTATCAAGGGAACGTTGCCCAACCAGGAGATCCCCCGCGAGCTACCGCAAAAGTCCCCCGAGTCACGAGAGAAATCCTCCACGAGTTTTTTGCCCGTCTCGATAACATCCGCTCCCGTCGTCACAGCGCCCCAAGACGATAAAACGACTCGCCAAATTCCAGGCGACGCCGATAAACCACCGGTGATTATTGTTCCCGAGCAAGGCCGGTTGATCATTGCCTCTTCAGATATCGAGGCCTTGAATCAGTTGGAGCAGATACTCAGCGTGATCATGCGGGGTGGATTGGGTGAAGGGAGCGGCAAAAACTTTCAGATCTTTGCGTTGCGGAATGCGGGCGCGGGAGACATGGCCGAATTGCTCAATCAACTTTTCAAAGACTTGAAGACCGCCCGACGCGGGACCGGTGGAACCCCGACTGTCATCACTTCCGATGAACGCTTGAATGTCATTATTGTGCACGGCAGTCGCGCCGATCGCGAAGTTGTAGCCAGCCTGCTGAAGACATTGGATTCACCCGATATTGCCGACGCAAAGTCAATCAACCAACCGGTGATCGTGACTGTTCGCAATACGGACGCCGGTCGCGTATTGACGATTCTGAATAGCATTTATCGCGCCCAGCTCAGCTCGGGTGGCGGCCGAAAACAAGTTTCGATTCCCGAGGGCATCGCGCCGGAACTTGCCACCATGTTGCAGCAGGTTAATGCGGCAACTTCCGGACCGTTACTGACTCTGGGAGTCGACACGATTACGAACTCGCTAATCGTGATGGCTCCGCCACAATTACGGGACCAGGTTCGCAGCGTGATTGAACAACTCGACAAAGCGGTGGAAACCGAGCCCGGCGAAAAGGTCGAGATCATTCAGTTCCGCAACGCCAACCCCGCGCGAATTCAAAAGGCGCTGGACATGCTGCTGAAAGACGGCAAGAAATAAAGGTCACGGGACGAAGGCAATTTGACAGCGATCCCGACTTATTGACGGGATTGGTCATGATTCATTTCCGAATGCAAGCGTTGGAGTTCGATTAGCGCGTTGTACCAGAGCTTGGCCGCTTGACTCAGGGTAATCCCCATGTGCTCGGCAATTTCATTGAATTGCAGTTGCTCCCAATTTCGCAATTGCACTACCTGACGCATTTCCGGCGATAGTTTTTCTAAAAGTGCTTGAATTCCAACAGAGTTTTCCTTCGCCATGATTTCAGCGGAGGGAGTAAGCATGCTGTCGGCCAATTCAAATGGGGCGGCGTTAGATGAATCTCCTGTTCTTATCTCGACCTCTTGGGACGCATTTCGGCGTTGGGCTCCGAAGTGGCGATTCAGCCCGCGGGCTTCATTGACCAGAATCTGTCGCAGCCACCCACGAAACTGTTCGGCTGAAGATCCCCGAAACGAATCGAGTTCTTCGGCCGCGTGGAGCATGGTCTGTTGCACAATGTCGGACGCACCTGCTTTGGCGGAGAGTTGGGGATTGTGATTTTGATTGGCGATGAAGGCCAAATAGCGCTGGACGTGCGCAAACAACTCATTACGAGCCGCCGGGGAACCCTCGCGGGCTTTTGCCAACAATTGATCGAAATCAGAATCCAAGCAGTCGTTCTCGGGATTCTCTGTCATGCTGTCCCGCTTTTCCGTCTTCAGCCAAATTTTCAAGTCACAGTCACATTCGCGACCTTAAACAAGACGATTTTAGTTCAAGAGTTATCGATTCGGAATGAACTATTGGGTAAATAAAGGCATTGGGTTCTAAAAAAAGCCTAACTTTGGTCCGTAACCACTTACCGCTGCCGTTGAGTGCATCGTCTCCATTGGGCAAAATGCCTGTTTAGAAACTGCAATTGGAGTTGGAAATGGCGACGACCGAACCACAGGGTCAACCGAATCGTGCATGGAGCGCGAAGAAATTGTGGCGGCGGTTGGCGCAGTGGCTGTTTTTCGCGGCGTGGACACTCGTATTGGTTTGGGTTGGCGGTGTTTTGATTTTCGGACCCGTTTGTCACGGTTGGCGATTAGGACTGATCGTCCTTGGTGCCGCCTCAGTCGCTTTCGTTTTTTGGCGCTGGGGATTTCGTCGAGCGTCAAATCTCGCGGCAACGGGCATTGCGTGGTCGACGGCTGCCAATTGCTTGTGGACATTGGTTCCAAGCGATGATCGCCAGTGGGTTGCCGAGCAATCGCGAGTGCCTGAAATTCAATTCGACCACGGATCGCCAAAAGTAACGATCGAGTCGTTCAGAGATTTTCGTTACAACAATTCGGTTCCGACACAAGAATCGTTTGGTCGATTCGAATTCGAATTGCTCCAGATTCGAAGGGCTTGGTTCGTTGTCCAGTATTTTATCGAAGCAGAATTCATCGCCCATACGCTGTTGTGTTTCGAGGTCCACCCAGAAAAAGAATCAAAAGAGTCTGACGAACAAAGCCGTTTTTTTGCCGTTAGCGTTGAGGTTCGTTGTGAACAAAATGAACAGTTTGGTGTGATGACTGGCATTTATCGCAACCATGAGCTTATCTACGTTGTTGGCGATGAAAGGGATTTGCTCGGGAAGCGGATTGTCGATCGACCGGGCGATCGGGTTTACCTTTATCAAATCAACGCCGAACCGGCACAGTTGCAGGAATTCTTCTGTAAAATCGCAAATCGAATCGATGAACTAAAACACCGCCCCGAGTTCTATCACACCCTTTTCAATAACTGCACCAACAACATTGCATTTCACGCCAATCAATTGCGTCGCAACCCTTTGGATACGGGAAGTTTGCGGATGGTGTTTTCCGGATTCTCTGATCGCCTCGCTTTTGAAAATCAATTGATCGGTCGCCCGGGCGAGACGTTTGAAGATCTTAAGTCGCGCAGTCGCGTGGACGTACAAGGTGAGCTTCTGCCGCTCGACGAATCATTCTCGTTAAAGCTGCGTCGAATTCTGGATCAACAAGCGAAATAGCGAAAGCGGAACCATTACACGCTATAGCCCAGGGAACATTTTGTGATTCTCCCTTTTCGATGCTAGCAAAACGTTGATCCCGTTTCGAATCTTGGAAACCGCCTCTATTCCGCAGATTAGCGGGTTGCTTTCTGGCTTGCTTGCTTGGCGGGCTGTTTCTATACTCCGCCACCAATTTTTAGAGTCTCGGCGAAGCTGCGCTGGGTGCGGACCAACCAGTAATCATTTCATCGACCGGCGAAAGAAAAAACTTGATCGAGCGCGTGACATTTCGATGTCCTCATGGCAGCAGGCATTGCCTGCGCGCTGCGCTTCGGATAATCGCTTGCTGCCTTTTGACGATAATTGCGTCGTTAGTTTTGCAAACATCACTCGACGCCCAAGAAATCGCCTACGAGCCCCCTGCAGTTTCTCATCCCATCAAATTGTCAGCGAAACGATCGGGGACTTGGAAACAAGGTTCCTACGATGTGATCTACCTGGGTGGCGACGTCTCGATCTTGCAAGGTGAAATGCAGGCGACCGCTAACGAAGCAGTAGTTCTGATCGAGAAAAGCGAAGCTGTTCTTGACCTCGATTCTCCAACTCCACAGCCCCCGAAATACAAGGCGATTATCTTTGCGGAAGGATTAGTCGAGGTCACTCTGCCGGCAACGTCCGCTGGCGACCAATCAGCGAATCGAATCGTTGACTCGAGCTGGTTGGGCCGAATGTACACGGACATTCAAGTTGAGATTCCGGTCGATGCCAAAGCCATTGATCCTGCCAACCCGCCGGAACTTTTTGCCCGTGCCGAGGCGGCCATTGTCGAAGGCCCATCGAACACCGTCCAGCTCGCGCAGTTTCAGGAGCCCGGCAACCCGCCCGTCGCCGTCCCGCAGGTTCCACAAAGCACGGCGCCCCAACGAGTCATCAATCCGCTGACCGGTGAGATTCAAACCATCGATCCTCCGGCGCCTGACGCCATTGAGTCCTTTCGGCCCAACGCAGAGCCGACCCCACAAGCGGAACCAGCCGGTCAAGCAACGCGAGGAATTCCCCGCACGCGCGGGAGCATCGTTGACATCACGGCTCGCGATTCGACCGTCGATTTCAACATGCGGATCGAAACGAACAAGGCGAATCCTAACGAGCGAATCTACATTGGCACGGGAGGCGTTCGCGTGTCGATCGACGATCCGGAACTTGCGTCCTCTGCTGCATTGCGAGATGACGGCGGACGTTCGGTCGTCGTGTTGGCCGACAACATCGTCGCCTGGCAAACCACACAATACGACGGCTCGGCGACTTGGGAGCTGTACTTGGAAGGCAACGTTGTCTTCAGCAAGGGCACGCGGACAATCTTTTCCGATCAAATGTACTTCGACGCCAGCCGCTTTCGCGGGACGATCTTGAACGCTGACATGTTGACTCCCGTTGCCCGCTACAACGGCTTGGTTCGGCTGAAAGCCAAAGTGATTGAACAAGTCGACCAAAACACGTTGCAGGCGCATGGAGCGGCCTTTACCACAAGTCGCATGGGCGTGCCCCGCTACTGGCTGCAAAGCGACTCGATTCAGGTCACCCGGCAACCGTCCAGCGCTGTTAACGCAGCCGGCGTGCCGATGTTCGATCCACAAACCGGACAACTGGAGGGCGAAGAAGAATACATCGCCGAGAGCCGCAATAATTTTCTGTACATGTCGGATCGCCCAGTTTTTTATTGGCCCCGCAGTCGGATCAATCTAAGTGACCCAGCGGTGTACCTCGAACAAATTCGCTTTGGCAACGACAATATTTTCGGTTTTCAGGCCCATACGGCTTGGAACATGTTTCAGCTGTTGGGCATTCGCAACCGCCCGGAAAACACTCGCTGGCTGGGAATCGTGGATTACATGAGCGAGCGTGGCCTCGGGTTGGGAAGTGAACTCGACTATGCCCGCCAAAGCCTGTTTGGATTGCCGGGTCGCGCAGAAGGTTACTATCGCAGTTGGTTCATCCGGGACAAAGGTCTCGATCAACTGGGGCGAGATCGCTTCAATCTCGTGCCAGAAGAAGAAATGCGAGGCAACATGTTGTTGCGCCATCGCAACCGGTTTGAACCCGGCTACTCTTTGCGGGCAGAAGTCGGCTATCTCTCCGATCGTAACTTCCTCGAGCAGTTTTACGAACGGCGTTGGGATATGGAGAAGGACTACACGACGGGTGCCTGGTTGGAACGTAACGTCGGCACCCAGTCGTTTAACTTACTCACCAACTATCAGTTCAACGAATTCTTCACGCAGACCTCCTGGCTGCCGCGCGCGGATCATTTCGTGATTGGCCAACCGCTCCTCAACGACCGAATCGTGTGGCATGCACACTCGCACATCGGCTATGGCCGCTTTCGTTCGGCGACCGCGCCGCTGGATCCAACCGACTTGGCACCGTTCGACTATCTGGCTTGGGAAGCACCCAAGGCCACGGGGGTACGAATGGGAACACGACACGAACTCGATGCGCCGTTTCAATTGGGACCGGTCAAGGTTGTCCCTTATTTGTTGGGTGATTTGAGCTATTGGCAACAGGATTTGACTCAAAGCGATCTGGTGCGAGGCTACGGCCAAATCGGTTTGCGCTCCAGTCTGCCGTTTTGGAAGGTCGACCCGACGGTGCAAAGCACGTTATGGAATGTGAGGGGACTTGCGCACAAGGTGACTTTGGAATCCGAAGTATTTTTCGCCGATGCCTCGCAAAACATGGATGAGTTGCCGTTGTATGATCCGCTCGACGACGATGCCCAAGAACACTTTCGGCATCGCCTCGCTTTCAACACGTTTGGAATTCTGCCAGGCGGCAATGTTCCGTTGCAATTCGATGAGCGATATTTCGCGTTGCGAAGTGGTATGCAGAATTGGGTTGCCGCGCCTTCTGCCGAAATCGCAGATGATTTGGCGATCGTGCGGTTTGGGGCCAATCAGCGTTGGCAAACGAAGCGAGGGATGCCGGGACAAGAACGAATTATCGATTGGATTACTTTCAACACGCATGTGACTTTATTCCCGATGGCAGATCGCGATAACTTCGGCCAGGACTGGGGCGTATTCAATTACAACTTCCGCTGGTACCTCGGTGATCGATTGAGTCTGGTGTCCGATGGCTATGCCGACTTCTTTTCCCAAGGCTTACGCACGGCCAGTGTCGGCTTCCATTTAGGCCGCCCCGAAAACGGCAGTCTGTATTTGGGGTTCCGTTCGATCGAAGGCCCGATCAGCAGCAACATCATCAACGCTTCCGTCGACTATCGTATGAGCGACAAATGGGGAGTGCGGGCCAACACGTCGGTGGATTTTGGCGAAACGGGAACCATCGGCAACGCGGTCAACTTGATTTATATCGGCGAATCGTTTCTCTGGCGCGTGGGTGCCAATGCCGACTTGAGCCGCGACAATGTGGGCATTCAGTTTGGCGTTGAGCCTCGATTCTTGAATCGTCCGCGAATCTTCCGCCCCGGCAACGTGGCGATTGGTCCGGCCGGCAGTCGGTGGTTGGAGTAAGCCTGATGTCCGAGGCCAAGGAATTTCATCACCGCAATTGGGTTGAAAAATTTGCCCGGGCCTTTCGTGGCATCTTCTGGGGAATTCGCGGCAGGTCGCAGTTTATCGACAAAGGTTTTCTCCTGCATTTGCTCGCGGCGGTGGCCGTTTGCAGCGTAGCTTGGGCCCTGAAGTTGTCGGCGTTGGAATGGTGTATGCTTGTGCTCTGCATCGCCGTCGTTTTGACTGCCGAGCTGCTGAATGCGGCAATTGAGTCGTTGAGTCGGGCCGTGACCGGTCAATATAATCAATTCGTCGAAAAATCGCTCGACATTGCGGCGGGTGCGGTGCTGCTGGCCAGCATCCTGTCGGTGGTGGTCGCCGCGATTTTATTTTTGCCGAAGTTGATTTATTGATAGAGAAAACTGCTCATGGCGCATCCGATTTGGTTGGGGGGAAAATGGGAGCCCGCGTCTGCGCGAGGAGAGATCTTTTCGGGAACAAATCCAAAAACAGGCGAGACGCTGACCGAGGTTTACCCGGTAAGTAATTGGGCCGAGTGCGATCGTGCACTGGAACATGCCGCAACGGCTTTTCGAAAATTACTGGATACGCCCCGCATTGAAATCGCAAAATTTCTGCGAGCGTATGCCGACAAGCTAGAGTCGAATGCACAATCGCTCGCGGAAGCGGCCGCAATGGAAACAGGATTGCCTGTTAGCCCGCGTCTCAAGGACGTGGAACTGCCGCGCACGACGAATCAACTGCGACAAGCGGCGGACGCGGCAGCCGACGGTGGCTGGGCGTTACCAACCATTGATTCCAAAAACAACATTCGTTCTCAACATGGAGCGATCGGTCCCGTAATCGTATTCGGCCCCAATAATTTTCCTTTCGCCTACAACTCAATCGCCGGGGGAGATTTTGCATCGGCGATTGCCGCAGGAAATCCTGTGATTGCCAAGGCTCACCCGGCTCATCCGACAACGACACGCTTGATGGCCGAACTCTGTGCCCAAGCCCTCGCCGAGTCGAAACTGCCAGCCGCCACGGTACAACTCTTGTACCACATGGGCAACGAAGACGGTCTGCGAATGGTCGCCGATGAACGTGCGGCAGCGACTGGGTTTACGGGGAGCCGTCGCGCTGGATTAGCGATCAAGGCTGCTTGCGACGCGGCTGGCAAGCCGTCGTATCTGGAAATGAGTAGCGTTAATCCCGTCGTCATTCTTCCGGGTGCAATTGCCGAACGAACTGACGACATTGTCGAAAAGTTTTGCACGAGTTGTTTGATGGCCACCGGCCAGTTTTGCACGAATCCCGGATTGGTCATCTTGATCGCGGGCCCTGAGACCGATGCCTTCGTGGCCAAAGTCGCCGCGAAATTCCGCGACACGCCCGCTGGAGTTCTGTTGACCGAGGGCGTTCTCAAATCCCTTGCCGAAAACGTGCAGCAACTCGTGAAGAGCGGTGCTCAAGCAATTGCCGGCGGCAAGCGAACGAACAGTCCGGGATTTTCTTTCGAAAACACCTTGTTGTCGGTTTCTGGCGGACGATTCTTGGAAGACCCGCTTGCCTTTCAAACAGAGATGTTTGGGAACGCTTCGTTGTTTGTGTTGGCACGAGATGTGGATCAAGTGGCGACGATCATCGAACATCTGGAAGGAAACTTGACCGGCACGATTTTTAGTGCCGCTTCAAATCGGTCCGACGAAGCGGCTTACCAACGAATCTCGCCCGCGTTGCGACAAAAGGTTGGCCGACTGAACGACGATAAGATGCCGACCGGAGTCTTGGTAACGGCCGCGATGAACCACGGTGGGCCCTACCCGAGTACAGGCCATTCAGGCTTTACGGCCGTCGGTTTTCCTGCCTGCGTTCGGCGATTTTCTATGCTGGAATGTTTCGATGGCGTTCGCGAAGAACATCTCCCGGAAACATTGCGGAACCAAAATCCGACGGGAGCGTTGTGGCGGTTCGTTGACGGTATTTGGACTCAAGGCAACGTCTAAGCCAAGGGGATTCCTCGATGAGCCATTCCGAAAACGTCCCCGAGTTTGTGCGGGTTGTCGATTCCCACACGGGTGGTGAACCCACGCGCGTGATTGTCGAAAATGGCCCCGACCTCGGAGCGGGCTCAATGGTTGAGCGCCGGGAACGCTTTCGCCAATCGTTCGATCACTTTCGCAAAGCGATCATTCTCGAGCCACGCGGTTCGGATGTGATGGTGGGTGCATTGCCCGTGGACGCGACCGATCCCAGTTGTTCGTTGGGTGTGATCTACTTCAACAACGAAGGATTCTTGGGGATGTGTGGCCATGGGACGATCGGGTTAATGGTCACGCTGGTGTACTTGGGCAGAGTCAAGCTCGGGGAACACTTTCTTGACACACCTGTGGGCAAGATCAAAACCATTGTGCATGATCCGAACCACGTTACCGTGCGCAATGTTCCCTGCTTTCGCTACCGTGAAAATGTCAGAGTTGCTGTCGACGGATTCGACGAGGTCGTGGGTGATATCGCTTGGGGCGGCAACTGGTTTTACTTGGTGAAGGAACACCGGGAGCGTGTGGCCTTCGATAATTTGCAACGCCTCCAAGCTTTCACCGATCAGGTGCAACGAGCGCTCGATCGCGAAGGTGTTGCGGGGAAAGACGGACATCGGGTCGATCACATCGAGTTGTTTGGCCCGCCGGCGGATGCCGGGACCGATTCGCGAAATTATGTGATGTGTCCGGGCGGAGCTTACGATCGGTCTCCATGTGGAACGGGTACGAGTGCGAAGTTAGCCTGCCTCGCCGCCGATGGAAAATTGGCTCCCGGACAGATTTGGCGGCAAGCCAGCATCATCGACAGCGTGTTCGAGGCCAGCTACGAACAACAAGGGGATCAGATTGTGCCCAGCATCAAAGGGAGTGCCTACATTTGCGGCGAGACGCTGCTGCGGTTCGATCCTAACGATCCATTCAAAACGGGAATTAGTCAATGAAGTCGGGCGAAACGGTTGTAGTTGGCGGAGGCATCATTGGTGCGATGTGCGCCTGGTACCTTTCGCAATCGGGACATCGCGTCACGATCATCGACCGGGATCGCTTCGGTGCAGCTTGTTCCAAAAGCAATTGCGGATACATCAGCCCCAGTCACGTCTTGCCTCTGACGGCACCGGGTGTGATTTGGAAATCGCTAAAGTCGATGGCCAGCAGCAATTCGCCTTTTTACATTCGACCCACACTGAATCTGTCGATGTGGAGTTGGCTCCTTAAGTTTGCTGGTCGCTGCAACGAACGAGATATGCTGGAGGCCGCCGGTGTTTTACATTCGTTGCTGCAATCCTCACGGCAACTCTATGAAGAACTGATCGAAGGCGAGCGATTGGATTGCGAATGGCAAAAAGTGGGCCTGTTGTTTGTTTACCAGCACGAGCATGAATTTGCAGAGTATGCCCACACCAACGAATTGACGAAGAGCCGGTTTGGCGTTTCCGCTTCGCCGATCGAAGCGAAAAAACTGGTGGAATTCGAACCGGCGCTGCGCGAGGGGTTGGGGGGAGCCTGGCATTTTGATTGCGATGCTCACGTCCGGCCCGATCGATTAATGCAGGCTCTGCGAGAACGGCTTACCTCGCGCGGGGTGACCCTGATCGAAAACGCCGAGATGACAGGCTTTGTTCGCGAGGGCGAGCGCGTCAAAGCAGTTCAGACGAAGTCCGGTGAGATAACGGGCGATCAATTTGTTGTGGCAACCGGAGCGCTGACGCCGTTTTTGAATAAGCACTTGGGAATCAAGATTCCGATCCAGCCTGGCAAAGGCTATTCGCTAACCATGCCTCGTCCATCGATCTGCCCAAAGTATCCATTGATTTTTGAAGAACATCGCGTGGCGATAACGCCGATGAACTCAGGATATCGAATCGGTTCGACGATGGAGTTTTCGGGATACGATGACAGTATCAATGAGCGCAGGCTGAAATTGTTGACGGACTCGGCCAAGATTTATTTGCGTGAACCATCTGCCGAACCGATCCAGGAAAAATGGTTTGGCTGGCGACCGATGACTTGGGACAGCAAGCCGTATATCGATCGGGTTCCCAACCTCTCAAATACCTGGCTGGCGGCTGGTCACAACACGCTTGGGGCCGTCACAGGAAAATTGATCGCCGAATTACTTAACGGCCAAACACCTCACTTGGACATCCGCGGTGTCAGCCTAAGCCGCCTCCGCGCCTAGAAATTTTTCGAGCGGCCGAACTTCAGCGATTAGAACAAGTGCACCAGGGAAGTCCGAGTCCATTCTGTTGCGGAAGGCCAATCGCCCGCGATAAACGAATCGCGGGGGAAACGAACCATTCAAAACAGACGCATTCCGACTTCGAATGATCGCGTTGTTAGAGGCCGACCGGGTAATAAAAAGCACCTCGATTGGCTCCTGAATCAATTAGCAACCATGCGGACTTTGTTTCGCGAAAGTAGATCTCGGTTACGTTCAACTCGGATCGAGCAATTCGCGAATAAAGTTCGAGTATTTGTTTCGTCGGTGCGGAATCGAAGTATGTTTGGAAGTCATTGGCAAAACCATTTTGAAGAATTGGAGGGATAAAGTCAAAAAAAACAAGGAATCCATATCGGCCCACGCTTGCCATTCGATAATTGGTCACGTGCGGTGGAATGGGAGAAGCGATATCACGCAGGAGGTGCTTTTTTGCGTAAATCCTCGCAAAAACTGGAAAACGTAGCGAGATACGATTCAATAAGTTCATAGGCAACTAACGCAACATGATCAAGTATTCCCTTGAGGCCGAAAAAGTCCGGGACCTCAAACCAACTGACAGCTGGTACCCGTCTTTTTTCAAGGAATGAAATTTGTTTTAGTTCGGCAACCCGTCGTTACCTATTGCGAAGTGATATCGCTCCTAAAAATCTTCGCCTTCCGAAAGAAGAGGAAAACTGTCCGTGCGAAATGGCGACGCGGGGAGGCCTTCGGAATTAAACAGATTGGGAATCGCCGAATCATCCCAGGCGAAGCGAACTTCTTGCGGCTCGGCGACTTCGTCAGCCCAGACGACAACCTGTTCACCATCGATTTTGGCTTTCGCCGGAACAAATTTTTTGTCGGGCCCGCAAATGGTAAACCAGTTGAGTTCTGGATTGTCTTTGGCGACGAGTCCCTTCGCCACAAAATCAAAATTGAGGCGAATCTCTTTGCCCCGAATTTCTTTCGACCGATAGATCGGACCGCTGGGAACGAGTTGTTGATTGGCTTCTGTCAGCTTGTCTTTGTAGCAGCCGGCCAAGGCCCATCCGGCAAGCCTTGCTCCGACGTCCTGCTTGTTGCGGGGATGAATGTCCGCCAGTTCTGCGATGTCGGTCGTCACGACCATCCCCGTGTTGGGCACCATGCGATAGGTGTAAGTCTGCGAGTCCCAAAGCTCTGCCAGAGCATCAATGTTGTTGTTCCCGTAGCGAAAGGGAGCAATCTGTACGAAATAGAAGGGAAACTCTTCGCCGTCGGCCAACTGTTTTCGCCAATCCTCGATCATCAACGGGAAGATCGTGCGGTACTGCACGGCGCGTTTGGCATTCGATTCGCCCTGGTACCAGATTGCGCCGCGGAATTTGAGCCCCTTCAGCGGAGAGATCATTCCGTTGTACAGACTCGAGGGTCGGTTCGGGTTGCCTGCGTTATCGTTCTTGGTCCAATGCTCCAGCAATGGTTTCAATTTGGGTGCCGACTCTAAAACTTCACGAGAGGTCCAGGCCTCGGCTGGCGTACCGCCCCAAGTTGTTTTTACCAGACCAATCGGGATCTTGAGTTCTTGATTCAACCGCCGGCCGAAGAAGTAAGCCGTAGCCGAGAACAGTCGAATCGATTCAGGATTGCAAACATCCCAACCCTTGGCATTCACAAGGTCCGTAATCGGTTCGACCACGGCGTTGTGATTGACGTTGAACAAGCGGATGTTGGGATAGTCTTTCGCGCCAGCGATTTCACGTTCCGGCGAGTCGGCCTTTTCGATCGGCCATTCCATATTGGACTGTCCGGAGCAGATCCAAACTTCTCCGACCAAGACATCGGCCAGTGTAATTTTTGGTTCACCAGCTTCCGCACGAATTTCAATCGTGTAAGGGCCTCCGGCCGCCGGAGTGTTGAGAACCCCTTCCCATTTACCAGTCGCATTCGCAGTGACCGACGTGTCTTGTCCGTTGAAGGAAATTATGACTTTTTCATTCGGGTTCGCCGTCCCCCAAATTTTGACTTGCGACAATTGCTGCAGCACCATGTGGTCGGAAAAAAGTCTGGCCACCGTGATATCGCAGAAAGACCGCGCGGGAGCCAAGACAATCGCGGCGCAAAACATGGCGCTGCCAAGGAACGAAGCAAATCGGCTCATTTGTTGCCTTTTCAAAATGAGTTTGATGCAATTAATTAGTTGTCAGTTGGCTCACAGACTCGCCGCAAACTCTCTTCGTCTTCGCGGCGGTTCAACTCATGAGTCGAGACCTGAACCAGTCTAGTTTAGACTTGCTTGAGAAGCCACTATGAGGCGGGCACGGTTTCTTGCTCGAAGGTCTTTGTTCGGCCTCAGGGCGATACTGCCCCCGGGGTAAACCGCAACCTCCGAGATTCAATGCTGAAACGTGTGCCAAACGGGGGTGCTTCCACGATTTAACGAACGCCCGATTTAACGAACGCCAGCGACTTCCACCTGCGAGCCCACCGACCATCTTGATCGGTCGCCAGGATCGCGAATCACGCGGCGATAAAGCGTGTCGCGTTCGATCGGTTCGCGGCCTGCCTCGCGGATCAATTGTTCCATCCGCTCGACCGACAGAAACTCGGGAGTCGTCGCACCAGCATCATGGTAGATAAGTTCATGTCGCACGGTGCCGTCGATATCGTCGGCACCATAAGACAAAGCCGCCTGTGCGGTGCCGATTCCCAGCATGATCCAATAGGCCTTCATGTGGGGGATATTGTCCAGCATCAGCCGACTGATGGCCATCGTTCTCAAATCCATCGCCGCGCTGGGTTTTGGGATTTGCGAAAGCCCTGTGTTCTCCGGATGAAATGCCAGCGGGATAAAGGTTTGAAAACCGCCCGTTTCATCCTGCAATTCACGCAACCGAATCAAGTGATCGATTCGGTGAAATGGTTCTTCGACATGTCCATACAACATCGTGCAATTGCTTCTGATTCCCAGACGGTGCGCCGTGCGGTGGATATTGATCCAGTTGGTGCCGTCGGCCTTGTGTTCGCAGATCTTGTCGCGGACTTCGGGGTGGAAGATCTCGGCTCCACCACCTGGCAAGCTTCCCAGTCCAGCATCCAGGAGTTCACGCAAAACCCATTCGGTAGATTGCTTGGTCAAGAATTCGAACCAGTTAAGCTCGACCGCCGTCCAGCCTTTGAGGTGTAACGCAGGATAGGCATCGTGCAGCACTTGCAGAATGTTTTTGTACCATTCGAATTTCTTCTGATGATGCAAGCCGCCGACGATATGCATTTCCGTGCAGCCGTTTTCGACCGCTTCTCGTCCGCGTTCAAGAATCTGTTCGTCGGACATGACATAGCTCTTGGAGCTTCGCAGATCAGAACGAAACGCACAGAAAATGCAGCGATAAACGCATACGTTGGTGGCATTCAGGTGAGTGTTGATGTTGTAATAGCCCGCGTTGCCGTTGATTCGCTCGCGCACAAAATTGGCCAATTGCCCCAAGTCATTGAGCGGAACATCCGGTTGATACATCAGCAGGCCGTCGTCCATAGAGAGACGCTCTCCCGCTTCAACCTTGTCGCGAATTGATTTGAGCTGGGGATGTGTTGAATGGATCATTGGTTTGTTCGAAGTTGGTTGGATAACAGCTCAAAAAATAGATGGACCGAAAATGTTCGATGAGCAATCTCACAATCCGGTTCACTGCCCTTCATAATACCGCAACCGGCTGCCGCGGGTAACGACGGGCTGCCTGGTATTGCCTCCCTGAACGTAGGCATTTCCTGCAGCGCAAATCTTCCGTTATTTCCCGGTTGCCAGGAACTGTCGCCAGCGAAGAGCGATACGGTTGAAGCCGTTGATTTGCTTTTTCTTCCGATCGTAAAACATGTCCAGATAGTGAAGGTCCGGATCGACGCAGCCGATGTTCGACCAGTTGATTAAAAAATCAATAAAATTGGAACCAAGCCGACGGTCATGAAGTTTTTCGTCGTTTTCATGACACAAATAAACAACCGGGCAATTTCGTGAACCGCGCCTCATGTCAAAGGCCAACAAATCACCGTTGCCAACGTGTAGAAACGGCAGGCGACCCCGGAGGCCGTCGCGAAACGTGATCCAAGGTGCGTTTTCATGATTTGCCGCTGCGGCTGCGGTCTCTGGTAACAAGCTGATATCCCACAGTTCACCGCCACCGCCCATCGCACAATCTCCAAAAAGGTCAGGAGATTCACCTTCTTGCAAGTACCACCAGAACTTCACTTTACGCGAAAAATTTAGCAGCACATGTTCAAACTCCTGAGGAAGATCACATTTCATCTCGTTTTTCAACTTTGCAAGTTGTGACTTATTGACAGGCTTCTCGATTTTCGGAAGTCGACTTTCTCCGCCCCGAGCTTTTGCCGCAATACAGCTCCATTTCCAATGATCGACCAACTGTTTCCAAAGTGATTGTGTCATGCCGGACTGCTTGCCGATTGCAGAAATTGGCTTCGGCGGCGGGACGGATTTGGTTTCTTTTTTGTCTTTGACGGAAGAGGCCTTCATTTGAGAAGCCTTTGAATTGGCCGATTTCGAAACAGGACTCCAGGGAATTTTATTATCGAATGAAAACCCAAAAATCGAATTCTTTTCGACGATTTTTCGAAACTCGTCTGTAACGAGGATTTCAAAAGTCTCAGGTACGCGGAAAATTGCGGGTGCGTTGGCAATGTCCTCGGTGTGAAAAGCATAACGCGATACTTTTAGGCAAGCAGGAAATTCGTGCACAACACTGCCCTTCGCCAATTGCACCAATTTCGTCGGACGCATCAGGAAAAGCTTGCGCGTGCGTTTTGAGGGCACAGTGATTCGTTCATCGTCGACTTCTTTGATTTTTCCTGTGACCTGAATGGGAAGAAACTCAATGACATCTCCAAGCATCGACTCAAAAACCTTCTTGGTCCGCTCTGAAACCGCAAATCTCAGTTCGACAGAAAACACATCGGCGTCAGAACAACTGCGACTGTCCGATGCATAAAGAGCTGAAACAATTGACCATTTCTTTGCCAGCGGTTGGTCATCATAGTGACTGAAAAGTAAACCTGTCATCTTTGATTCGGACTTAAGCGTTTTGTCCATCCTTGACGCGAATTCCAATGTCCCAATTCTCTTAAAATCCTCTTCAAGTTCGTAAATCTTGATTTGTTTGCTCATTAAATTGCCTTTCTTAAGAGCCAGGAATTGTCAAATTACGTCAAGCCATCACTTGGGGACAAATACTCTAAATGTAAAGCAGATCAAAGAAGCCGATGACCAACAGACCAATACTGACGACGGCATTGACGTTGAAGAACGCTAGGTTGACTCGACTCAGGTCGGTGGGGCTTACGAGGCGATGCTCGTAGACGAGCAATCCGGCAATCGCCGCTAGACTGCAACCGAATAGCCATGATAGACCCAATTCTGGCCCGCCAATCCAAGGCGAAACCGGAATCAAACATAACAGCCCAATCATGACGGCATGACACAAGGCCGCGAGGCGTAAGGCACCCGCGACGCCCAGCAGCACCGGAATGCTTTTGAGCCCAGCCTGACGATCGAACTCAAAATCTTGACATGCATAAATCATGTCAAAGCCCGCGACCCAGAACATCACCGCCAGCCCTAGCAATAACGCCGGAGTCAGATCACTCGGATCGGCAATCACTTGCAAGCCTCGAATCGCAATCCAGGCACAAATCGGCGCCAAAGCCAACGCCAGTCCCAGCCAGAAATGAGCCAATGCCGTAAATCTTTTGGTGTAGCTGTACATCAGTAAAACCGCCAAGACAGGCAGCGCGATCACCAACGGCAAATAGTTCGGCAAAAAAAGCGACGCCCCCGCGAGGTAAACGGCGGTCGACACAATCGTAAACAGCCAAACGGACGCCACCGAGAGTTTTCCAGCCGGCAAGTGCCGCGTTGCTGTGCGCGGATTGTCCGCATCAATCCGACGATCGACCAAACGATTGAAGGCCATTGCCGCGCTGCGCGCACCTACCATCGCTAACAATATTCCCACCAGATGGAGCCAATGAAATCTAACCGGCGTTGCGGACGGAGCTACCCAAGCCATGATCGCTGCGAGCAACGCAAACGGCAACGCAAACAGCGTATGACTGAAGCGAATCATCTCTAGAATCTGACGAAACTTGTTCCAGCCGTTCATGGGCAAATCTTTTGTGCGATCAAAATTTATCGGCTCCAAATGTTTTTTGATTCGAGCCCGTCCTAAAACCCCTCATCCCCAGTCCTTCTCCCCACGGGGGCGAAGGGAGCAAGGTAATGGGAAAAGTTCCTAGTCGCTCAATTGGTTTCGTTTTATGTGCCCCATTGTTTCATCAACTGTTGATCGATGCCGAGTTGGTCGAGGATTCGCGCAACGATGAAATCAATGAGTTGCTCGACCCGTTCGGCACCATGGTAGAAACCAGGCGAAGCCGGCAGGACGGTCGCTCCAGCCAACGTGACCTTCTGCAGGTTTTCGATTTGCAGAAGCGACAGCGGCGTTTCCCGAGGCACCAAGATCAATGGCCGGCGTTCCTTCAAATGAACATCGGCCGCGCGTTGAATCAAATTCCCGCTGCTTGCGGTCGCAATTCCACTTAAAGTACTGCCGCTGCACGGACAAATGACCATCGCTCGCGTTTTGAATGAACCGCTGGCGATAGGTGTCATGAAGTCCTGGTAATGATGATAAATCAACTGGCCGGGACTTGGTCGAGCGCCTGGAATGAGGTCTTCGATCTGAAACGCGTTCAGGTCGACCTTCGACTTCCGCTCGTGGTTCAGTACTTGTTGGCCCGACGTGCTGATCGAAAGATGAATCGTGTGCCCAAGCTGGATCAAGACCTCAACCAACCGCTGGCCGTAGACGACGCCACTCGCACCTGTGATTCCGACGATGATAGGCAGGCTCATTTGACACCTACGTATAGAGTCGCAATGCCGAAGGTCAACGGGTAGAAGCGTGCCTCTCGCAAGCCGCAACCGGTCATCAACGCGGTGAGTTTCTCGTACGATGAAAATTCTTGCACACTACTGGGCAGGTAGTTGTAGGCATCGAACTTATTGCGGGCAAAGGCTTGGCCGATGCGCGGCAAAATGTTTTTGAAATACCAGGTGTACAGCCCGCGAATGGGTTGGTATCGGGGCATTGAGAATTCCAGAATGACGACTTGTCCTCCCGACTTACAAACGCGAGTCATCTCCCGCAGGCCAGCTACGGTGTCGGCTACGTTCCGCAAGCCAAAGGATGCCGATACGACTTGGAATTGGTCGGCCGCGAATGGGAGATGCTGGGTATCGGCTTGGACAAACTGCACTTTGCTGTTTCGCAGGGCTTCGCGTTTCGCGGAACCGAACGCCAGCATTTCCGGGCAGAAGTCGGCCGCAATCACCGGCACTTCATATTTCGTGGCCCGTTCCCAGGCAAATGCCAGATCGCCCGTGCCGCTACAGCAATCCAAAATCGGATCGACCCGATTTGGCTTGACGATTCTTGTCGTCCGCCAGCGCCAATAGACGTCGACGTTCATCGACAGAACGCGATTCATGCGATCGTAGTTCGGCGCAATTTCGCCAAACATTTTTTTTACGCGTTCGTCTGATTTGTCGACGGTCATGAAATCAATTCAGTTTTTTCAGTAATGTTCTTCGGTATCGCTGGAGGGCCCTTACAATGACCGAATCCCCCAAGATACATTAACCTTCGACGATTGTAGAGAATGCCCCCAGTTTCCTTGTGATTTGAGCCCTTTTTGCATGACGAACCGACGCTTGAATGTTGCTTTTTTGCCGCAGATGATTGAGCCAGAGGATCTGCGCGGAAGTCAGGTTGTGGTGACTGATGTCTTGCGCGCGTCGACAACCATCGTCACGGCTCTTGATCGCGGTGCAACCTGTATTGTGCCCACGGCAGAAATTGCTGACGCGCGGCGGCTCAAAACAGAGCTTCCGCCACCGGTTGTGTTGGGCGGAGAACGAGGTGGCGTCATCATTGCGGGCTTTGACCAAGGCAACTCGCCGCTGGAGTTCACTCCCGAAATCATTGGCGGCAAGAAACTGGTTTTGTGCACGACCAACGGAACGGTGGCGCTGGCCCACTGTCGATCGGCAGAACGCGTTTACGTAGGGGCTTTTGTCAACCTTTCGGTAGTTGCCGACGTTCTGCAGAACGCCGATCACGTGACGATCATGTGCTCGGGAACCAATCGCCGCGTGACGAGTGAAGACATCTTATTTGCGGGCGCTTTGGTAGAGCGACTGTTGGACCTACGCGAACATTGGCGGCTGGGTGATCAAGCCACTGTCGCGTTGGGCTACTGGATGAGCGTCATGGAGGGCATGCGGTTGGGCCGATCGCTGGCAGGCGAGTTGGCCTCTGGAGCCGGCGGACGCAACCTGCTGAAGCTCGGCTACCACGCGGACATCGAATTTTGTGCCCGCATCGACCATGTCCCGAGAGTGCCGGAACTTGACCTGGCGCTCTGGCAAATCCGGATTCAAGATTAGGGTCGCCCGGAGCTAAGAGATGTCGGAGCTGCTTCATCAAGAAATCACGGAGCATGTAATTGGTGCGGCATTCGAAGTGTACAAGCACTTGGGCTATGGATTCCTGGAGAAGGTCTACAAGAATGCGATGAAAGTTGAACTGGGTTTGCGCCAGGTTCCTTGCGAGCTGGAAGCGGAGATCAAGGTTCACTTCAAGGGCAATCTGGTTGGGGAGTTCTTCGCCGACTTGTTCGTGGCGGAAAAAGTGATTGTTGAATTGAAAACCGCGAAGACTTATTGTGCTGCTAACGAAGCGCAATTGTTGAATGAACTAAAGTCCACGGGTATTAAAGTTGGCTTGTTGATTAATTTTGGAAAAGACAAAGTTGAATTCAAGCGACTTGTCTATTGAGAGAAATCTTAGCCACAGATTTCACGGATGAACACGGAAACTGCAGGCTTAAAAAATCGGTGAAAATCTGTGCAATCCGTGGCCGAATTGGTTTTCTTCGGTGGCTTGGTTTGAAAGAAATCTTTGCCACGGATTTCACGGATGGACACGGAAGCTACAGCGCGGA
>JBEBGH010000056.1:0-20987 GCA_040081565.1 Pirellulaceae bacterium
GACAGACCGTCCCTACGGGACGAAAACTGTGGACGATCGGATTCTTGTTGCTACCGACAGACCGTCCCTACGGGACGAAAACTGTGGACGATCGGATTCGGACATCGTTATCATCATTTCCGCAGGGGCAAAACAGGATTGTTCTGTTGTCCCGTAGGGACAAGCTGTTGGTAGAAACAAAACGCCGTATTCATCGTGCGTCCCGTAGGGTCGCCCTGTCGGTCAAACAGCCTGGCCAAAAAACGTTGCCACGCCTGAACAACGTGTCGACCGGGAACCTTCTGTTGTCCCGTAGGGACAAGCTGTCGGTAGAAAAAAATCAACGCGTTGATCATGCGTCCCGTAGGGACGCCCTGTCGGTCGCTTTGTGCGGGATCGGTGGCTGGCGTTATTGTTCTTTACCTTCCTGGCTGTATTCAATCGGCCGAAATGAATACTGGGCATCAAACGGAATTTCAAATTTGCTTAACAGGTCGTGATATTCTTCAATAAACGTACGCGTGCGGTGATGTACTTCTTGGTTTTCTATGTAATGAATGACTGCAGGTATCTGTGATCGGCTGTAGGAAAATGCTCCGTAACCTTCTTGCCAAGAAAATCGTCCATCGCGAATGAGCTTTTGATCGTTGATCCAACGTGAGGAATCACCTTTGATTAATTGCATTAATTCTGAAAGCGATTGTGTAGGGCGCATGCCAAACAGCACATGCACGTGGTCGGGCATACCATTTATCGCCAGCAATTTATGGCCAGCGTTTTGAATAATCCCTGTGATGTAGCGGTAAAGGTCTTCCTTCCATTCCTTTCGAATAATCGCCGCGCGTTCTTGGACGGTGAATACAGTTTGGATGTGTATTTGAGTAAACGTGTTAGGCATGTGGATCAGGTATTTGCATTTGACAAAATTCGGAACGCCACAGATTCAATATTTTACGAATAGTTTGTTAGGAATCGAGAGATGCTGATTACCGACAGATCGACCCTACGGGACGAGGGGTATGGTAATAGGGCCTGGTTGCTACCGACAGGCCGTCCCGATGGGACGGAAATCCAAGACGGAGAAGTGTTGTGATCTGGCGCTGGCTACCGACAGACCGTCCCTACGGGACGAAGAAAATTGATGAGCGGGTACTGGTTGCTACCGACAGGCCGTCCCTATGGGACGGAAATCCAAGACGTAAGATTATCTGGCTCTACCCACAGCTTTCCCGATGGGACGGAAAAAAATTGATGACTGGCGTTTTCTAGACCGCTTATTGTCCGCGGAGGAGGTCGGTGAGGAAGCGGGCTTGTTCTTCTTCGGCGGTGCCGATTTGGCGAACGGAAATGGGCTTGGCGATCTTCAATAATTCTGCGGCGTCACCCAGCTTCAATGCACCGGGGAAAAAGTCCGGGTGACGAAACGAATCAATTGCGGCAAACGAAAAATCGGCGGGAATCAATACGTGCTGGATTCGGCGCTTGGTGGCTGCCGCGGCGACGATGGTCGACGCCGGTGATCCGTCGAGGACGATCAGATCAATCGGTGACTTCTCACCAAACAACTCCTCGTCCAGAATCCACGCCAAGGCCCGAGCGCATCGCGCCACGTTGCTGCGGTTGTAGCCAAAGGTATACCCCGCCGCTTCGCGACCGTTGTCGACAAGTCGATTTTCCTGTTGTAGCTGCTTCGCGTTTACCACGAATGTTACCCCACCGCGATTGACTAAAGCTTGTACCGCCGGACGTGCCAACGCTGCATCGACATCGGCAGTCACAATCAAGGCCCCCAGCGGAACCGCCCGCTCATTGCCTGGTTTCAAAATCCTCGCAACCTCGATGCCAACTGTGTCGGTGTCATTCCCGACGACAGCCGACCAAGCCTGGCAACCCGCGTAGCCGGCAGGCAGCACGAACGGTTTCTTCTCCTTGTTTCTCAATTCATCCGCCGCAACATCATGAGGCAAATCGCACAGCAGGCTTTTGACGGCAACTCGCAGTTGCGGGTCACTGGCCTGGATCAAGTCGCGAATTTTTTTTGCCTGATCATCGCGCCAATGTCGGTTGACACGATGTTCAATGTCGACGCCAGCGGGCGGAGCAGGGTGGCCTTCGCCCCAAACCGTCAATTGACTTGGATCGAGAAAAGTAATCGGTTTTTCGAACACCGGCGAATCCTCGGGAATCTCGCCCGCGTGAATCTGCTCAAGGGTCAGGCCAGCTTGATTGCTGTTGATCCCCAAGTATTTATCGAACCAGCCGTACATCGCGCGCCGAGCGACTTGATCGTAACCGTGCGGAAACGTCGTCGAGGCCGAAAGGAAAACCCGCTCGGGAGCCCCGACCAACTTGTACAACTCCTGCAACTGAGGGTAGCCATCCGTCGGCATGTTCTTCGTCCAGTCATTGCAAGCCGACATGGCGACCGGACGCGGCGCGCCCAAGGCGGCGATCTCGACATTGCCGGTAACGACTCGCAAATTGCAACCATTCTCACAAGTGCAACCGCCCTGCATCGCTGTCGACACCATCGCCGCCGGAAACGCAGCCGTGACTCGCGGATCAAGGGCCGTCAAAACAAAAGTTTGCGTTCCGCCACCGCTGCAACCGGTTACGCCGATGCGCTGCGAATCGACTTCCGGCAACGACGAAAGAAAGTCCAAAGCGCGAATCGAATTCCACGTTTGCAGCCCCATGATCGACTGCAAATGAAGCTCTGCCCGAGGCGAGAAAAACCCAAACGCGTCGGGCTCGTTTTCTTTTTCCCGCTGCCGCGCAAATCCGTGTGCGACGGCATCCAGAATCTGTTGGCTGTCGGCGTAACCAATCATGTCATAATGAAAAACCGTACAACCCATCCGGGCCAGATGCACACAATGGGTTTGCAATGGACTGCGGGCGTTGGGCTCATAACGCTCCTCTCCCGCGGCGATCATGCGTTTGATTTCCCGATCGCTGGATTGCATAAACCGTCCGTTGCGGTGATGGCCGTGCGGGCAGAGCACTCCCGGCCCGGGCTTGGCCTGTTTCTTCGGCCGATACAAGCTGCCCGTGACGTAAAAGCCGGGGAAACTCTCGAAATAAACACGACTAACCGTGTAGTCGCCCATGTCAATCGCGCCGTGCTCCACGGGCTTAAGCGGCTGCCTTTCGGGCATCGGCCAAAGCCCTAAGCTCATTTGCAAATGAAATCGCATGGCCTCCGCGCGCTCCTTCCACGTCGCGGCATCCGTTGGGACCGCAAATGGAAAATGCGAATCCAGCGTACGCAAGTCGAACCCTGTTTTCGCCGGTTCTTGCGCCGCCGGCACTTGTGCCGTGGCGACACTCAATGCCAAGCACTGCAGACAGAACGCTACCCAGCATCCGCACGCGATCACAGCCGATCGCACAATCACTTTCCAGCTCCAGAATCCAATGCCGTTTTTCATTTGCTTCGATACCTTGTGAATGAGAGCCTGCAATGAGTGGTTCAACGTTATCGAGAACGGGAAGTCGTTTTCCGAGCCGGAGTTTTTTTCGCGGCGATTTTCTTGGGGGCAGCTTTTTTAGGTGGCGCCTTCTTCAGGGACTTCGCTTTAGCCGCAGCGGCTGGTTTCGCAACCTTTGCTGCGCTCCCTTTGGGCTTCTTGTTCAAGTTGTGTTTTTCGAGAAAGGCAACGTAGCGCTCGACGTAACCTTTGGCCGGCACGCGCCGTATCGCTTCGCCGATAACGTCCAGCGCCAAGTCATCGAGTTTCTTGAACCGAATGCAGCACTTGCCCATGTCGAGCTTCTTGCCGGTCTTGGCCCATTGCGCGCGAAACCAGTCCTCCTCAAGCCCTTCGCCGTAAGCCGACATTAAATACAACGACATGTGGTTTTTCTGCGAGGCGAGGCAAGCGAATGGCAGTGGCTGCCGCGGATCGCAATGGTAGCCCGCTGGAAAAAACTTGTGCGGCACGTAGTAACCGATCACGCCGTACTGCATTCCCTCTTCGAAGGTCTTGTCGAGATTCGCCAGGATTACCTTGCGAACGGACTCGATCGCCTGGCGTCGATCCGTCGGCAACTCCGCGAGGTACTGTTTGACCGTAGCCGCTTTGCTTTGCATTACTGGTTCTCCATGACTGAAAACGGTTTTTGTATTTGGCAACCGTTTACATATCGAGCGTCACCATGTCGATCAATCGAATGCTGCGAACACAAACTCGCGAGCAAGTGCTCTCTAATTCATGAGCGGTTGCGGATTCCGATTCTAACCGATTGCAGGAGAACACCAAAAAAGTTGTCTTCGATTTTTTCGTTTTTTCGGCGAGTGAAGAGGCATTGAAGTCGACACTCGGTCACAGAACCGACGATTCCGACTGTCCTGCGGTTAATACTTGCCGCGAATGAACGGTGCGATCTTTTCGCGATAGAGCGTCGCGATTCGCTCGTGAGTTGCGCGGGAGATTGGCTCGCGGTCACTGGCTCGGGCATTGTCGGTGGCTTGGGCCGGTCGCGTTGCGCCTGGGATGACGGTCGTGACCGCATCGAAATCCAGACACCAGCGTAGCGCCCACTCGGACATCGTCCAATCGTGAGGCACCAGCGGTCGCAATTCCTCGACGATTTCGAGACCTATCGTAAACGGAAGCCCAGCGAACGTTTCGCCCACGTTGAACGCTTGGCCATCACGATTAAAGGTCCGATGGTCTTTCGGAGCGAACTGGGAGTTCGCATGGAGCTTGCCCCCCAGCAGCCCGCTGGCCAGCGGCAACCGCACGATGATCGCGACCCCTTTCGCTTTAGCCTCAGCAAACAATTCCTCAATTGGCTTTTGTCGAAAGACATTGAAGATGATTTGCAGCGACGATAATCCGGCAACTTGCAAACAGTCGCGAGCCTCTTCCATCGACTCGACCGATGCGCCAAACGCTTTGATCTTGCCCTCGCGTTTGAGTTGCCGCAATGCTTCCCAAACCGAATCTTGGCGCATGATGTCCGGCGGAATGCAATGTGTCTGCGTAAGGTCGAGAGCCTCGACGCCGAGACGTTGCAGGGATCGTTCGGTATGCAGGCGAATGGTGTCGGCCTCAAAATTCTTTGGCCAACCTGGATCAGGACTTCGGCCAAGTTTTGTCGCGATGAAGAATCGCTCGCGGTCGGAACGGCTTTGCAAAAACTTGCCGATCAACGTTTCGCTGCGACCGTGTCCGTAGATGTCGGCTGTATCGAGGAATGTTACTCCGCTGTCCGCTGCCGCCTCCAGTGTTGCCAGCGCGTCGGCCTCAGGCACTTCGCCCCATTCGGCACCGCCCAATTGCCAGGTCCCTAAACCAATTTCCGAAACAGGGCCAAGGCTGGAGAAAAGTCGATAGTGCATGCGGGCTCTCTGGAAGGAGGTCGTTCACGAAAGATGGTTACGGAAAAGACTAACCACTGCATGGCATGTTGTGAACCACGACACAGCAAAACGGAAAGCCGACAACGCCCCAACGGCCATTGGGTATGCACATGTCCGCGGCATGTTTGCGCCAATCAGGAATTACGCGCGATTAAATTCAGCGTAAAAGTCCCTGGCCTTTGCCAGAAGTTGCCCCTCGGTCGAATGATGAGCATCAACCACGACGGAGCCGACAACCTTTTTGGCGACGTCCGCGTGCTCTTTTTGCAGGTCCGCGAGTAAAGTATCCATGGCACTGCTCCTTCCGGTACCGCTGCCGAACAGCAATATTTGTTCGGCACCTTGCAGCGTCTTGGCGATTTCTTCGTAAAAACTTTTACGCTCCGGTTGACGTTTCCCGGACGACCATTCGTCAAGCGAATGCAAATGCTTCCGGTGTCCGTGGGGATCAAAAGGCAAAATTCTTACAGGCTGAATTCCCTCGACTTCGATGTGGTAGATCTTGGCTTCCTGATGGTCGATCACGACCAACAGATGCGGAGCTGATTTTTGGGATGTTGATCCGACCATGTTTTTTTCCCTTTTGTTTTGAAAGAAGTTCAGGAGTGATAATTTGGCCACGTGTTCTGAGAATACGCCCTTCTTCTGTCATTCTACCTTTTTTGGTTCAGGTAGCATTCAACGCCTTGATTTCCGACTCGCTGGACTGGCTACTATCCGCCGCTTTCGCATTTTTCGATGGCCAAAAGGCCGAGAAAATGGCTGAAACCGCCAAAATAATGTAACAACGTTTTAATATTTCCTGATATATTCCGAATTGCTGGACAACGATTTTCTACCTTTCGACGGAAGGATTTTTGTGATGCAAAGCGTAGCTGAAAAACGGCAATCGGAAAAAGTTTATCAAAATGCTTCCGCAACTCGCGGGCTAAAGCCTGCTGATGCCTCCCAGCGGCCATCGAGTGGCGTCTCCAATGTTAACGCGTCACCACACACTCCGGATCAAGAGCTCACTCACTTCGGGACTTGGGTTGGCAAGCCGATTTGGGTTCCGCCTAATGGCTGCAGCCCAGAATTTGCCAAGCACTTGCTCGGGCGTTTCGGTGCGTTATCTTCCAAGGAAGCTTGTTGGGAAGCCATTACGAAAGAACATCGAGAAAAATTCACTCAAGTTCGCGAGCTTGAACTGCCTCAAGCCTCGATTCGTTTGCCTCAAGGCCGCCTCTACGTCTCGGTTACAGAGCGCGCCAAGTTTGATCAAATCGAAGACAAAATCCCCAAGTGCGTACAGATGCGGCTTGAGGAATTCTTGAATGGCCCTGGCAAGAAACGCGGTGTCAAAGTTTACTATCTGAAACCCTTGTGCGTTGAAATCGGCAATGACCTGGTTTTCACAACACGGGAACAAATTCAGGAAGCCATTGCGAAAATTCAAGGCGAAGTGTTTTCGGAATACCGCCGACGTTATCCGCTGAACTTGGCGCGGCAGTTGTCGATTGGTTTTGTGAACGCGGCCTTGGCCATTCCCCGCGCCCTTATCCAAAATCACGTTGGCAAAAAGAAGCGTGAGATCGAAGCGTTTCACGCTCATCTCGAATTCGAGAGGCGCAAACGAGCCCTTGAGGCCGCTGCCCACTGGAAAAAATATCGCATGACCGATTGCTCCTTCGACGAGGTCATTGCGTTGACCAACACGCCGGATCGAAAGGACGTTATCGAATACTACGTCGATGAACACGAGCTTTCTAAAGTTGATCGAGAGATGTTTTTAATTGCGTCGGCAATTTCGATGCCGTGGTTTGTGGCACTCTCAGTAATGGCCTACCAAATGGCCGTGATTACCATGACGACCACTGCAGCCGTTACGGTTTGCGATCCGGCCTTTGTTGCGGAAATGCCTGGCTCCAATGGCCGCCTGCTCAAGATCGGTCACTTCGACGAGGTCGGCGGCGTCATGCACGTCGAAATCTAGTCGGCCCGCATCCAAAACAGCCAGCGACTACACGACTTTCGGCAGCTCGGTCGATTGCGTTTGGCAATACGTTTAAAATAATGAGACCAGTTTGCGTTGCTCTTTCCTCGGGAGGCGTCCATGAGACAGTTGGTAGTGGTTTTGTTGTTGTCACTCGCGTCGTTCACGGCGCCGAGTCTGGGTCAAGATATTGAAGTCGCCATGCCGATGAACCTGACTTTTACGATGGGCGACGGCAGCGGTCAACCGATCACGTTAATGGCTGTGCCCGGGATGATGTCGCCAGAGCCAGACAACCTCGTCTCGACGCCGCGCGTTGCCAACGACCTGCAGTTGGTGGACTCTCAACGTCAAGACTTAAAAAACGAATTAGCCCGCATCAAGGACAAATACCAGCCGCGAATCGAAGCGGCGATGAAGCGATTGCAACCGGAGGCTTCTGCCGACGAACAAAGTGGCGCCCAAAAAGAATTGCAAAAAATCGGTGAGGAAAAAAACAAAGAGATTCGCGAATCGATCGACCGAATCCTTTTTCCATTTCAACGGCAGCGACTGGTTCAAATCGCAGCCCAAGCTCGCCTCAACAACAACGGAGCTGGAGCACTCCATTCGGAAGAGTTTGCCAAAGAGCTGAAGTTGACTGAGGAGCAGAAAAAGGAACTCGCCAAAGCACAGGAGGCTTTGGGGAAAAAGCTTCAAGAAGAATATCGTCGCTTGCGGATCAAACTGCAACGCGAAGCGGTCGAGTCGGTTTTGACCAAATCGCAACGTGAGAAGCTGGCCGAAATGCTGGGTGATGATTTGGCTGAAGAAAAGCCCAGCGACAAGAACGGTGACAATCCCAAGTCAGATCGCAAATAAGCGAAGCGGAAACCGTTCGCGTTAGGAATATTTCAGCCGATGAAGTCGCATACGGAATACCTCACGATCAACCTGCCGGCGCGGATGGGATTCCAGAATATCACGGCGCAAGTAGAAGAGGCCGTTCGCACGAGTGGTGTCGCGGAGGGATTGGTGCTCTGCAATGCCATGCATATCACGGCGTCCGTTTTCATCAATGACGACGAACGAGGCTTGCACGAAGACTATAAAAAATGGCTGGAGACTCTTGCACCGTTTGACGCATCGCCGCAGCGTTATGCCCACAATCGAACCGGTGAAGACAACGCGGATGCCCACATGAAGCGTCAGGTCATGGGTCGCGAGGTCGTTGTCGCAATTACGAACGGCAAACTGGACTTCGGTCCGTGGGAACAAATTTTCTATGGTGAATTCGATGGTCGTCGACCTAAACGGGTTCTGATCAAAGTCATCGGGGACTAGGCTCACATCCCAAGCTTTGAGGATCTTCACCGATAGAGCAAGAAGGCCTCGCGACGACGTAAAAAGTCAGACAACCCGGCCTGCGATAGCTCCAGAACTTCGTCCAAAGATTTCCCGTTCACCACGGCCTCAAAGCAGACGCGATTGCCCAGCAGTTTATGGAAGTGTTCGACCTGCCAATCGTTGGGATACAACTTGCACAGAGTCGTGGCCACGGCAAGACCGACCGGGAGGGGCTTGAAGCGGCTGCGATCGGTGATGGTGATGCGAACTCCCTGGCATAGCTGGTCCGCGAATTTGCTCGACGCGGGGGTGAACTCGACGGGCGCAAAACTGGTGCCCACGATCCCGAGTCGATTGAGTTCAGCGGCCAACTGCCGGCCGTTGATCCATGGAGCGCCGACAATCTCAAAAGGCGTATCGGTCCCGCGACCGACAGACAGGTTTGTTGTTTCCAGCAAGCCGACACCTGGATAAAGCAGTGCCGCCGTCAGACCTCGCATGTTCGGACTGGGATTCACCCAAACAAGCCCCGTGGCATCGTAAAGTTGCTCGCGCGACCAGCCTTCGCAGGCAATCACCTGCAGGTCTAGCTGGAGCTTGAGTTCGGCTTTGAGCATGCGGGCAATTTCACCGCTGGTCATTCCGTGCCTCACGGGCAGTGAATGGAAGGCGACGAACGATTCATTTCCAGGATCCAGCATTGGCCCGGCTACTTCTACACCGTCAATCGGATTAGGGCGGTCCAGCACGACGAAGCGCAGGTTGAATTCGTTCGCGGCTTTCATGCATTCACCCATCGTCGAAATGTAAGTGTAAAACCGCGTCCCGATATCCTGAATATCAAAGACCAACGTATCAACAGACTCACACATGGCCTTGGTCGGTCGACGCGTTTCTCCGTACAAACTAAAGATTTGCAAACCGGTTTTTTGATCCCTTTCGTCATCGACGCGAGCCGTATCCAGCTTCCCTTCGAAACCATGTTCCGGACTGAACAGCACCTGCAACTTGACTTCGGGATGATCGTGCAATAGTTTGACGATGGCAACGCCCTCAACGTTTCGACCCGTGTGGTTGGTGATCAAACCAATGCGTCGCCCGGCGAGTTGCCGAAACCCATCGCGCTCCAGGACATCCAGTCCCGTGAGGACTTCACTCGTTACCGGAGTATTCTTTAGCGATGCTTCCTTCCGTGGAGCAGGCCTCATCGCGCCGACAACCGCGTTGACGATTTGGCCAACGAGCGGATTGAAGTTCCCCTTTCCGTCGGGATGCAATCGATTGCTCAGGAAAATAAAGAAGAAGTCCTGTTCCGGATCAATCCACAGGACTGTTCCGGTAAAGCCGCCATGCCCGAAGGCGCTGTCCGACAACAGATCTCCGCGATTGGAAGAATAGCCTGTCCGTCGATCCCAACTCAGACCTCTTTGGCCACTGGAAACGGAATATCCGCGCGTCATCACCTGGACGGTTCGTTCATTGAGAACCTGAACGGCCGACTCGCCAGCAGATTGAAATCTGCCTTGCCCTAGCATCATCGATGCATATCGAGCCAGATCGGCCGCAGTCGAAAATAATCCCGCGTGCCCGGCGATGCCTTCGAGTTCATGGGCTCGAGGATCATGAACTTCGCCGCGGATCCACTTGCCGTCTCTTTGCTCCGTGGGAGCTGCTCGCAGCCGCAAAGGCTCGCCCGGCACGTATCCAGTCTCCTTCATTTGGAGCGGTTGAAACAAATGTGCTTGAGAGAATTGATGGACGTTCTGGCCAGAAACTTTTTCGATGATCTTGGCCAGGACAATAAAGTTAACGTCTGAGTATTTGAACGTGGTGCCGACGGGATCAACCAGTCTCAGCTCGCAAATTTTTTTCCAGGCAATATCAGGACCTTCCAAGTAGTCTTTCAGCGAGTTGTCCGGCGTCAGGCCACTTTGGTGAATTAAAAGATCCTGCAATGTAATTTTGTCTTTACCATTGACCCCAAATTCTGGGAAGAAATCCACGACCTTGGACCCCAGCCGCAAATGCCCTTGTTCCACCAGTTTCATGATGCTGGTTCCGGTTGCCACCGGTTTGGTGAGCGAGGCTAAATCGAAAACCGTGTCGACCGTCATCGCAATTGGCTCTGGTTGCACCTGCTTGTTTCCAAAGGCGCGCAGGTACAAAATTTCTTCCCGACTTCCAAAGCAAACAACGCACCCCGGCATCTTTCCATCCTGAATGCCCTGAAGAACAAGTTCCTCGACGCGTTGCAATTTCTTTTCGTCAAATCGCACTTGTTCGGTAGGTAATTCTTGCGGCGTTTGCGCTGCTAGTTCCGCCCAGCCAATGATCGATACTAAAAACGAACAAAAGAAGATCTGCAGGTTCATGGTTTGGTCAGGCCAAAAGGAACGTGAAACAACTTCATCGCGGAAACTCTATCACGCCGGTGCTGTCTTGAGCGACAAGAGGTTGCCAGCAGCTTACGTAGCCGACCAACCGATCAAGGCACACCAAGGCCAGGCGACTTTCAATCCACCCCAGCCTGGCAACGGAAGGACAAACTGAACGAACAAAACATTGCCAACGCCGTTATTCGATACGCAGAACTTCAGTCGCTGAATAGCGCGGGGCGATGTGAACGCGGAACTCAGAACCCAGATGTTCAGTGTGCGTTCGCAGCGCAATCTCGGGGCAGTTGTTTTCCTCTGACAGGTGACACAGGCAGGCCCACTGTAGTCGGTCCATCCCCTCGCGCACGAGCTGCGCGCAGTCGACGTTCGAAAGGTGTCCGCCAGGTCCCTTAATCCGTGCCTTCAAATGTGGCGGATAGCGACCGTACTCCAGCATTTCTTCGTCGTAGTTGCTTTCAATCACCACCGCATCCAGTGAACGGAGCACGTCTCGCAGGCCGTCGAAGGCATGCCCGAGGTCCGACAGGATTCCCACCCGTCGCTGACCGTCGTCGATGACAAATGCGACTCCATCGACTCCGTCGTGAGGCGTCGGAATGGAGTGCACGGTAACATGATTGAATGTCAGCGAGTCGCCAGCAACAAACCACTTGATGCCATCGATTCGCCCCAGGTTGCACCAGCGGCGGGCGGCTTGGTAAGTTTTGCCAGTGATGTGGATCGGGATTCGATATTTGCGGTGGAAGACTCCCATGTTTTGCGAGTGGTCGCGATGATCATGGGAGATCAAGAGGGCGGTGGTTCGGCGAATGTCGAAGCCCCGTTCCTCGAGTCGCGTTTCGGCCGCCCGGCCGCTGATGCCGGCGTCGACGAGCAATTGAACCTGTCCGGAACGGATGCAAAAGCAATTTCCGTTGCTCCCAGACTGCAGGCTGATGACTTCCATTTCCGGAACCTCTGGACAAGTAAAACAGGTCCTCAATATCGCCCTTATGCAGCTTTTTCGCAAGTTCTGCTAAGATGTGAACGGTAGGTGATGGGTAACGCAGTCGCACCAGCTTGGCTGCTTTTCGGAACTTTTTGCGAGATCGTGTTCAAGAATCCCGCCATTCGAACGAAGTTCCCCAGAATCGAATCGGGCTCAATATTTTGTGGAGTTAAAACAGCGATGAGTCAAACGTCACCTTTTCCACCCGTTGGACCGAACAAACCGTTTCCCGGAAAGCCGGTGCCCGTACCACCCTCGGATGTTAGCGGCGGCGGAATGGGTCGCGCCTGTGGTTGTTTCCTGGTCGGCTGCGGCGGCATCATGGCGATATTCATGGCGCTGTGTGGATTCGGGTATTACGCGATTTTTTACACTTCCTGGCCACTACAGATAGCCAAAGGTGAGTTTGAAGAGTCGGGCGTAAAAATTGAAGGCCTTCGCGGCAACCTGACCAGCGGCGTCGAAATGGACTCGATTGAAATCCCCAGCGACCTCAAGGTCAAAGTGAAAACTGGGAACGTCTCTGAGGAAGTCTCCACGACGTACAACAGCAAACTTAAAGACCTGAAGCTCAAATACAGTAGCGGCGGAATGTTTGGATCAGGCCCGTTGGTGATCGACGAGGCCAGCATTGGGTCAGGCACCATCTACGTGCCAATGAGTTCATCTCCCGATACAGAAGTAAATGTGAAAACCAACGTCCTGGACGACTTGTCGGAGGCACTCGCGGAAGTTGAAAGCGAGTTCGAAAATGCCTCGATTGGTAGATCCGGCGGAGAAGTTCAAATTCGCAAGGTTTTCATTAAAGATTTGACGCTGATCGATCCTAACTCGAACTTTGAATACAAGATCGACGAGATCAGCTACCGCGATTTCGTTTTCGGTGGAGGAACAGTCTCTAATCTAGGTGATTTGCGAATCAAGACAGACAACTTGGAGGTTGAGACTACCGAAGGAGGAATTACCGGAACATCATTGCGCGGGCGGCATCTGGCGGGGCGTCTCAAGCCGGGCAAGGACGAATACGTGCTAAAGGACATTCCTTTCGAATTCGATTATGAAATCAATCCGAATGGCTGGCCGGTCCTGCAAGGTCACCTGTTTGAAAAACAGATTGAAGTGAAATCGCCCGACCGTTCGCAGCCGTTGGAGGTGACCTTCAACAACTTTGAACCCGATTCATTTATCAAAGTCCGCCGACCCGCGGTTCATCCCAGCCAGCTGAATTTGAAAGTGAAACTCAGCAAAACGCTGACGTCCCTCGAACCTAATGGTTCGTTTTCAATCGGCCGAACCGTTTTCAATCAAGTCAAACTCGGACGCACCGTTACCGAAGAAAAATCCGGTGAAAGCAACAAAGCCGACGAACGAAAAACTGAAGAAGCCAATTGGATTGAAGGCACTCAGACTGTTGATGGGAAAGTCATCACCGTGCGACTGTATTTGACGAGCCAGTTTCCGATGAGTTTCGCCCGGCTGTACCGCGAGGGTTCGCAGGAAACCGCGGAGGATCTGCGTGAATTATGGGCCAGTGTGGCCTACGGAAAACCTTTTGCCGAACTCTCCGTCGACGAGCAAGATCGCGTGACTCATTCGGTTGATCAGCAGCTGTTAAAGGCCTCGGCTGATGATGAGAAAGCCGACGACGACAAAGCAGAAGCCGAAGAAAAACAGGAAGACGCCTCGTCCAAAGAAGACAAGTCGAAAAACGATGAGCCTTCCGAAAAAGCAAGCGACCCAAAGAATTCCGAATCGAATCAGGAAGACGACAAATAAAACGTGGAACCTGAGGAAAATCGATTCGATGTTATCCCCTTATCTGCTCGTCAAGAATTGCTCGTGAAGGCGGCGTCGATGCTGCATCGACACGGGACTCCGTCGCACCGCATGGAGCGCGTCATGAAGCGCGTCTCCAACACGATCGGGGTCGAAGCCGACTATTTGTACACGCCCACTGCGCTGCTGATTTCTTTCGCCGAGGGAAGTCATCGCACCGTCCTGCAACGAATCGATGCAGGAGCGATCAACCTCGGAAAATTGGTGGAGTTTGACGAGGCCCTCGAAGATCTGGAGGATGGGCTGGCCTCTGTTCAAGAAACGAATATCCGCATTGACTCAATCGAGGCTTCACCGGCAAGGTTCGGACGTTTTTGGCCGATCGTAGCCGGCTCAATTGCCACCGCATGTGCCACCGTCTTGATTGGAGGCGGATGGCGTGAGGTGCTGTTTGCATTTTTGATGGGTGTTGTTTTGCTTTGCTGGGACTTGATCCTCAAGCGTTGGGTTCCCCAAGAGTTTGCCCTCGAGTTCACGGCGGGATTCTTCGCCGCGCTTGCTGCCTTGGTCGTTGGCGCGGTATGGCCAAGTTTCGATGACCGCACGGCGACGCTTGGTTCGTTGATTGTGCTCGTCCCCGGTTTTTCATTTACGGTCGCGCTTACTGAATTGGCCAACCGGCATTTGAGTTCTGGAGTTGCCCGATTGGCGGGGGCGGGGGTCGTGTTTCTCGCGCTGATCTGCGGCGTTGCGCTCGCTTGGCGATTAGGTTCGGATTGGCGAGCTCCGCCGGTGATGCCGGAAAGTCTAACGGGCCTGTGGTACGCCTTGGCCGTTATCATTGCGCCTTTCTCGTTTGCGGTTTTGTTTCAAGCCCGGCCGAAGGAATGGAGCATCATCGCGATTGTCGCCTGGTGTGGTTTCGTGGTGACGATTTTGGCAACGCAATGGAAGGGCCTTGAGTTTGGCGCGTTCAGCGGCGCGCTGGCACTGGGAGTGGCCGCCAATTTATATGCGCGGATTCTGGATCGTCCGTCGCTGGTTCCACAGGTGCCCGCGACGTTGATGTTGGTCCCCGGAAGTTTGGGGTATCGCAGCCTGGCCGCTTTCGTCGATAAGAAGGGGATCGAAGGGATCGAATCGGCGTTTGCGATGGCGATCGTGGCGACCGCTATTGTCGGCGGGCTGTTGGCCGCCAACTTGGTTGTGCCGCCGAAGCGCGTCTTATAAACAACCGAATTCGTTGCCCCAATTGGCATCATTGGCGGAAGTTTGGAGATTATGCAGGCAGGAAAATGTCTGCAAGGTCTCCGATTTCGCTAACCGGACCACCTGTTTTTTCGAAATAATTCTCGTTTTTCAGCGGTTTGGCAAATAAAACTCCAGCCGTTTGCATCTGGTAATCAAGTTCACTAAATAGAGGGATGGGATAGCCACGGGTGCGGGTGGTCCGAGTCGTTTTTGTAGCTTCGAGGCTTTCATGCGCATGAAACTAAATATTCGCTGTTCAATTTGGGCTTCGGCGGTCTTCCTGATGACCGGGATGGTCGCAGCCCAAGAGAACGACAAAGAACCTTGGTCACAGGCCGATCTGAATTTTTTTGAAACAAAAATTCAACCCGTGTTGATCGACAAGTGTTACAGCTGTCATTCGGATCAAGCGACGAGTATTGCGGCTGGGCTGCGAGTCGACTCACGAGCAGGATTGTTACGCGGCGGGGATTCCGGCCCTGCAGTGGAACCGGGGAATCCGAAGGAGAGCTTGCTGCTTGAGGCCCTTCACTATGGCGATGAAGATTACGCGATGCCGCCCCGCAATGCGGGTGGTAAATTGCCCGACGACGTGATCAAGAATTTCGAAGACTGGGTCAAACGGGGCCTGCCCGACCCGCGCAAGGAATCGGAATTGGGTCCGGATCCCGGAGCTGGCGAAAAGGCCAAGAGCTGGTGGGCCTATCAGCCGCTGAAACAACCGCCCGTGCCAACGCCAACAAACGCCAGTTGGAGTTCCAGTCCCATCGACCGCTTTGTGATGCAGCGGCTTGAGGAAAAGAAACTTCAACCCGTGGGTGATGCGGAACCGGCAACCTTGTTGCGCCGCGTTTACTTTGATTTGACAGGCTTGCCTCCCACTCCCGAAGACGCCAAAAAGTTTGTCGCCGATTGGCAGAGTGCAAAAGATTCCGATGCACAACTCCAGTTGTATACGGCCGTCGTTGATCGATTGCTGGCATCCCCGCAGTACGGCGAGCATTGGGGTCGTCATTGGCTCGATGTGGCTCGTTACGCCGAGTCCAGCGGAAAAGATTTGAATGTGCTGTACCCGTACGCCTGGCGATATCGCGACTACGTGATTGATGCCTTTAACAGCGACATGCCGTATGACCAATTCGTCCAGGAACAAATTGCCGGCGATCTGCTGAAGAGCAAAGACGACGAAGAAAAAGCTCGGCAAATGGTAGCGACCGGCTTTTTGGCGATCGGCCCCAAATCGATCAACGAACAAAAGGCTCGTCAGTTAGCCGTAGATATCGCCGACGAACAACTTGATAGTGTCACTCAGGCATTTCTTGGCGAGACCGTCGCCTGTGCTCGCTGCCACGACCACAAGTTTGATCCCATTTCCCAACTCGACTACACGGCACTGGCAGGAATTTTCCTGTCGACGCAAACTCACTATGGCACGATCGGAGGAGTCGCGGGTCGAAATGCGGGAACTTTGATGAACCTGCCGATCTCCGATTCAACTCCGCAATCACGTTCGATCTCAACCGAAGAGCTGCAAAAGAAAAAAGACCAACTCGCCGAACTTGAGAAAGAACGGCAACAAATGATTACCGAGCGAATGCGAGACCGAGACAAAAAAGAAAATGACGTCAACCGTGTTCTTCGCGTCAGCTCGCAAATTCAAGCCGTGAAGGCATCGATCGCCTCGTACAACGAAAGCGGCGAAAAAATTGCCCAGGCAATGGGCGTTTCCGACAAACCATCTTCGTCCAGCGCGAGTGGTTCCAACCGATTCCTCGCGAAACGTCGCGGCGATCGAGGCGCGAGTGGCTTCGTGTCGATCGGCGACAGTCCGCTGTTCGTGCGCGGCGAGGTGGACCGACCCAGCGAAAAGGTCAAACGGGGCCTGCCTAGTCTTTTCCCAGGGCTCGAGCTAAAACCGATCCCGCGCAACGCCAGCGGTCGGAAAGAACTCAGTGAGTGGATTACCGATCCCAAGAATCCATTGGCCTCTCGCGTCATGGTGAATCGAATCTGGCACTGGCTGTTCGGTGCGGGAATCGTGACCAGCGTCGATAATTTTGGGACGACCGGAGCTGAACCAACTCATCCCGAATTGTTGGACTATTTGGCGAATCGCTTTATTGAAAACGATTGGTCGATCAAAAAGACCATTCGCGAAATCGTCCTCAGCCGCTCGTACCGCATGTCGTCGGCCTACAACGAGACGGCCTTCCGCGCAGACCCTGCAAACGAATTCATCTGGCGTCACAATCCAAAACGATTGGAGGCTGAGGCCATTCGAGATTCGATTTTGATGGCTTCACGACAATTGAACCTCGAACGACCGGTCGCCAGCGATATCTCCCGAGCCGGTGACGGCGTGCTCGGTCGCGCTCGCTTCGGTGTCTCGGAAGAGTCGATCTTGATGGCACGAACCAGTGCCCGCTCGATTTATTTGCCACTGACGCGCAACGTTGAGCCTGAGATTCTCGGCGTGTTTGATTATCCCGATGCTTCGGCCGTGCAAGGTGCTCGACAAAGCACTAACGTCCCAGCCCAAGTCCTCTTCATGCTCAACAGCCAGTATGTCGAGGAACAATGCCGCCGGATCGCCGGGCGAGTCAACGGCAACCCGCTGCAAAATCAAAAATCACGCGCCGACAAAAATCGACCAGCGACCAAACAACCAAAGAAAGACTTCGAGGAAATTTTCGACGACTTGTGCTGGCTGGTCTACAGTCGACCGGCAACGAGCAAAGAAACGTCTGCCGCGAAAAAATTGTCGAACATGCACCGCGATGATCCAATGACCGGAGCGATCAGCGTGATCCGGGCGATGATTGCGAGTGCTGAATTCCGCAGCCTCGACTAGGTGCCGATCCAGTTCACATGTGCTTTCGATTTCCAACATAACGTACCTAACTAACAACGAGCCGAGCCATGTCCAATCGACTTTGCAATAACGTGACGCCTTTATTAAACCGTCGCGACATTTTGAAATACTCTTCCTGTGGCTTTGGCTGGTTGGCCTTTTCGGGAATGTTTGGTCGCTCCGCAATGGCGGCGCCGCCGAGCGTGGGAATTGACGGTCCGCTGTCGCCCAAGCCGCAACATTTTCCGGCCAAGGCCAAGCACGTGATCTTCCTCTGCATGCGCGGTGGCCCCTCTCACGTCGACACTTTCGACTACAAACCGCAGTTGGTGAAGGACAATGGGAAACCCGGTCCACGTCCCGGTTCAAAACTGTTGGCGTCGAAGTGGAAATTCAAGCAATCGGGCAAGAACGGTTTATGGATGAGCGAACTGTTTCCGGAACTCGCCAAACGGTCGGATGAGCTGTGCATGATTCACTCCATGAATACTGATTTGCCCGCTCACCCGCAGGCTTTCGTGCGGTTGCACACGGGCTCATCCCAGTTCATTCGGCCGTCGGTGGGTGCCTGGACGCTCTACGGCCTCGGCACGGAGAACGAAAACCTTCCGGGCTTTGTCAGCATTACGCCACCCAACGGTTTCGGTGGTTCGCAAAATTATGGCAGTTCTTTTTTGCCGGCGATCTGCCAGGGACCAAGGATTGGTAATGAAAACCGCTCAATCGCCGGGGCCGAGATTCCCTACCTGAAGCCGCGCCTGGAGCGAAAGGATCAACGCGCTGAACTTGATTTCCTGAATGCCCTCAACGAAAGCAAATTGCAACGCGATCAGTTTAATCCAGACGTCGAAGGGGCAATCCAAGCCTCCGAGTTGGCCTTCAAGATGCAATCGACGATGCCCCAGGTCATGGACCTCAGCAAGGAATCTGAAGCGACCAAAAAAATGTATGGCATGGATCAGACCAACACCGCCGACTTCGGTCGCAAACTCTTGCTCGCGCGGCGGATGGTCGAGAACGGCGTTCGTTTCGTGGAAGTAAGTCATGGCAATTGGGATCACCATTTCAATTTGTCAAACAAACTCGAGGAAAGTTGCGGCGAGATCGATCTGCCAATGTCGGGCTTGATTGCCGACCTGAAGAAGCGTGGGCTTCTCGACGAGACGCTGATTGTCTGGACCGGCGAGTTCGGTCGTACGCCTTACGCCCAGGGTGGTGATGGACGCGACCATAACAACAAGGCATTCACCTTGTGGATGGCGGGTGGAGGGGTAAAGCCGGGATTTGATTACGGCAGCAGCGGCGAATATGGCCACGAAGCAACGGAAAACCCGGTCTCCATTCATGACTTGCATGCGACCATGTTGGCGCTGTTGGGATTGGATCACACGCGGTTGACCTTCAACTACGCCGGTCGCGATTTCCGCTTGACCGACGTTCACGGAAACGTCGTCAAGGACATTATTGCTTGATCCTGATTGCTTGAACGCTCAGTCCACTGATTGCGGCTTTACCCGTTTGTCGGAGCCTTGAGTTCTGTCGCGCGCCCTGCGCAGATGCAAGACCCTCTAATACTACTTAAGCGGCTCAAACTCAATCCGCGTCAAATCAACAAGAACGTCGAATTTAGTTTTATCGATCATGTCGCCTGTGATTTCAATTTTCTTGATGAGACCGCTTACCTCGTAGGACTTTCCTGCTCTAAGCGTTTTCGCTTTTTCTACAAGCTCTTCGTCGCCTTCGAATTCGAAGCCACCATTAGGGCGAGAAAGGTTTTGCGAAATCACCAACCCTTGATTGGGAAAACTTGTACCTTGAAAAACCACCACCACAAAGTATTTGGGTTGTGTTCGATCCTTCACATATGCATTGTTTTCTTTGATTTCGACTTTCGACAGAACAGACTTGCACCGAAATGGCTTGCCAATGGCATTTTGATTCAGAAGGTCCAGAGCGTCGTTCCTTTGGGTTTGATCCCACGGTTTTTTCGCATTCAGCTCCAGTTCTTTAGGAAGCGTTCGAAGGATTTCGACAGCTGAAGAAAACCCGTCTTCCGTCGTTATAAAACCTGCTGCAATGGCTTGGTCAAGCTGCCGTTGTGTTTCCTTGAGTTGTTTACGTAATACTGTTATTTCCTTCTCCAGGGCTGCGACGCTTGTGTTTTCCTGAGCGAACATGCAAGTCGAAATCAATATCTGAATACCGACCATTGCGGCAACGAAGTTGAGACGGGAACGAAACATGCAGATAAACCCCCTGTTTAATATAGAATGCGAAAACCATGATTTTAGGAAAAACCGGCCCGTATTTGTAATGCCAAATCCGAGCAAGTACGGGTCCAATGCATTTCCATGGAAAAGTTGCAAATAAATAATTCTTTCGCCCACGCTTCAAACAATCCTAACTAATTTCAAAAAGTTCAAATTAATTTTCTTGACAAGGCCCACCGTCGGGTTTCAAATTCCAAAAGTGGATTACGGTTTTGCGTGAAAACCACCTCCAAATCCTTCCGCCGTTTTTGAACACTTCCAAATCTTCACTCCAGACTCGAGGACGTAATGAGCAAGCGTCGTAGCGAACGGGAACGTAGGTTGTCGGCATGGAAGCAGAACCGCAAACATAACGGTGAACGGCAAACACAACTTCGGACAGGGAGCAAGCGTCGGAGAACATCCGGATTAAGCCTCCTCGAATACCAGCTTCTAGAACGTCGCCAAGTCCTGACCGGCTCGGCCGCAACCGAAGGTCTTCCTCCGACAATGTTCGGACTTCCGCCCGAAGTCGGCGCGCCACTCGTCAAGGCTCTCGCGAATTCGCAATCCGTTACGAATGGAGCTTGGCGACCAGATACCGACAACACGTTCAACACGGTCGAAGCCTGGAATACTTCCGCCGATCTCAATCCTGCAACGCCATGGCACAGCTATGTTGTGCCGACGAATCAACCGACTGGGACGACCACCGTATCGACACTGACAACCGCGCCGCTTACTGGAGGAGGAAACGCGATCTTCTATCGTGTGCAAACCTCGAACCGTTCCGTTTCGACTCACTATGGAAGCGGTTCATCGGCGATGGGC
>JBEBGH010000332.1:0-5971 GCA_040081565.1 Pirellulaceae bacterium
TGCTGCGACCACGGGCAACGCCGAACTCAAAATCGGTCATCTTCAACTTCTGATCGGTGCCGATTAGCCATAAAGATGGAAAACTGCGGAGGCCAAAGGTCTGAGCGATCTCGTCATTCCAGCCACCGCAAAGCACCACTTGGCCTTTTACGGGGTTTTGCTCCAGGAATTTTTTCACTTTGGCAGCGTCCGTCTCCAAACAGGCTGAGACGAGCTCAATTTGCCGATTCGGTGCGATCTCTTCCAAATCCTTGAGGAGCGCATTTTGGAACTGCACGGAGGGGGCACTGTCGAGCAGCCAAAACAGAACGAGAACATTCTTCCCGTTCAGAGCTTTCAGATCGAAGGCCGCGCCGTCTACCGTCTTGGCGATCATGGCGGGCGCAGGTTGGCCGTTTTCCCACAATGGCGTAACAGTGATTTCGATTTTGCCTGCCACGATCTCATCGGTCTTTGCCGCGACCGTTAGTTTGCCGAAGATTTCAAAGGCGTGAAAAACCGAGTTGATTTCTTTGTCGACTCGGCCTTGCAGACCGTAGATGCCCGGCGGCACATCATAAACAACGAAATCACCGTTTGGTTCGATACGAATCTCAAAAGACTTCGCCGCCGCGATAAGTTCCTGACGTTTGGTTAGAAACTCTTTACCGGCAGTGGACTCTTGAAATTCCGCCCCCCATTTGTTTTGCTCATCGGGCTTCATTTGTGCCCAATTCTCGGGCAAGGGTGGAGGCGGCAGTTCGACCTGTTCGACCAGGCCAGCGGGCAGCTCATCAACCTTCAGTGCTTTAGCGTAACGTTCAGGCAGCACGACGGAACCGCGGATCGAAGCGCCCGTTCGTTCGCGACCGGAACGGGTTGGTTGGGATTTCTCCTGCGCCGTGGCCAAGTTCGACGAAAGGCTCGTGACGAGCATCAATAAAACGGCGAAATAGATTTTCATCGATCGAGTCTGTTCCAAGATTAAAGAATGAACCAAAACAGTTCTGGTTGGGCAAATTGTCTGAAGCCCTTGATTCATCCATTATGAGCAAGAAGGCGTTGGCGTCAAAAGTCGGCGACGAAATGACCTGTTTTGCCAAGTAGTCGACGAAGGACTCCTGCTAAAACCGATTCGCTTGGCTGATTGACCCGCAATAGCGTTAAAACGTAAACTGGTGCTTTACACGCTATCTCATGACAGGAATCTTAAGTGGCTGGGACTTGTATTATCGGACTCCAATGGGGGGACGAAGCTAAAGGGAAGTTGGTCGACCTGTTGACCAAAGACATGGATGTTGTTGTGCGCTACCAAGGTGGCGCCAATGCCGGGCATACGGTCGTCGTTGGCGACCAAGTCTACAAATTGCACCATATCCCCAGCGGTATCATCAACAAAAACGTGTTGAATATTGTTGCCGCCGGGGTCGTTGTTCATCCCGCGACGATCCTGCGTGAGATCAACTCGCTGCTGGATCGCGGGCTCGATATTAGGGAGCGATTGCTGTTGAGCGATCGGGCCCATGTCGTCATGCCTTGGCATCTCATCGAGGACCAGCTATGGAATGTTGCGGTTACCGGGGACAACAATATTGGTACGACTTTGCGTGGCATCGGGCCGTGTTATCGAGACAAAGTTGGTCGAAGTTATGCTGTGCGATTGGCAGACCTTTTGCGGCCTGACTTTGCCGACCGCGTCCGTGAAATCGCTGCTGCGAAACTTCCTGTGCTCAAGGCCATGTCGCCAGATGGCAAGGTGGACCTGGATGCTGAAGCGATCATCGAAGAGTTTCGCGACTACATTCGACAACTTCGGCCGTATATTCTCGACACGACGCGAGTCCTGTTGGATCTCGTAGAGCAAGACAAGCGAATTCTCTACGAAGGTGCTCAAGGTTCATTGCTGGACATTGACCATGGCACGTTTCCTTTTGTCACCAGCAGTAATAGCTCAGGCGTGGGAATTTCGGCTGGCTCCGGCGTGGCCGCAAAATGGCTTACCAAATCGATCGGGGTTGCGAAGGCCTACAGCACGCGCGTCGGCGGCGGGCCCTTTCCCACAGAATTGAACAACGAGTTGGGCGAACGAATTCGGCAAAAGGGAAAAGAGTTTGGAACCACAACAGGTCGACCTCGCCGTTGTGGTTGGTTCGACGCGGTGGCGGTGCGATACACCAGACGTCTGGGCGGCATTGACCGTCTGGCGCTAATGATGCTCGATGTATTGAGCGGCTTGTCCGAGCTGAAGATTTGTGTGGCCTATGAACTCGACGGCAGGCGAATCGACTACTTCCCCGGAAGTGCTGATGAACTGCGGCGCGTGGTGCCAATTTACGAGACCCTCCCCGGTTGGCTGGAAGAAATCGACACGGCACGTGAATTGAGCGATTTGCCAGAGAAAGCCATTCGTTACATCCAACGCATTGAGAGTCTGGTCGGATGCAAGACGGAGTTTATTTCGGTCGGCCCGGATCGCGTACAAACCATTTTGAATAACCAGTCACGAGTGTCGGTAGGCGTCTAACGCAAGCGAGTAGATTGTGAATGCTGGTTCAGCGGAAAACGAAAAAGCTCTGGAGTCTGGCGGGGGCAATCCGAAGATTCCGCGTCACATCGCGATCATCATGGACGGCAACGGGCGTTGGGCCGAAGCACAGGGGCTGATGCGTTTCGAAGGGCATCGTCGGGGTGTTGAAACCGTTCGGACGATTACCGAGGAATGCAATCGCCTCGGAATCGACCAGTTGACGCTCTTTTGTTTGTCGAGCGAAAACTGGAAGCGGCCGAAACTGGAGCTTGATTTTTTGATGACCTTGTTGAGCGAGTATTTGATTTCGGAGCGAGAGACGCTGGTAAAAAATGGATTGCGGTTCGCGGTAATTGGTGACCGTGAACGGCTCCCTGCGGAAATCCAGCAGCAAATTCGTGAAAATGAAGCGTTATGCCATCAGCATCTAGGAACTCGCTTGTGTCTGGCCATCAATTATGGGTCGCGCGGTGAAATTGTGTCCGCTGCCAAGCGATTGGCTCAGGAGGTTGCATCGGGTGATTTGCTGATTGATGAGATCGATGAGTCAGCCTTTGCAGCGCGACTGTACACAGCCGGAATGACCGATCCCGATTTGCTGATTCGGACATCGGGTGAAATGCGAATCAGCAACTATCTATTGTGGCAAATCAGTTACAGCGAAATTTTCGTGACTGCCAAAAAATGGCCCGAGTTCACGGAGGCTGACTTGCATGAGGCCATTGCCGATTTTGCCCGTCGTGAAAGACGTTTTGGTGGCTTGGTTGAGTTCAAGGAGTCCTCACCTTGTTGAGTCGTCGCCTGCTGTCCGCCGCAGTCATCATTTCGGTGATGTTGGGAATCGTCTGGGCCGATTACCACTTGGTCAATCAACTGCCGATGTTCGGGCCAGGTTTGTTGCTTTGTTTGATCACATCGGTGGGTGTAATTTTGGCCGCGGGCGAGCTTGTGCAGATGTGGCGGACCTCGGGTAGGGCGGCGAGTTTGCCTGTTGCCCTCTTTGGTACAAGTTTAATGGCGATCGGTGCAGCGGCTCCAGCATTGTGGCCAAGGCCGTTGGGCGAATGCCCACTCGGTTTTTTCGGCGGGACGTTTTTGGGTTTCTTTGTCGCGACGGGACTTGCGGCGGTTTACGAAATCGCGAATTTCGGGCAACAACAAAAAGTCGCCGATCGACTGATCCATCATGTTTTCATATTCGCGTACCTTGCGTTGCTCGTCGGTTCGGTGCCTCATCACCGGCGTTTGTTGGACGACAATGGGTTTGGTTTGTGCGCGGTGATTGCCGTGATCACAACTGTGAAAATGTCGGACGCAGCGGCCTACTTTTTTGGGCGCACTTTCGGGCGGCGAAAGTTGGCACCGAAAATAAGTTCCGGGAAAACCATTGAGGGAGCATTGGGTGCATTCGTCGGCGGCATCCTTGGAGCAGCCATTGTGTTTCGCTTGGTGGCTCCACAAGTATCGGGCATCGACCACATGCAATCCTGGACCTGGATTGTTGCCTACGGAATCTTCATTTCCCTTGCGGGCATGGTCGGCGATTTGTTTGAATCGATTATTAAACGCGATGCGGGCTTAAAAGACTCCAGCGTCTGGCTGCCGGGTTTGGGCGGAATTTTGGATGTAATGGACTCACTGATATTTGCTGCACCGGCAAGCTCATTGTTTTGGATACTCTTCGAGAATCTGTAATCGCCGAACAGCGAAAACCAAGCTGACGAGTTCGGAAACACCACTTTTTCAAGCTTTTTCATTGGTCTTCTTCCGGCTTTACCGTAATTGATATAATCCCTATCGCCCGCAATGGCGATTTGAACGGCCACCGGTTGGACGGGGGCAAAATCGATCTAATGCTGCCAACCGCAACCGAGCGCAGAAAAAGTCGATGCCGACACCCGGCGTTTGAATGGCGAAGCCGAACGTCTGGTATGTTTGGAACAACCTCAGGAGTAAACAGGCGGGACTTTCCCCCACAGAAATGACCGAAGCGACCATCTCATCGATCGAACCCTCGATTGTCTTGCCTTTGTTCGGAGCCAAAGATCAGCATCTGAAACGCTTGCGCGAGCGTTTCAATGTCAACATAACCCTGCGCAACGGGCAAGTCAGAATTTCTGGCGAGGACGAGCGCACTGTGAGTCAGGCGACCCAAGCGATCGAGCGGCTATCCGACATTGTGCGCCGCGTTGGTAACTTGACTCCCGACTTGTTTGAAGAGGCACTAGCCGAGATTACGGGTGAGCCCCTCGCCTTTCGCAAGTCCGAATCCATCGACATTATTCAGATGGGGAGGGAAATTAAACCCAAGACGCCAGGTCAAGCCGCTTACATCGAAACCATTCGCAACAACGATTTGGTCTTTGCCGTCGGGCCCGCCGGGTCGGGCAAGACGTATTTGGCAGTGGCAATGGCTGTCGAGGCCCTGAAGCACCAAACGGTCCGCAAAATTGTCTTGGTGCGACCAGCGGTTGAAGCCGGTGAAAGTCTCGGTTTCTTACCCGGCGATTTGCAAGCGAAAATCAATCCGTATCTGCGACCCCTGCTCGACGCCATCCACGAAATGGTGGGCTTCGATCAAGTTCAACGCCTTGTCCAACAAGATGTGATTGAGGTAGCCCCACTCGCCTATATGCGAGGTCGTACGCTAAATCAGGCCTTTATTATTTTGGATGAAGCACAAAATACAACCGTGGCGCAGATGAAGATGTTTCTGACCCGAATGGGCTTTGAATCGAAGATCGTGGTCTCGGGTGACCCGACGCAAACCGATCTGCCATCCCACACGCGAAGCGGACTGGATGACGCGCTTAAGCGATTGCAGCGAATTCGTAGTGTAGGAATTGTCAAGCTGGGCCAAGCCGATATTGTCCGCCACCGTTTGGTACAACAAATTGTGGAGGCTTACGAAACCCCACTCCGTACGACGATCCGAAAATTTCAGCCGGACGCCAATACGGGTGCGAAGCGAGATCTGAATCGTGGTGAATCCGAGGCGGGAAACTAAATGGCCAACGGTGCTAGCCAATCGAGTCGCACGCGCTGGGCAGCAGCGCCAAGGCAAACGCCACTTACTCGCCTGCAGAATTACTTTCGATACGAAGGCGTGTGGCTGCGGGTCTTGATCTGCACCGCCGCCGCCCTGTTGCTGCTCATCATCTCGACAGGCTGGCTTCCCTCCTTTTCATATCGCGTGCGACAGGTATTGCCCCGACATTTGACGGCTCGGGCCAATTTTCAATATGAAGACCCTGACGCTACTCAACAGGCCCGGCAACGGGCGGCTTCCAAAGTCCTGTGCCTTTACGAGCACGACCCACAACCGTTGCGCGATTTGCGACAAGTTCTGAGCAATGAAATTTTTAAACTGATTGAGCGGCGTCAGGAAAGTGACATTCTGGAAATATGGAAGCAGTTCTTTGTGCCGCCAACGATTCAGAATGAACCGGAAAACGTTGCCACGCC
>JBEBGH010000333.1:0-5956 GCA_040081565.1 Pirellulaceae bacterium
TCGGAAAATGGTCTTCGCAAATCATCGGAACATTGCATTTGTGATTGGCGGCAACTGGGTAATTGCGTTGATTGGCTGAATCGATCGCAGTTTTGGCCCAGCTAACGACCAGCGGAACGCGTGTGCCCCCATCGTACGCAGAGCCTTTACCCTCGCGCAACGGCCAGATGTGGGAGTTCGCACCCGTGCCTTGCCAAGTGGATTGCCGAGCATGAGCCGATAATCCGCCATTGTCAGAAGTGAAAACGATCAACGTGTTTTCGGCGACACCCAGTTTCTCGAGTTGTTGCAGCAGGGTACCTAATGACGCATCAATGCCGGCCACCATGCTCGCGTACTGAGCTTCTTTAGGTTCGATCTTGATTTCGGTGCCGGCAAAATTTCGATTGGTGTACGCGTCGAGGAACCGTCCATGCGGTTCGATGGGTGTATGCACCGCGTAATGGGACATCCACAGAAAGAATGGCTTACGTTTGGCAACCGCAGCCTCGAGGGCTTTTGCTGCTTCGATCGTTAACGCATCGGTCAAATGGGTTTCGGTGCCGTGGTACGTTTCAAGGCCAGGCACTCCCCAAGGCGTCTTCCTTTGCCCGTCGGCTTCGTTGCCGAAATTTTTCATCCCTTGGTAACTGCCGGGCGCGCCCGCCGCATGGCCAGCGATGTTGATATCAAACCCCAACTGTAGTGGATCGCTGCCGGGGGTATCGATGGCTCCCCAATGCGCCTTCCCGCAATGGATTGTGGTGTAACCCGCATCGCGCAGGATTCGAGCTAGAAACGGATCGCCGGGTTGCAGCCCCTCTCGTCGCCACTCGCGGGGTGCCTCCAGTCGGTCTGTTTTGCCTGATGAATCTTTGTCTTTGTGCAACGTCCAATTCGTGATGCGATGACGGGCCGCGTTCTGTCCAGTCATGATCGACGCGCGCGTGGGCGTGCAGACCGGGCAGGAATAGGCGTTCGAAAAGCGAACCCCTGACGCCGCCAGACGTTCGAGATTGGGCGTGCGAAAGTGCTGCTGAAAACCAGTCGGTTCGCCAAAAGCAACCGAGGTGTCTTGCCAGCCTAAATCATCAACCAGGAAGAAGATGATGTTCGGGCGATTGTCCTGATTTTGCGCAGGGTCATCAATTCCCTGGTTAGCCGCGAGCGGGGTAACTGTGTACAAACAGCTGGCGATCACAATCAACAGTAACCGCCATCCGCTCATTTTCATTCTCTCGCATGAGGGTCCAGAAACTATCGAACAAAGGCGTCTTGTAATCCGCCGTCGACCGCCAGCAATTGGCCAGTCGTCTTCGAGGATTGATCGCTGATCAAGAACCAGATCGCCTCGGCTTGGTCTTCCGGCAGAATCGGGGTCTTGGTCAACGTCCGTTCGGCATAAAATCCGGCCAGCTTGTTTCGCAACGACTCGGTCGATTCGCTTTCGGAATAAGCAATTTTGTATTTCGCCAGCGACGAAATCACTCGATCGCGAGGGAACATGGCCGATCCCGCAACGACGGTTGCCGGGGCCACCGCATTGACTCGGACGAGCGGTGCCAGTTCAACAGCCAGTTCGCGCACCAAGTGATTCGCAGCGGCTTTGGAGGAGTCGTAAGCGAGGCTGCCTTTTTTGCTGACCATCCCGTTCACACTCGTTGTGACAACCGCGCTTCCCTTCAAGCCTTGAGCCAACCAAACCTTGCGGGCTTCGTCGCAAACCACGAACGGTCCGATCACGTTGACATCAAACGTCAAACCCCAAGCTTCGTCTGGAATCGTCCCATCAGGTCGCGGCGAAACGTAAATGCCGGCTGTCACAATCAGATGGTCGAGGCCGCCATAGGCCAAGATCGTTTGTCGCATAGCTGCGGCAACGCTCTCGCGTTTGGTCATGTCGATCGCGGTTGCAATCGCTGGACCGCAGCCCGAAATACCGGACCCAGCAACACCAATCCCCAAACCATATTTCTTGGTCAGTTCGTCAGCGGTTCCCTGAGCCGCTTGGCCATCAAGGTCAGCACATACGACATGCGCGCCTTCGGCGGCCAATCGATGTGCCGTTTGTTTGCCGATGCCACTTCCGGCACCGACGATCAAGACGACCCGCCGCGCCATGGCTTTTTCCGGTGGCATCCGTTTGAGTTTTGCTTCTTCGAGCAACCAGTATTCGATGTCGAAGGCTTCTTGTTCGGGCAGGGCGATGTATTCGTCCATCGCTTCGGCTCCCCGCATCACCTCCACCGCGCAGTTGTAGAACTCGGCGGTCACGCGCGATTCGCTCTTGGTTTTTCCCCAAGCGATCATGCCGATTCCCGGGATCAAGACCACGGTCGGATCGGCCCCACGCATCGCGGGCGAGTCCGGATGTTTGCAGCGTTCGTAGTATGCCGCATAGTCGCGGCGATAGGACACGAGCCCTGTTTCGATCAAGGACTTGAGGTCCGCGACGCTGCCCGATTGCGGATTCCAGTCCACATACATCGGCTTGATCTTCGTTCGCAAGAAGTGGTCGGGGCAGCTCGTTCCCAGTTCGGCGAGGCGTGCGGCATCGCGACTGTTGACGAAACGCAGCATCAGGTCGTCATGCTGCACGGTGCCAATCATGCGTTGATCTTGCGAAAGTTTTCCGCGCAGCCACGGCAACAATTCGACGAGCAGGGCGTCGCGTTTGTCGGCTGGCAAAGTCGAGTACTTCGGACCGCCGAAGGTCTTCTCGCCTTTGTCCTTTGATTCGATGAATTCAGCCGCTCGTTCGATCAAGTCCAAACTAAGTTGGTAGCATTCGCGCTCGTCGTCCGAGCCGTTGATCAATCCGTGCTGACCGAGAACGACGCCCTTCAGGCCCGGGTTCTCCGCCCACAATTTGTCGAGCGCCAAACCCAGTTCAAACCCAGGCCGCATCCAAGGAGTCCACACGATATCGCGTCCGAAAATTTCGGTTGTCAATTCGCGCGAACGGCGGCAGGCTGCCACGGCGATCACCGAATTCGGATGAGTGTGGTCGACGTACTTGAACGGAACGAAGGCATGCAGCGGCGTGTCGATCGACGACGCCCGCGGATTCAAGTTGAACGTGCAATGCGGATAGTAGCTCACCATTTTGTCTTCGATCGGCGTCTTCGCGCCGCGCTGCGGAGCTGCTGCGTAAATTGCCTTCAGGTCGACCAGGCGGCTCATGTACAGCGAAGCAAAATTGTCGGCCTTGCTCGTCCGCAAGTCACCGCCCGAGCCCTTGACCCAAAGGACCTCGACCTTTTCGCCAGTCAACGGGTCCGTCTCCTCGATCTTGGATGATGTATTACCGCCACCCGTGTTCGTGATCCGCCCATCCGAGCCCAAGATGTTGGAGCGGACGACGAGTCGTTCGATACCGCTTTTTCCGCGGAAGTCCGTGTCGTTCCAGAGGTCGTTGACGTATTTGTATTGCTTGGTTGCTGTAGCCATTAAATTAACTTTCGATTAAGTGCCTGAATTCGGAATTATTTTAATCACCCTTGCTCTCGGTTGGTATGACCGCGAAGGGCACGATATTTGTGGCGTTTTCGTAGGTGGTCGCCAATGCAATTGGGACAAGGCGAACTCTGGTTGCCGTCCAGTCGAGAACTATCGGCGTTTAATGACGTTGTCGAGGATCTTTAGAAATTCGTCGGTGGAAAAGTCCATGTGGGCACTGGCGGTCGCTAACAACTGCTTCTCAACTTCTGCCATTTCGCCATCGGCCGCCATCGCGCGAATCATTTCCTCCAGCAGTTTTTTGCGATCTGCGTAAGCTTCGGGAAGTTCGAGCGTTGCTCCCTCTTCGCGTATCCCGACCAAAATAGACTCGAAATCGTCGTTGTGGATGCCCCAACGTTCAGCCCGCGATACCAAAAAGCCGATTTCCTCATCCGTGAATTTTCCGTCCACCGAGGCCATGTTCACGAGATTCTGAAACAACTGGAATTTATCCATTACGTCATCCTGAGCTTAAGAAAATGAAGCTTTGATTGTCGCATAAGGCTAAGTTCAGGGCAATTCCGTGGACAGCGGACCTATGTCTTTTTGCTCATGCGTTCCCGTGACGTTGGACAATTCCATTTGCCCAAGTTCATATTGCGGCTATTCAGCCGTTCCACCACAATAAACGGAACGAGTCAGTTGGGCGTGATGGCAAGAAAATCGAGCCAGCGCACCACTCGTTGCCTGGCTAACCATCGGCCCGTTCAAATCAAGTCATACGCCAACGTTCACATTCATTTTCCGAATCGTCCCACACGGTGAAATATATGTTGCATGCTCCCATCAGTTTTTCCGAACAAGTCAATCGCAATTTCGACAAAGCCGCGGTGCTGACCAAACACGACCCCACGCTGCTCAGTCAAATCAAAGAATGCAATAGTGTCTACCATGTGGCGTTTCCCCTGCGACGAGACAACGGATCGATCGAAGTCATTCATGCTTGGCGGGCCGAACACAGCCACCACAAAATGCCAACTAAAGGCGGGATCCGCTACAGCGCCGATGTGAACGAAGACGAAGTTCGTGCACTGGCGGCCCTGATGACTTACAAATGTGCGATCGTGAACGTGCCGTTCGGCGGCGCGAAGGGCGGAATCCGCATCGATCGCAAAAATTATTCAGCAGCCGAACTCGAGCGGATCACTCGGCGCTACACTTTTGAACTTGTCCGCAAGAACTTCATTGGCCCTGGCGTCGATGTGCCTGCTCCTGACTTCGGTACCGGCCCCAAGGAAATGTCGTGGATCGTCGATACGTTTCAGACCTTGATTCACAATGATGTCGACTCGGCGGCATGCGTGACGGGCAAGCCCGTTCCCTTCGGCGGTGTCCACGGACGCATGGAAGCCACAGGACTCGGAATCTTCTACGGCCTCAAAGAAGTCTGTTCGGTCAAAGAAGACATGCAGAAAATTGGTTTGACTCCGGGAATTGAAGGCAAACGGTTCATTGTCCAAGGCTTGGGCAACGTCGGCTATCACGCGGCCAAATTCATGTGCGAAAACGGCGCGATTCTAGTCGGTGTCTGCGAGCGCGAGGGGGCGATTCACGGCCCCAATGGAATCGATCTGGAAAAACTGATGGACTACCGTCGCACAACCGGTTCTGTGATGAACTTCCCCGGCATCACGCCAATCGCCGATAGCACGGCTGGTCTTGAACTTCCTTGCGATATTTTGATTCCAGCGGCACTCGAAAATGTGATCCACGACGACAATGTGGATCGGATTCAAGCCAAGATCATTGGCGAAGGCGCCAACGGCCCTACAACCGCCTCCGCCAGCGAATCGTTGTTTCAGCGCGGTGTGCTCGTGATCCCCGACGCTTATATCAACGCGGGTGGCGTTACCGTTTCGTATTTTGAGTGGCTGAAAAATCTGTCCCATGTCCGATTCGGTCGCATGGAGAAGCGATTCGAGGAAAAGGCCTTCCGCAAAATTCTCAAGGCGATTGAAGACACCACCGAAACCCGCTTCAGCGATCAGTCAACCTTGGAATTGTCGAAGGGTGCTGACGAAAAAGATCTCGTGTATTCCGGGCTCGACGAAACGATGAGCAACACGTATCAGGACATCCGTGAGATCTACAAGCGGTACGATGGCAAGGCCGATCTCCGCACCGCCGCCTTCATCGACGCCATCGACAAAATCGCCCTCTGCTACACCGACATGGGAATCTTCCCGTAAATTTTCCCAAGTGGCAGGCTTGGTCGGAATCATTTTCGCTTTGATGCATAATCCACGAATACGTCACGCAAGTGGCCGACTCTGTGGTTTTCCTGTGCCGCCCTTTTCTGGCCATCACTTGTCGCATTCATTTCCTGTCGATCAAAGGCCGCGATTCTCGCATACCGCCCGGTTGATTTAAGCTTTCAAGAAGTTTTTCACTCCACAATTTGTAGCCGGCCTCACTTAAATGCAACCCGTCGGCAACAAACAATTCTTGATTTGGAGTACCTTCTTTGTTTAACATC
>JBEBGH010000334.1:0-5953 GCA_040081565.1 Pirellulaceae bacterium
TCATGTTATGCCGCGGATGGAAAAATTTCTGAAAACCAACGGCCCGTGGAGCCAGTTGGTTGAGCTGAAAAACATCGAATTAAAGCCACTCGTGGCCGATCAAAAAGTTCGATTGAATGAGCGAATTGCCGTGACTCCTATTCTTGTGCCGCATCGAGGGGAATTTTCTGAAACCGTCGCGTTTATAGTCGAAAGCGCTGAGAAGAAAATTTTGTTCTTGCCCGATATCGACCGCTGGGAAGACTGGGATCGTTCAATCGAGGAAGTGATCAAATCCGTCGACTATGCATTGTTGGATGGGACCTTTTTGGCAGACGGTGAACTGCCGGGACGCGATATGTCGACGATTCCGCACCCGACGATTCAGCATTCCGTTAACCGATTTTCACGCCTTCAAATCGAACACCGTCAGAAGATCTTTTTCATTCACCTGAATCACACCAACCCACTAATCCGAGCCGACGCCGAGCATCCGATGCGAGAAATCTTGAAGGAGTCGGACATGTCTGTTGGCTCGCAGGGTCAGGTATTTCTACTTGGGAAATGAGATCGAATTGAGCTGAGGCCAAGCTCTTTCTCCCGTGCCTTTTTGTCAGCAATTTCGCGGGCCATTATTGCGCACCGGCGTGTCTGACTCAAATCCCGTAAAAATCAGTGGGGCTACTTCTGTTCGCTGCTTGGCACGGTGGTTGCATTATGAAGCGTCAGCGACCGTTGCTAATGACGAATTGTCAGGGGATGGTTCGTTTGAACGCGTTCATTTCCGGCCCTTTCTTGGGCATTTCTCAATAGAAGAACGAAATTGGAGGATTCCAGTGGCAAAACAAATGGTGTTTGACGATGCGGCTCGTAAGCCGCTTTTGGCCGGGGTGTCGAAACTGGCCCGTGCCGTACGCAGCACGCTTGGCCCACGCGGCCGAAATGCGATTTTAGACAAGGGCTGGGGCTCTCCTAAAATCACCAAAGACGGTGTGACGGTCGCTGAAGACGTCGAGCTCGACGATCCTTACGAAAACCTTGGCGTCCAACTGGTGAAAGAAGCCGCCAGCAAGACCAACGACGTAGCTGGCGACGGCACCACGACGGCAACGGTTCTTGCAGAAGCAATTTTCCGCGAAGGTCTGAAGATGATCGCCGCGGGCTTCGACCCAATGGCTTTGTCACGCGGAATCGCCAAAGCGGTCACCGCAATCTGTGACGAAGTCACCAAGCAAGCCAAGCCAATTGACGCGAAAAACAAAAAAGAAATTCAACAAGTCGCCACCATCGCTGGCAACAATGATCCAACCATCGGCGCAGTTCTCGCCGATGCTTTTTTGAAGGTTGGCAAAGACGGCGTGATTACGGTGGAAGAAGGCCGTGGCAGTGAAACAACGGTTGACGTCGTGGAAGGCATGCAGTTCGATCGCGGATTCTTGTCACCGCACTTCGTCACCAACCAAGACGACGTCTCAGTGGAAATGGACAATTGCCATATCCTGGTTTACGAAGAAAATATCTCCTCGAACAAAGCCTTGATTCCGCTGCTCGAGGCAGTGAGCAAGGCCAAGAAGCAATTGCTGATCATCGCTGAAGATGTTGACGGCGAAGCCTTGGCGACCTTGGTGGTCAACAAGATGCGTGGCATCCTTCAAGTTGCAGCCGTAAAAGCTCCTGGCTACGGCGACCGACGCAAGGCAATCCTTGGCGACATCGCGATCCTGACCGGTGCGACTCCGATTCTGAAGGATCGCGGAATCGAATTAGAAAGCGTTCAACTTTCCGACTTGGGACGAGCCAAGAAAATTCGTATCACCAGCGAAGAAACCATCATGATTGGTGGCGCTGGGAAGAAGGAAGATATCGAAGCCCGCGTCGCTCAAATTCGTCGCGAAATCGAAAATACCGACTCGGATTATGATCGCGAGAAACTGCAGGAACGACTGGCGAAATTGGCCGGTGGGGTTGCTCAAATCAATGTTGGTGCAGCCACCGAAACGGAAATGAAGGAACGGAAGGACTTGCTGGAAGACGCGAAGAGCGCAACCGCAGCGGCCTTGGCCGAAGGGATCGTGGCCGGCGGTGGCGTGGCCTTGATTCGTGCCGAAAAGGCTTTGGACAAGTTGACCGGATTGGTTGGCGATGAAGAAGCCGGCGTGCGAATTATCCGCAAAGTGCTGGAATATCCTCTACGCAGCATTGCCGAAAACGCAGGCTTCGAAGGTTCGGTGGTGGTCAGTCGAGTTCGCCAAATGAAGGGCAAGACCGACGGCTTCAATGCTGATACCGGCGAATACACCGATCTTGTCAACGATGGCGTCATCGACCCGGCCAAGGTTGTGAAGACCGCTCTGCAAAACGCCGCAAGCGTTGCCTGCCTGTTGCTCACGACCGAATCCTTGATCACTGACATCCCCAAAACCGAAGACGAAGCCGGTGGCGGTGACCATCATCACGATCACGGTATGGGTGGTGATATGGGCATGGGTGGTATGGGCGGCATGGGCATGGGTGGCATGGGCGGCATGGGAATGATGTAGTCGCCCGGTTCACTGTTTTCAAACAATTAATTCAATCAACAAAAACCAAATTTACGTTAAAGGAATACTCACATGGCAAAGATCAAAATTCGTCCTCTCGATGACCGTGTCGTTGTTGAACCATCGGCAGCAGAAGAGGTAACCGCCGGAGGAATCGTTCTTCCGGACAACGCTAAGGAAAAACCACAACGCGGCAAAGTTGTCGCTGTTGGTCCAGGCAAATTGCTTGACAATGGCCAGCGCGGCCAATTGTCGGTCTCAGTTGGTGACGAAGTTATCTTCGGCAAATACGGCGGCACGGAAATCGAAGTGGATGGCGAGGAAATCAAGATCCTCCGCGAGTCCGATATTCTGGCCAAAGTTGTTTAAAGCGATCTGATTCGCTCCGTTTTTCGGCTGCCGCTGAAGGCTCGGCGGAAGCCGGAAAAATCCGTTTGAAAATTCACTCAATATTCTAAACCTGCAGAGGATAAACCTGTGGCAAAACAACTGATGTTTGAAGATCACGCCCGTGCGCGAATGATCGCTGGTATCGACAAATTGGCCAACGCCGTGGCTATTACGATGGGCCCGACAGGCCGCAACGTAATCATTTCCAAGTCCTTTGGCGGTCCTACCGTGACCAAAGACGGTGTGACCGTGGCCAAAGAAATCGAGTTGGAAGACCGATTCGAAAACATGGGTGCGAAATTGGTTGTGGAAGTGGCCCAGAAGACTTCCGACCTCGCAGGTGACGGTACCACGACCGCCACGGTTTTGGCTCGCGCGATTTTCAAAGAAGGTTTGCGAAACATCGTCGCCGGCAGCAATCCAACTGCAGTGCGCAGAGGGATCGAAAAGGCTGTTGCCGCCGCTGAAGCTCGCTTGATCGAAATGAGCAAGAAGGTTTCGAAAAAAGAAGAAGTGGCCAGCGTTGGCGCAATCAGTGCGAACAGCGATCAGGTCATCGGGGACCTGTTGGCCGAAGCTCTGCATCGGGTTGGACAGGATGGCGTGATCACTGTAGAAGAAGGCAAGTCGCGTGAAACCACCGTGGAATACGTGGACGGAATGCAATTCGACAAAGGCTTCATCTCGCCCTACTTCATTAACAACCCAGCATTGATGAATTGCGAATTCGAAGACGCCTTCATTTTGTTGTACGAAAAGAAAATCAGTAACATTCGCGACCTCGTCCCAATTTTGGAAAAGGTCAGCAAGACTGGCAAAGCCTTGTTGATCGTTTCTGAAGAAGTTGACGCCGAGGCGTTGACCTTGCTCGTCGTCAACAAGCTCCGCGGCACTTTGAATGTCTGTGCCGTTAAGGCCCCTGGCTTCGGCGATCGCCGAAAGGCAATGCTCGGTGACATGGCAGTATTGACCGGTGGCACGTTGATCAGCGAAGAACTCGGTATTCAACTCGAGAACATCACGACCAGCCATTTAGGCCGGGCGAAGAAAATCACCGTCGACAAAAACAATACGACGATTGTCGAAGGTGCTGGATCGCGAAAAGACGTCGAAGCGCGAATTGACCAAATCCGTAAGCAGATTGGTCAAACCGACAGCGATTACGACAAAGAAAAATTGCAAGAACGATTGGCCAAACTGACCGGGGGCGTAGCGGTAATCAGTGTCGGCGCTGAAACCGAATCCGATATGAAGCAAAAGAAAGCTCGTGTCGAAGATGCGTTGCATGCAACTCGAGCGGCGGTCGAAGAAGGAATTCTGCCAGGTGGTGGCGTCGCGTTATTGCGATGTCGCGAGGTGGTTGAAAAAGTCCGCAGTTCGGCGAAGGGTGACGAAAAAATTGGAGTTGATATTGTCCTTAACGCCTTGTCTGCTCCAATTCGACAAATTGCCGACAACGGCGGCGTCGATGGTGCTGTGGTCGTCGACATCGTTTCCGAAAAACCGACGAATGTTGGCTTTAACGCGAACACCGGTGAGTACGTCGACATGTACAAGGCTGGCGTGATTGATCCCGTGAAGGTTGTGCGCACGGCTTTGGTAAACGCAGCCAGCATCGCTGGACTGTTGCTGACAACCGACGCGATGATTTCGAATCTGGACGATAACGCGAAGAAGAACCGACTTCCTGAAGGCGTTGTGTCCTAAGAGTCTGCGGATCGCAAGTTTGATCGTTTGAAATTAATGGGTCACCGGGCAGGAAGCGGTCGGTGGCCCTTTTTTATATCGACCTAGATCAGTTAAGAGAACTTTGGGATGGCCAAACGCGATTATTACGAAGTCTTGGGAGTGGCCAAAGACGCCAACGATCGCGATATATCAAAAGGTTACCGAAAGTTGGCCGTCATGTATCATCCAGACAGTAATCCTGGAGACGAGGACGCGAGCCGAAAATTCAAGGAAGCCGCGGAAGCCTACGAGGTTCTAAGCGATCCGGAAAAACGTTCGCGTTATGATCGATTCGGGCACGCCGGTGTTGACGGACAACAAACTCAATTCGGATCAGCAGAAGATATCTTTGCAGCCTTTGGCGATATCTTCGGCGGCGGAGTATTCGGCGACTTTTTCGGAGGTCGTGGCGGAGGCCGCCGACAACGACGCGGCAACGATTTGCGGGTTGATGTGACCCTGACCTTGGAAGAGGCGGCGCGAGGAGCTACTCGCGAGGTCAAATTTACTCGCAATGTTGCTTGTACTGCCTGCAATGCGTCTGGCAGCAAACCCGGCAGTCAACCGCAACGCTGCTCCCAGTGTGGCGGCCGCGGCCAAATCGTACAGTCCGCCGGCATTCTCAGCGTACAGACAACATGCCCTGTTTGCCGGGGTGCTGGTTCGCGAATTACAGACCCCTGCGTTGATTGTCGAGGGCAAGGCTACCAGAAACGCGAGTTGGAGTTGAAAGTCGACTTTCCAGCCGGCGTCGACGATGGAATGCGAGTCCGGATCTCTGGAGAGGGAGAACCAGGACCGGATAACGGTCCAGCAGGTGACCTCTACTGTTTCGTCAGTGTAAAGCGACACAAGATTTTCCATCGCGATGGCCGGAACTTGATCGTCCAACTGCCGATCGCGTATACCCAAGCTGCATTGGGAGCTGAGATCGAGGTTCCGACACTCGACGGTCCACGTCCGTTAACGATTCATCGGGGCACCCAGTCGGGTGAAGTCTTCAAGCTGGCTGGGATGGGCGTCAAAGACCCACAGAATGGTCGGGTCGGGGATCTGTTGGTTCAGACGTTTATCGAAACTCCGAAGAAAATGTCTGCCAAACAAGAAAAGATCCTGCGTGAGTTAGCCGAAGTGGAAAATATCGAGGTGTTGCCTCAAAGGAAGAATTTTCTCGAACGACTCAAGGAATACTTTTCCGCACCCACGGAAAAATCGACAACATGACCGTGGGTTCGCAACCGGTATAAAGTCATTGAACAAATATCCTTCTGGATTTAGTCGAGTGAGCGTTGAATGTCAAACGAATCAAATAAGCC
>JBEBGH010000335.1:0-5922 GCA_040081565.1 Pirellulaceae bacterium
AGTTCAACCCAAGAATATGCTGGTAAAGTTCTTTGTCTTGCATAAACGTTCTCCTTGGCGGAGAATTCTAACAAACCCACGAAATTACCGGATGGACCAAATTCTTCGTTGCGTTCAATACTTGCCGTCCGACTTCGAGTAATTCTTGAGATTCTTGACTTCGACAGAATCCGGCGCAAAACGGCCGCCTAGTGCCAAACCTCCGGGAACTGGACTATACAATTCGATTGCAATTTGTGAAATCGGCAATGAGGTCCCTTTCAATTGCGGTTTGTCGCTGAACGTAATTGATGCGATGGCCAAAATCGGTCCTGAATTGTCAGGCACGTCAGCCAACGGCTCTCTTGGATCGCGATCCTTGAAAAATTTGTTGACAACGCCTTGATGCATGTCACTGTCATACCAGTTCATAATCGCTTCCTTGTCTTTGAACCACGCGAAGATCAGCCTTTTTCCCTCTGCGGTTTGGGCAGCCTCCACCCCTAAACAGCCGGGCGTCTTTTTCAAACCGCCAACCAAATCGGGAAACTGCGGTCGTCCCTCTGGTTGGGCTTTTGCGGGAGCCTTTTCTGACGTGGCTTGTCCCCAACCGACTTCTGGTAATCCAATAAACGCAATAAAGACGCCGAGACACGAAATCAGTTTCAACAATGACATGAAATTCCCCTTCGAAAACTGTAATACTATTTGGCCATATTGTCCGACAACTCGCCCATTCGGCATGTCAATCCACTTCTTTGCAAAAAAAGGCAGCCTGTAAGAACTTCGCCTAAAAGAGTTAAACATTTGATTGCGGACTACTTGGGAGCCGTTGTTTTTGCGTAGCCGTCGCAACGGAGCGTATGTACTTCGTGTTCTGGTTTGATGGAAAAATTGACCCGGGATTCGGTGGCGACCTGCGAATCATCGGAACGCGTGACGAGATCTGTCCTCGTTTCCCCATCGTTTTTCCTCCGGTGATAGTCGCCCTTTTTTGATTTAGCCGGATATCATGTAATGCTATGACCGAAATCACCCGCATTCTAAACCAGATTGAGGACGGCGATCCGTCGGCGGCTGAAGAACTGTTGCCGCTTGTGTATGACGAATTGCGGCGTCTGGCCGCCCAAATGCTTGCCACGGAAAATCCCGGCCAATCGCTTGATCCCACTGGGTTGGTGCATGAGGCGTATCTGCGATTGTTTGGCTCTAATTCCCACGCGAATTCACTGGACACGCGCGGTCATTTCCTGGCCGCAGCCGCTCAAGGAATGCGGCGCATCCTGATCGACCATGCCCGCCGCAGAAATTCTCAAAAGCGCGGTGGCGGTCTGAAACGTCAAGACATGGAATTGGCCGAGTTGACTGCACCAATGCCGGACGATGAGTTACTGGCACTGCACGAAGCGCTGGAACAGCTAGGCAAGTTGGACCCGCTAAAAGCTCGTCTGGTGGAATTGCGTTATTTTGGCGGTTTGACCGGCGACGAGGCCGCACGCGTTTTGGGAATTTCGTCTGCTACGGCGGATCGCTGTTGGGCTTATGCCCGGGCTTGGCTTCAAACGGCAGTCCGGGACGGTTGATTTGGGCTATCGGCAGGAGTTTTTTTTAAAATTGTGATGCTTTTTGACTGTGAAATGCGCTAATGATGATAGAGGGAGAGTACTCGCGGTAGTACCGGCGGCCAAGCAGCCAATTTGGAGAGACATCATGAAACCAAACGAAGAGGCCCTGTTTCATCAAGTCCTGGAGCAGGCCACGTCCCAACGGGAAAAATTCCTAGATGATGCTTGTGGCAAGAACACGCCGTTGCGGCATCGGATCGGAAAATTGCTGAACGCTCACGATCACCCGGCCGGGTTCCTTGAGTGCAATTCGAATGTCGGTACCGATGCAAACTGTATCATGGGCGTTGAAGACGGGACAGTGGATTTAGGCAACCGCAAAAGGAACTTCAGGTACCTACCCCCGCCGGAGGATGGCTGCACGGACCGTCCCGGCACTTTTATTGGACCCTATAAACTGCTGGAGCAAATCGGTGGCGGCGGAATGGGGACGGTGTGGATGGCCGAGCAACAACAACCGGTGCGCCGCATAGTCGCGCTGAAGCTGATCAAGTTCGGTATGGATTCGGCCCAAGTCATTGCTCGATTCGAGGCCGAACGCCAAGCCTTGGCTTTGATGGACCATCCCAACATTGCCAGAGTACTCGATGCCGGTACAAACGAAAGCGGTCGCCCTTATTTCGTCATGGAATTGGTCCACGGTATTTCGATCACGCGGTACTGCGATGAGCAGGGGCTGACAATGCGAGAGCGGCTTGAGCTGTTCGTCCCGGTTTGCCAAGCGATCCAGCATGCACACCAAAAGGGTATCATTCACCGCGACATCAAGCCCTCCAACATACTTGTCGCCTCTTACGACGGCCATCCTGTGCCAAAGGTAATCGACTTTGGTGTGGCCAAGGCAATCGGTTTTGGGCTGACCGAAGAGACACTGTGCACAGGATTTGGGGGCATCGTCGGAACTCTAACGTATATGTCTCCTGAGCAGGCAGAGTTCAACGCCTTGGACATTGACACCCGCAGCGATGTGTATAGTTTGGGCGTGCTGTTGTTTGAACTATTGACAGGCACAACGCCGCTTACCAAGCTGCAGTTAACAGGCAAAGGAATTACCGAGGCATTGCGGTTGATCCGTGAACAGGATCCGCCTCGGCCCAGCACGAGAATAAGCGAGTCTCGGAAGACGCTCGAGGGGATTTCAACGCAACGGCGCACAGAGCTCTCACGACTGGCGTTTCTAATACGCGATGAACTCGACTGGATCGTGATGAAAACCCTTGAGAAGGACCGCGCACGGCGCTACGAGACGGCCAACGGACTTGCGTTAGACGTCGAACGTTACTTGACGAATCAAACGGTACGAGCCTGTCCACCAAGTTTACGCTATCGAATACAAAAATTCCTTCACAGGAATTGGTATGGCGTTCTGACTGCGACCGCATTGCTGTTGGTTTTGAGTGTCGGTATCGTGACGACCAGTTTGCTGGCCATGCGGGCCCAGAAAGCAGAAGTCAATGAGCGAGCGGCCCGTCTGACCGCCGAAAACAATCTCCGACTGGCCCGCGATGCGGTTGCGTTGGGGTTTACAAAACTCAGCGACAGTCCCGAACTAAAGGCGCACGGGCTTGAGCCATTGCGCAAGGAGTTGCTTGGTCATGCCAAAGACTTTTATGCGCAATTCGCATCGGGCCAGCCATCGGATCCTGATGTCCTTGCAGAACAGGGACAGACCGCTCTTCAATTGGCCAGGATCACAGCCGAATTGGGCGAACGTCGCGAATCGGCAACGCATTCACGTTCGGCGCTAGGAATTTTTGAACAATTGTGTCGCGACTTTCCGAACAACCGTGAGTATCTTGATGGGTTGGGTTCGGCTTTATCCTTGTCCGGAAAATCTGCGCTTGCCGACGGGCACATCGAGCGATGCAGGGACACGTTGGAACGGGCCGTGCGAATCCGCCGCGATCTAAAAAACAGGTTTCCTGGACAACAGCAGATTTTCAGGTTGGCGTCCGTTCTGATCGAGCTGGGGAGATTTTATCATTGGGAATCCGGGCAGAAGGACGAAGCAGAGGGGGCATTGATGGAATCGCTGGCGCTCAGCGAACAATTGGTCAAGGACCACCCGGACGAGCCGGAATACCAGAACGGGTTGGCGCACGCACTTCACAACCTGGGCCAGATCTACGTCCCACGCGGGGATCACGAATTAAGTCTGGTTTATGCGAAACGATCACTGCCTTTAATGGAACGGCTTGCGAATGAACATCCCGCCGCCCCCGAATATCAGAGACGGCTGGTTCAGACGTTGACTGCCATGGATGTGGCCTATCATAACCTGCGACAACCGGAGAAAGCGCTTGAAGTTTACGAGCGGGCTTGGCCAGTCGCGGAAAAACTGGCCCTAACGCACCCCAATGTGCCGGAGTACCAGCGAATGCTAACGCAGCTCAAGGTTTTGTACGGCGGGGCACTAAGTCAGATGGGTGAGTACGAGCGAGCGGTTAAAGCTGTTGAAGAGGCCCTGCAAGGCAAGGAGTGCCAAATTGCGCTGTACAACGCCGCGTGTACGTATGCTCTGGCGACGGCGAGCGTGCAACTGGATACGCAGCTTCCGTCCGAGGAGCGCCAGCAGTTGATGGAGCAATATCCGCAACGGGCCATGGATTTGCTGGTCGAAGCCGAGCGCACGGGGTGGTTTGTTGGGGGTAGCGCAATCGAATCGCTGGGCAACGACCACGATTTCGACATCCTCCGCGAGCGCAAGGATTTCCAAGCGTTATTGCAACGAGTCGAATCCCGTCGACTGAAGAGCGTTGACTGAACCAGCGAAAGCGTCGACAAGCGACCTTGTTGACGTTCTTCCTCACAACTGGTCTGGCTCGATCCCAGCCACCGAACAGACTTTTTCAGCATCAATTCAAATCATCAATCCGGTCCTAATCGAATTTGTGCCCCTGAGGATTAGAACTTTTTCTTCCAATTGGATCAGCTAACATAACACCGTAATTCTTTTTGGCTTTTCGTCGATAACCTGCGGAAAAATCCGTTGGAGCGTATTCATTGTCCAACAAGTGTTGCCGCATTATTCCACTTATGAGACCCCAGTTTAGAATAACGTATCTCTTTTGCTTCTATGGAAATGTTTGGAGTATCGAATCATGTCAACATTGTTAAATCCACTCATTGGGTTGGCGTATTTTTTTCTGCTGGTGACATCGTTGAATGGAGTGTCGATGGCAAATGATGATGCGAAAGCTGAAGTAGATGCCTATTGGCATGCGCTTGCCAAGACCGTACGCGACGGCGATGCCAAGGGCTACCGGGCGCTTTATCACGATGATGCCGTTGTGGTCATGGTAGAATCCGGCAAGAGCAATTTCATCGACGACATGATGAAAGTCTGGAAGCCGGGTTTCGACGCGACCGCAGCTGGCAAAATGCAAGCGGATGTCGAAGACCGTTTTAGCAAGCGTATCATCGGCAAAGACACAGCGTGGGAATCCGGGATGTTTCATTATTGGACCATCGACGAAACAGGAAAACGCACTGACCATTACGCCTGGTTCGAGAGCCTGCTCGTCAAAAAAGATGGCAAATGGCTGCAGACGATGGAGTTACAAAAGAAAGCCGCTACGCGCGACGATTGGGAAGCGATGGTGAAATAGAGGCGTGGTTTACGAGCGGGACGAACGCAGGGGGCAGAAATGGTTCAAGAAACTTCAAGAGACGCAATATCGCGATTCTCGGCGGAAATCTGAATACACCCAGCAGGGCTCGAACCTACAACCTTCGGTTCCGTAGATGAGGTGTGCCGCGTGTACAATCTGCAAAAACACCCGCTTCTGTGTGATTTGAATGTTATCTGAATGCAACGTAAGTTGCAACCGTTGCATTCAATCGCAGTATTTCGGTATTAATCGGTAGTTCCGCCCAATTGCCAAATATGGAAATTGACCGCCAAGTCACCATGTGTAGACAAATCAAGTTGTTCAGAAATGAAAGCGGTGTCAACGCCAACAATACCAAACAGCAATCCCCGCGGCAGCAAAAAGCGAAGCCGTAGAAAACACCGTTATCGCAGAGCGAACCAGAACGGGAATTTCGGGCTCGTCTAAAATAATGTTTCGTCCTTCATGAAAACTCTCGAACTGAGCGCAAGTTCTACGAAGTGTAAATCGACTCAGTCTTGAACTTAGGGTGTACCCAGAGAAACTCGCGGCGTCGGTTCTGGACACGGATCAGGCCGCCGAAACAGTTGGCTGAGTCTTTCGCTTCCAGTAGTGCATGAAGCTGGCGCAATTCGGCACCTTCGACCAAGTGGGCGCGGCGACGAACCTCCAATTCGGCGTCATCACGGTAGTGGATCAGATATCCC
>JBEBGH010000057.1:0-20851 GCA_040081565.1 Pirellulaceae bacterium
AGCAAATAACATTTTGATAGTATTGGAAACATGAAAATAAAACAAGCAGTCCAAGCCTTGGCCGCGCTCGCGCAGGAATCACGACTCAATGTCTTTCGACTGTTGGTTGAGGCCGGCACGGATGGGTTATCGGCAGGTGAAATTTCGGAGCGGCTCGATATTCCACCGGCAACCTTGTCATTTCATTTGAAGGAACTGACTGCAACGGGCTTGATCGACTCAGTTCGCGATGGGCGTTCTTTGATCTATTCGCTGCGACCCAAGGCGATGCACGGGCTGCTGCAATTCCTGATGCAAGATTGCTGTCAGGGCAGACCCGAACTGTGCCAGCCTGATTTCGCCAGCGGAAACACTTGTTGCAAGACTCCCCGAAGCATGTCTGCAAAAAAAGTAGCGAGATAGAAACGGGGGGTTTCGCCATCCGCGAGCTTTCGTCGCAACTGATTTCACCCGCGTGAAACCCATTGCTCCCGACGGTAGCAATAATCGCCGCAAGTTCGTTGGCGTTACGCAAATGGCTCAAATTGGCTAGAATTTTTGCAATTCAATTTGCCGCCGATTTTCTTCTGAAAGGTTCCCGACTCCATGGACTCGTTGATCGTAAACATCGCCGACTATGTACATCATCACAAGGTAACGAGCGAACTGGCTTATCACACGGCGCGCTGGTGCTTGATGGACAGTTTGGGTTGTGCGTTTTTGGCTTTGAATTATCCGAAGTGCAAAAAAATGCTCGGCCCTGTCGTCCCTGGTGCTCAAATGGAGGGCGGCTGTCGCGTGCCCGGCACAACGGTGGAACTTGACCCGATCAAGGCGGCGTTCGACATTGGCACTTTGGTACGCTGGCTGGACTACAACGATACGTGGCTGGCAGCCGAGTGGGGTCATCCATCGGACAACCTTGGAGCGATTTTAGCGGTTGCCGACTATCAGGCTCGCGTGCAAAAGCAACCGCTGACGATGCGCGACGTGCTCACTGCAATGATTAAGGCCCACGAGATCCAAGGCGTGTTGGCCCTCGAAAATTCTTTCAACCGGGTCGGCCTTGACCACGTGCTGTTGGTGCGGATCGCCAGCACGGCCGTCGCAAGTTATTTGCTTGGCAATACTTTGGAACAAACTCAAAACGCGCTTTCAAACGCCTGGATCGATGGCGGCGCGTTGCGAACCTATCGGCATGCTCCGAACACGGGCTCACGAAAGAGTTGGGCGGCAGGCGATGCGACGAGCCGTGCGGTACGATTGGCGTTGATCGCCAAGTCCGGCGAGATGGGTTATCAAACTGGATTGTCGGCTCCGAAATGGGGATTCCAAGATGTGCTCTTCAAGGGCCAGCAGGTTGTCCTGTCTCGGCCGCTGGACGCTTATGTCATGGAAAATGTGCTGTTCAAGATTTCTTTCCCCGCCGAGTTCCATGCCCAGACGGCTGTCGAAGCCGCGATCGTTTTGCATCCGGCAATTCAAAATCGCTTCAACGACATCGAACGAGTCGAGATCATGACCCAAGAACCCGGAGTGCGAATCATCGATAAGAAAGGCCCGCTCAAGAATTACGCGGACCGCGACCATTGCCTGCAATACATGGCCGCGATCGGGTTGATTTTCGGCGAGTTGAATGCGGACCATTACGACGATAAAGTAGCCACCGACCCACGGATCGACGCGCTGCGAGAAAAAATGGTGGTGCGCGAAAATCCGGACTACACCGTGACCTACTACGACGCCGAAAAACGAGCGATTCCGAATCAGATTCAAGTCTTCTTCCGCGATGGCTCGAAGACGGATGCCGTCGAGGTTTATTACCCCGTCGGGCATCGCCGACGACGAGAAGAGGGCGTACCGCTGATGAAGGACAAATTCGTCAACAGCGTTGCGGCTTACTTCGATCGCGACGAGGCCACTGAAATGGTTTCGATGTTTTGCGATGGCGACGGCTTGGATAAGGTGAAGGTCGTGGATTTCATGCAGCGGTTCGCGAAGCAACTTCCCAAGGCCAAAACGCAATTAGCCTAGGCAACAATGATCGTGAAAACCAATTGCAGCTCGATTGTCGACGCGAATCCTGCCAACTTGAATTCTCTTCCGTATTAAGGACTAACCATGGAAATCAATCCCGACACTTTTGAAAAACTGGGCGTGTTTTATCTGGGCAAGACTCTGGATCTGAAAAATCCCGAGGCACCCAGTGACTTGCTTCTTTATGATTCGAAAGATTTGACGACGCACGCCGTAGTCGTCGGGATGACGGGCAGCGGTAAGACAGGCCTGTGTATCGACATTCTGGAAGAGGCTGGAATGGACAAGATTCCGGCAATCGTGATTGATCCGAAGGGTGATATCGCCAACATCCTGTTGACGTTTCCAGAATTGACGGCGGCGGAGTTCGAACCGTGGGTCGACCCGGGTCAAGCGACGCGTGAGGGAATCGGCCTGCCGGAGTTTGCCGCGAAAGAAGCGGAGAAGTGGCAGAAAGGGCTGGCGAAATGGGGGCAATCCGGCGAGCGAATTCGCAAATTCCGCGAAACGGTCGAGATGCGGGTTTACACTCCCGGCAGTACCACCGGTCGACCGCTAACGATCCTCAAGTCCTTCAATGCGCCTCCGCAAGAAGTCCTCGACGACAGCGATGCGATTCGCGAACGCATTTCATCAGCCGCTTCAGGGCTACTCGCGTTGCTGGGAATCGATGCCGATCCCATTCGTTCGCGCGAGCATATTCTGGTGTCGCAGATATTAAGTTCTGCGTGGACCCAGGGCAAGAATCTTGATCTCGGGACGTTGATCAGCCAGATTCAGTCCCCCCCCTTCAACCGCGTCGGCGTCATGGAGCTCGATACGTTCTTTCCGGCCAAGGATCGAACGGAGTTGGCGATGACGATGAATAATTTGCTCGCCAGTCCGTCGTTCGCCAGTTGGATGCAAGGCGAGTCGCTGAACATCAAGGAACTCCTGCACAATGCGGAAGGCAAGCCATGCATTTCCGTTCTTTCGATCGCCCATCTCAACGATGCCGAGCGAATGTTCTTTGTGACGATCTTGCTCAACGAAGTATTGGCGTGGATGCGGACGCAGGCCGGCACGTCGAGCTTGCGGGCATTGCTGTACATGGACGAAGTGTTTGGTTATTTTCCGCCTTCGAAAAATCCGCCGTCGAAGCAGCCGATGTTGACGCTGCTGAAACAGGCCCGCGCGTTTGGGCTAGGGGTGGTCTTAGCGACACAGAACCCGGTCGACCTTGATTACAAGGGATTATCTAACACCGGCACCTGGTTTCTGGGGCGGCTACAAACGGAGCGGGATAAGATGCGGGTCATCGAGGGGCTGGAAGGGGCTGCGGCTCAAACTGGAACTTCATTCGATCGCGGCGAGATGGAACAAATTCTCGCCGGTTTGGGTGCTCGCAAATTTCTGATGAACAATGTGCATGACGATCGGCCAACCGTTTTTGAAACGCGCTGGTGCATGTCGTACTTGCGGGGCCCGTTGACGCGTCAACAATTGCAAAAACTGGTCCCAAAACCGCCGGCTGCGGAATCGGACACAATCGTTCGACCGAATGCCAACAACGCGGCTTCACCACGTGTGGCGGCTCCAGTGGCGAAGGCCACGACGGAGCCCGCCGCAGCAGAGTCGTCGGTTGCGGCCTCTTACAGCGTTTCGGCTCGGCAATTGATTCCCCACGAAATTGAACAACGGCATTTGGAGCCCTCGCGGCGGCCGCCAGTTTCCGCTCAAATCGAATATCGTCCGGCTTTGTTCGGACGCGGTAAACTTCATTTCACGAAATCGACCTACAAAGTTGACGAATGGGTGGATCGCCAGTTCCTGTTGCCAATCGATGGTGGCGACGTGCCACCGGAGGCGTGGGAGGGAGCTTTGGCTTTGACCGAGCGTCCCGAATGGTCCACTGAAGATCCCGAGGACGTGGTGTACCTTGAGCCACCAGCATCTCTGCAATCGGCCAAGAACTTCAAGTCGTATCAGAAAGACTTCAAGGATTATCTTTACCGCTCGCAAAGTTACGATCTGTTCTATTGCAACGAAATGGATTGTTATTCGCAGCCCGGAGAAACTTTGGGCGACTTCAAGGTTCGTCTCGAATCTCAAGTGAGTGAATTCCGAGATCGTGAAACAGAGAAATTACGCGCGAAGTTTCAAGATCGCTTTCAAACCATGCGAACGAAAATCGATCGCGCCCAGGATACACTGGATCGTGAGCAGGCGCAGTACAAGAGCAAGCGAATGGAGTCCATTTTGGACGTTGGCACTTCAATCATGGGTGCGTTGCTCGGACGCAAGTCAACCCGTCGCGCGACTTCATCGGCTCGATCCTTTGGCCAAGCCTCAACGCAGAAGGCGGATGTGAGTATCGCCGAAAGCAAACTTGACGACTTGCAAAATCAGTACCAGGATCTGGACCGCGAATTCAATCTGGCGATGGAAGAAGTCGCCAAAAAGGCCAGCATCGAGAAGATGACTTTTGAGACCATCAATATCCCACCCAAGAAGACCGATCTGTCGGTTGAGGAATTTTTCGTTGCCTGGGTTCCGTGGTTCGCGGAAAAAGGCGGCACTGCCAAACCGGGCTACTAATTAGCATTTGTCACTATTCAGTTCAGCCTGTGTTTGCCGTCTACAATCTCAAGCTTTCGGCTGACCAAGTTTAGGACGACTGGCTGCGTAACAAACTCTAAATTGCCATACAAACGAATTGCCGCCAAATTTCTCCGAAAGATTGGCGGTTTTTTTGTGGACATCGAGCCGGCATTTGTGCCAAAATAGTTTTTCAGAAATACAAATATGAAATGAAATGGTGGTCCCCATGAGGCTCAAACGAATTTTTGTGTTGTCCGGAGTTGTCTTGTTTTTTCAATTTGCCGACGTGTTCGCGCAAGAAAAAGCGTCTTCAGAGGGCGCGACTCAAGTTACCAAGGGCGCGACGACGGCGGAGCAAATCGAAAAATTTTCGTCCGCTATGAAGGAGGTTAAGTTCATTGGTAGTTTTTCCGTTGCCGGAAAAGACGATCAACCCATGACGCGCGAGGAGTACTTCATCTTGGGAGCCGACAAGCTGCCGGAAGGCGATCGCTGGGTCATTACCGCCCGCATCAAGTACAGTGCCAACGATTTGACGGTTCCGATGGTGATGGATGTGAAATGGGCGGGCGAGACTCCGGTGATCACGGTAGATAAACTGGTGATCCCCGGGTTTGGAACCTTTGACGCCCGAGTCATCGTCCATGAAGGGCAATACGCTGGGACTTGGAAGCACGACGATGTGGGTGGCCATTTGATTGGCCGAATCGAAAAGTTGTCGCCCGAGGAGCTTGCCGAGCTAAAGAAAAATATTGGACGCCGGAAAAAGTCCGACAAATCCAATGATTCGCCAAAGAAATAGTCGGCCTTTCAGCTCCCGAGATACGTCCGCTGGTATAGTTCGGGCAAACTTACGTGGAAGCAAAAATTTGTTGAACGGCTCTTGCGTCCGTTTCTAACGATCGCCGACCGAAATAAATGGTCGTGGTTCGGGACCAATGTAATCCGCATCGGGGCGGATCAACTTATTGTTGGCTCGCTGTTCAAACACGTGCGCTGCCCAACCCGAAATACGAGCCAGAACAAAAATTGGAGTAAACATCGGCGTGGGGATGCCCATGAAGTGATAGGCCGAGGCGCTGTAAAAATCGAGATTGGGAAATAATTTCTTTTCTTCCCACATCACTTGTTCAATTCGTTCGGAAACAGGATACATCACCTTGTCGCCGACCGATTGTCCCAGTTTCTTGGCCCATTGTTTGATGACACCGTTGCGGGGATCGGAAATGGAATAGACACGATGGCCGAAACCCATCACGAGCTTCTTTGCCGCGAGCATGGCCCGCAATCCGCTCTCGGCTTCATCCGAGCTGGAAAACTGTTCGATCAGTTCCATGGCGGCTTCGTTGGCACCGCCATGCAGCGTTCCGCGTAACGTGCCGATAGCGCCCGTGATCGCCGAGTACAGGTCGCTTAAAGTAGCCGTGCAGACACGGGCAGTAAAAGTTGAAGCGTTGAATTCGTGTTCGGCGTACAGAATCAAGGAAACGTCCATCGCTCGCACATGCAGTGGATCGGGAGACTTATTCAGTAATTTTTCTAAAAAGAAGCCCGCCAAATTGGGCTGGGACGACTCAAGGGAGATTCGTTCGCCGGTTTGAGAAAAACGGTACCAATACGTCAGCATTGAGGGAAATGCGCCGAGCAATCGCAGGGCTTTGTCCATCTGTTCAGCCGAAGTTCTTTCGGGCTCGAGGCAACCCAGCATGGAGCAACCGGTCCGCAAGACATCCATGGGGTGCGTGTCGGCGGGGATCATCTCCAACGTCGCCTTGAGCGGTTGGGGCAGTGACCGGTTGACGATGACCTTTGACTGGAATTCTTTCAACTCCTGGGCCGTCGGCAACTCGCCATTCAGCAGCAAAAAAGCGACCTCTTCGAAGGTCGATCGCTCGGCGAGATCTTCGATGGAATAACCGCGGTAGGTCAGTCCAACTCCTTCTTTGCCAACCGTTGAGATCGAAGTTTGTCCAGCGGTGACGCCGGCTAATCCTCCAGTCTTTTTCGTTTTGACTTCCGTCATAGTCTATTTACCTTCGCTAAAGAGTTGATCCAATTTTTTTTCGTAGTCGTGGTACCGCAGCAATTCGTACAAACGGTCTCTCGTCTGCATGTCCTTCACGACGCTTGTCTGCGTCCCGGTTTGTCGAATCGTGCGATAGACATTTTCAGCCGCAGCGTTCATCGCCCGAAAGGCACTGAGCGGGTATAAGATCATGGCGACGCCCAATTCAGCGAGTTGTTGGCGTTCGAGTAACGGCGATTTACCGAACTCGGTCATATTGGCAAGGACTGGTACGGAGAGTGCGTTCGTAAATTGGCGGTACTGTTCGGCCTCGATAACCGCTTCCGCAAAAATCGCATCGGCACCTGCGGCGACATAATCTTGTGCTCGTTGAATTGCGGCCCCTAAACCTTCACTGGCCAGCGCGTCTGTTCGAGCCATGATAAAAAAATCCGGATCAGTTCGCGCGTCGACCGCTGCTCGAATCCGGTCACACATTTCCTGCGACTCAACCAAGCCCTTCCCCGGGCGATGGCCGCAACGCTTTGCCGCCTGTTGGTCCTCCATGTGAACGCCAGCCGCGCCTGCAGCCGTGAACGTTCGAATCGATCGGGCAATGTTGAATGCATGCCCCCACCCTGTATCGGCATCCACCAGCAAGGGAAGTTTGGTGATCGACGTGATGCGGCGGATGTCTGTCTCCACGTCGTTCATCGAAGTCATTCCCAAATCGGGAATGCCGTAGGAAGCATTCGCTACGCCCGCACCCGACAGATAGATCGCTCGAAAGCCAGCTTGCTCGGCCATTAAGGCAGTGAAGGCATTGATCGTGCCGACGATTTGTAACGGACGTTCTTCCGCCAACGCAGCGCGAAAGCATCGTCCGGGAGTGATGTTCATGGTGTTTTCTTCCGTGTGTAAGTGCTCGTCGATTATGCCAAAAAGTGGCCAGTTGTTGCAGCCCACCTTGGCCTAAGGCCTGAGTTAGACTTGGCTGTAAGCCGCCTTTTTTTGCGGTAGATTGACGCAGGCATCCGCAAAGTTCACCTTACATCTTTAACGATTTACAGCTAGTCTAATTAAGTCGGGAAACGCCCTGCATTTGACTTTCAAAAATTGAAAGTTGTTTCGATTGCCGAGGCCTTTAGACACCATCGCCGATGCACCAGGCCACCTTCAGAAACGAAAAAACGGACCCAAGCCATGTCGACTGTCAACCGTTCCCATACTCAAGCGATCGCCCAGGGAAAATTTTCAGAAAACGTATTGAGAAACGCCGTGCCGGCCCTGTTGTACGAGGAAGCGATTCGATTTGACAATGGTCAAATCGTCAGCAGTGGTGCCATCGCGGTAACTTCGGGAGCCAAAACCGGACGCAGCCCCAAAGATAAACGCGTTATCAAACAAAATGGAATTGAAGATGATGTTTGGTGGGGCGATGTCAACATCGGAATGGAAGAGACATCTTTTGACTTGTTGAAAAAACAGGCAACGGATTTTCTTGATAGTTGTGAACGTCTCTATGTCCTCGACGCTTTTGCGGGCTGGGACCATCAGCATCGATTGAAGATCCGCATCATCTGTTCGCGGGCGTATCATGCCCTGTTCATGCACAACATGCTGATCCGTCCCACAGAAGAAGAGCTCGCAAACTTTGGCGAGCCCGATTACGTGATCTACAACGCCGGACAAGCTAAGGCGGACAAATCCATCCCGGGCGTGAACACCGAAACCTCCATTGCCTTGAACTTTAACGAGGGTGCGATGGTAATCCTCGGCTCGGAGTACGCCGGGGAAATGAAAAAAGGCGTCTTCACCATCATGAATTACCTGATGCCCAAGCGTGGCGTGCTGTCGATGCACTGCTCGTGCAACGAAGGCGCGAAGGGAGACGTTTCGCTCTTCTTCGGACTGTCAGGCACCGGGAAAACGACTTTGTCCGCCGATCCCAAACGTCCGCTCATCGGCGACGATGAACATTGCTGGACCGAGAAAGGGGTATTCAATATCGAGGGAGGTTGTTACGCGAAATGTATCAATCTTTCCGCCGAGAAAGAGCCCGAAATCTTCACCGCGATTCGCTTCGGCTCCGTTCTGGAAAATACGGTGTTCGATTCACAGACGCGCGTCGTAGATTTCGACGATGCAACCTTGACCCAAAACACACGCTGCTCGTATCCCATCGAATTCATTGAAAACGCGAAGGTTCCTTGCGTTGCTGGACATCCAAAAAACATTATTTTGCTGACCTGCGACGCGTTCGGCGTATTGCCTCCTGTCAGTCGGTTAACTCCGGCCCAGGCGATGTACCATTTCATCAGCGGCTACACGGCCAAAGTCGCTGGTACAGAAATGGGCGTGACCGAGCCGCAAACTACATTCTCCGCCTGCTTCGGTGCGGCATTTCTCGTTTGGCATCCAGCGAAGTATGCCGAACTGTTGGCGGAAAAAATGCAACATTACAATTCCCATGCGTGGCTGGTAAATACGGGTTGGACGGGTGGATCCGCGGGTGTGGGCACACGCATGAGTCTGAAATATACTCGCGCCATCCTCGATGCTATTCACGACGGAGTGTTGATGGATGCCGCGTATCAATTCGATCCAGTCTTCGGATTCTCGATCCCAACCTCTTGTCCTCACGTTCCGTCTCGAATCTTGTACCCCCGCAACACGTGGCAAGATCCCGCAGCGTACGATGAGTCGGCAAAGAAACTAGCCAACCAATTCATCAAGAATTTTTCCCAATACGAAGCGGGTTGCAGTGCCGAAATCCGCAACGCTGGTCCAAAAGTCTAATCTCGATCTCGCCGCATGTCCTCAACCCAATCGACGGTGTCCTCCAAGATTCGACTGGTTTGGGGTCTGACATTCTTAGTGCTGATCGGTATTGCTGCTATACGGATATGGAATCCGGCCCCTGATCGACTTCTTGATTACGGGCAACGTCGAACTGCAGTCACCAATGACAATCTTGCCTTTCAGTTGTCTCGTGGTCGTTTATTCTCAGTCGACTTCGATGATCCCGAGTGGAAACAGGATCGCAACATCACCGCGGAAGAATTTGAAACGCTCGACAACTGGGCTGTTTTTACGCGAGGTCCAACCACGCGTTCACCCCCGCTGTTCCCTCTCGTGCAGACCCTCGGGCAAACAGCCGGTCGTTGGCGGAACCACGCAACTTTGACCTTTCAGACAATGTTCAACGCAGCCGCACTAGCGACGCTATTGGTTTTTGCCACGAAGCACTTGGAGACTCGGTGGTTGATTCCGCTCGCGTTGTTCCTGCTCGCATTCGATCAATCACTCTTTTGGAATTCGCATCGATTCGTCGTAAACGAGTTGAGTGTCGGGTTAGTCGCGATGTTGGTGGTTTCTGCCAGTTCAGCAACGGTTCGCGGAACTGTTGGAGCTTGGGCCACCCTCGGTTTTTGGCTTGCGTTACAAGTGTTGAACGAAGGTCAGAGTTTGATTTGGCTTGGGTGGGGTTTGCTCATTTGGCCAATCATGTTGGCGAGTTGGGGAATTTCTGGGCGTTCGATACCCAAATTCCTTTGGCCGTCATTGGCCATGGCGACTGTGATCTTGTTGGTTTGCGGTCCTTGGTGGGTTCGCAATGCCCAACTGACCAATCTTGGCGGTGCTTGGGGGTACGACCTGCCGATTCAACTCACCGGTGGCTATTTCGATGACGTGATCGTCAATCGAGGTCAAATTGCCTACGGACCAATCCGAATTGTTGAAAGTAGCATCAGCAGCGGGAAACGTTATCGCGAACTGGATCAACCGCATCGCGAGCGGGCTATGGCAGATCTTGCGTTCAAACACACCTTTGGCTGGTTGGGGCGCAATTTGAGTCAAGTACCGCCACTGATCCAATGGAAGGTACTCAATCATTTGAATTTGACGAAAAGCCCAATCCAAGTCGGCGCCAACGGATTGTTGCTCGTGCTCGCGTTCCTGGGATGTTGGATGAGTCGCGTTCCCCTCGGTTTCTGGATCGCCGCGCTGATTTTGATTAGCGTCTTAACCAATGCTGTGACTTGGTCCGACGGCGGTTACAGTTCGATTCCGCTTCGACCGTTGATTGCAATAGCCGCAAGTTATGCGATCATCTTTACTCTGCGAAACGGCTGGAATTGGCTCCGACGTAAATCGATTGCAAGCCTGAAAACCTAGTGGTCTAGTCGTTGTAAACGAAGTTCGGAGTTTCCAAACCCAGCTTCCGCATTTTTTTGTACAGCGTCGTGCGGTTGATTCCAAGTTGATCTGCGGTCGCATTGCGGCACCAATTGTTTTCTCGCAGTGACTGCAAGATGATCTGGCGTTCGGGGCCTTCCAGGGCTTCTTTTAGTGTCAGTCGTTGCCCAATCGATGCGGTGGGCGCGACTAAGTTCATGTGTTTACCGGTCGTAACGTTCGCCGGCAAATCTACGACGGCAATTCGATTCCCCTTGCCCAACAGCACAGCGCGTTCGATGACGTTTTGTAATTCACGAACATTGCCAGGCCACGTGTAGGCCTGCAAAATGCTCATTGTTTCAGGCTCAAATCCGTCGTAATGCCGCCCCGTTTCGCGGCAGACATTCTTGAGGAAATGTTCAGCCAGAGAGGGAATGTCGCTCGGGCGTTCCTTGAGCGAAGGCAGTTGGAGATTGATCACGTTGATCCGGTAGTACAGGTCTTGGCGGAATCGTCCAGTGGCGACCGCATCGGCCAAATCTTCATTCGTGGCCAGAATGACACGGGTATCGATCTTGATGGTTTTTGTCCCGCCCACTTGTTCGAATTCGAGTTCCTGTAAAACCCGTAGCAATTTGACTTGCATCGCCGGGGAAGCGGTTCCGATTTCATCCAGGAAAATCGTACCCCCATCGGCCAATTTGAATTTGCCTTCTTTGTTTCCCGTCGCGCCGGTAAAGGCTCCTGCGACATGCCCGAACAATTCGCTTTCCAACAGATTTTCCGGCAGTGCTCCGCAAGCCACCTCAACGAACGGGCCGTTGCGGCGACTGCTGCGGCGGTGAATCGCACGAGCGAGCAACGACTTTCCGGTACCGCTTTGGCCTGTGACTAAGATCGTGGTACGGGTATCGGCCACGCTATCGATGACCTCGAAGGTGCGACGCATTCTCGCGTCTTGGCCGACAATATTTTCGAGCCCAAATCGGTCGTCGAGTTGCGATTGCAAGTTGCGGTTTTCTTCGATGACCTCATGCTGTGAAATCGCTCGATCGATCGACATCAACAGTTCATCGTCGATCAAGGGCTTGGTCAACAAATCAAAAGCGCCTGCTCGAATCGCCTCGACACCCATATCGATGTTGCCGTAACCCGTCATCATGATCACGGTCAAATCCGAATTCCCTTTACGGCAGGAGTTGAGCAAGTCAAATCCGTCCTCGTTGCCGAGGCGAATATCAACCAGGGCAACGTCAATTTTCTCGCGGGCCAAGATCTTTTCGGCCGCCGCAATGTTAGTTGCCGTAAATGTCTCAAAACCCTGATCGCCGAGCCACTCGGCCATGGACTGCACGAGGTTGCGGTCGTCATCTACCAGGAGCAACGACGGATTCTTCGTCGGGGATTTTCGGTTCATTGGTTTCAACTTGAATCGACGAGGGTGTGTTTTAGGATCAGGATGCCAAAAAACAACGGGCACGGTTATCTACGTTGCATTTTGGCAAGGGTCAAGTGAACCCGGCTTTTTCGTGTGGGTTGTGCGGGTTATGGGGGTGAGAAAGCCGACGCTTTACATTCCGACATAGCGGAAATCGGCGGTCCGTGGCTGGCGAGCCGGCGCACGGACAGTTACGATAAGCGGTCACAGGGGACAAGTAATCGAAGATGGCGCGTATCTTTTCCTTCTACTCTTCTTGTGAAATGGCAGCATTTTTTTTCAATGCGAACGACTCCAGTTTCTGCGCGCATCACTCTGTTGTTGGGTGAAGACCAGCCGGTTGTAATTGAGGGCCTGAGACATTACTTGGCCGGCAAACCGATTTCGATAGCCAGCATATTTCGCACAACCGCCGAATTACTGGCCGCGATCGAGGCTCATCCTGATTCGGTCATCGTCTCGGAGACCAAATTTGGCGGGCTCGATCTGTTGACCGAACTGGGGCGACTGAGCGAATCAAAAGATTGTCCGCCAATCGTGTTTTTTTCGTCCGCCATCGATCCGGTAAGTATTGCGCGCGCGTTGGCCATGTCCGCGAGCGATTTCGTTTTTAAATCGGAGCCGTTGCAGGTACTCGAGGAATCGATCGAGAAAGCTGCCCGTGGTGAACGACCAGATCTGTCCCGTCCAATCACGCAACGTCGTATTCAACTGACGGCTGCTCGATTGGAGACCCAAGGACCGTCTCCGCTTACGCAGCGTGAGCTCCAAGTCTTAAAGCACATCGCGATGGGCCTTAGCAATCGAGAGATTGGGCGTTCACTGGGAATCAGCGTAGAGACAATCAAAGAACACGTGCAGAATATCCTGCGCAAACTGGACGTTAATGATCGAACGCAAGCGGCGGTATGGGCCATTCGCAATCAGCTGCTCTGAGAACTCTCGCGGTTACAGTTCGAAGCGAAACGTCTGACATAATAGCCGCCACAATCGACGACCCACAGTTTGTGACCCAACCTGAACCTTGGCGACTCCCGTAGCGCCGGTGAGAATGGGTACCCCTTCCGTTTCGAGCGATACGTTTACTTGATAAGTCGCGCTCGTTGGTTCTTCGTATCCGTCACGATTTGGCAGGGTTTGTAAACCTCCCCCCGCGCGGATAGAAAGTTGGCGGGGAGCGATCCGCATCTTTGTCGGAGAGACTTGCCCGGTACGCGAGCTGAAACATTTTTCTGGTAACTGCCGGGACCAGATTTTGACGATTTGATCCGGCTGGATGAATTCGATTTCAGATTGATCGATTGCCAGGACAGCTTCGACTTTGTTGGTGTCAGGAATGATCTGCCCCACTAGTGTTTGGGATTCCAGGTAGGCCCCTAAATTTTGTGGATCAGTTGGCGATTTTGCCCACCCGCCGAGGTTGCCTTCGTCATCGGATTGGCGTTCTTTGGGGACAGCCGCGACGAAGATGCCGCTCCGGGGGGCGCGTATCAACAGGCGCTGCCGATCGACTTCCATCAGGGCAAATTTACTTTCCGCTGCATTCTTTCGAGCGTCGGCCGTCAACAATTCTCGGGCGTACTTGTCGTACTTAACGGAAGCCGCGCTGACATTCTGGAAATGACGTCTCGCAATATAGGCTTCGCCCGCCAGTCGCACGAGTTCGACTTCTTTCTCGGAGTTTGCCAATTGCAATAGCGGCGCATCGGCCTCAACTCTCTCACCCGAACGAACTAGAATCTGCTCGATAGCTCCAGGCGATTCAACGTAAATTGACTCGGTGCCTTGGGATTGGAAATAGCAGGAACAATTGACGTAATGTGGTAAAGGAATGGCAAAGATTCCCAAGATTGCGGCCGCGGCGATACCTCCCGCTACGCTCAAACGAACTCGATTCACGGCTCCCCACCTTCCTGGCATGGAAAAAAATTTCTTGACACCTAAAACCGGAATGACGACAAAGGTAACCAGCGTCATCATCGCCAACATCTGCCCGATAATTTTGAAGCCATACGGCTCCAGCACCCGGTACAAAAACCAAAAGATTGAAAAGGTAATCACCCAGCGATAAATCGTTGAGGCAATACTGTACGAGATAAACATCCACCGTCGACGGGTTGGTAGAAACGGGTCAACGCGTCCCGGCAATCCAAACAGCCAATGAACTACCATTCCGTTCAACAAAGACGCTGACTTCTGCCGCAGGTTGGGGACTTCTACCAAGTCGCTCAAGATGTAATAGCCATCGTAGCGCATCAGCGGATTGGCGTTGAACAGCAGGGTCGTTACGGAGCACACGAACACGACGTTGAGCGCAAGTTGATTCACGATTCCCGGCTGGCTATACCACCAGACAAATGTCGCGAGGCTGGCCATGATGATTTCCAGATACATTCCCGCTGCCGAGATGGCGATGCGTTTCCATTTTGAGGGAAGCAACCAGGCGTCACTGACGTTGCAATACAGGCAAGGGGAAAAGATGAGCAGCATGAAGCCCATCTCGTGACATTGGCCACCGAAGCGCTTACAGGAAATTCCATGCCCGAATTCATGAATGACTTTGGTGACTCCGAGCACAATTGCCAACGGCAACCAGTTTTTTCCCGCGAAGAATTCGCGAAACGTCGGGAGTTTAGCGGCAAACGTTTCAAAATTGGTGAACACTAACGCGGCCGCCATTAAAACCATGACAGCTGCGATCGCTGCCGCCGGCCCACTAAACACCCAGCCCACGACGCGATTTAATTTGGTCAGCAAATGATCGGGATCGAAACCGCGAAAGCGAATGGCCATCAGGCTCATCCAGGAATTCTTTTTCTGTTGCCACTCCTGTTTCAATTTTCGTTTGTGAAGCTCAACGCCTTGCCCAGGAGAGTCGGAAATCAGCAAACCATTGCGATGCATCATTCCCACGAATTGTTGTAATTCGGCGAAAGTAAGTCGCTGCGGCGAAAATTGTCGTTCGAATTTTTCCTTGACCGCCGCCGCGCTCATCTGACCGTCAAGCGATTGCAGGATTGAGTATTCTTCCGGTTCAAAACGAAAATACCTCAGCGAGATCGGATCCTTGATGACCACCGATTCACGACTTTGATACGTCTGCCATTCGACTTGCAGATCGGTGCGAGCCTTTAAACGCAAAGGACGATTTGATCGTGTTTGGTCCATGGAATCGCAGGAAAAGAGCCCGGTAATTATCGACGCGAGTTTTTAGTGGATTCTTGGGAAAGGATACAGGCGAATCGTCGCTAGCGTGAAATTTGCGAACCGGAAGCGATGATGGTGCTAGCGATTTTGACTGGGATTGTGATGTTGCGCTGGGCCGCGGTAGATTTGGCACTAGATTCAAGGATGAATTTAACAAGGATTTTTCTATGACGACGCAGGATGTCAAGTCGGTCTCAATTGTCGTTCCGGTTTATAACGAACAGGACAACGTGGGATTGGCCGTCGAGGAAATTTCTGGCGTCATGAACGCAACGCCTTACGACTGGGAGTTGATTTTTGTTGATGACGGCTCGCGGGATGAAACTGTTCTGCGACTGAAGGCCTTGGCAGTGGAACATCCCCGATTGCGTCTGGTTTTGTTGCGCAGAAATTTTGGCCAAACGGCTGCGATGCACGCGGGGATTCAAGCCGCCACCGGAGATGTGACGGTCACCATCGATGGCGACCTGCAAAATGATCCGCGGGACATCCCGATGATGCTGGAAAAGTTGAGTCAGGGATACGATCTCGTCCATGGTTGGCGGCGTCAGCGTCAGGACGCTTATATCAATCGCAAATTGCCCTCAAAAATTGCCAACTGGTTGATTTCGCGAACGACCGGATTTCCCATTCGCGATTTGGGCTGCACGCTCAAAGCAATCCGGACTGAGATCGCCCAACAACTGGAATTGTATGGCGAAATGCATCGATTCATTCCCATTCTCGCCTATCGATTGGGGGCTCGTTGCGTCGAAGTTGAAACGAATCATCGTGCAAGGCAATTCGGTAAAACAAAATACGGTATCGGCCGCACTTCGCGAGTTGTACTCGATTTATTGACTGTCAAATACATGCTTAAGTATTTCGATAGTCCAATGAAGCTTTTTGGAATGATCGGCATGTGGGTCGCGGCCGTAGCGACGCTGTCATTGCTGGCCGCGTTGCTCATGAAGGCGATCAGCGGCGTGGACTTGACCGGCAATCCGTTAACCTTGCTCAGTACACTGTCAACGATTCTAAGCGTGCAGTTTTTCAGCATTGGACTGTTAGGCGAAGTGAATGCCCGGATTTACTTTCGCGACAACCAACATCGAAATTATCAAGTCCGTGAACTGGTGAATTTTGTCTCACCGCCATCCACGATCGGGTTTATTGACAAGCGTGCGGCGTAGGCGGGCACTTACATTGATCATTTGTGAACTATCTATCCTAAGTCAACTGGCCGATTCACAGGTGATGCCCGCGCATTCCGTTGTCAAGGCCCGACAATGCCTTCAATCATTTTTTTCGACACGGGAGCCAAAAAAATCTGGGAAAAAATAATGTCCTTTCACGGTTTTTGCCGAAGCAAAATTTGACATCCAGGGAGCTTTTGGAAATCATTGATTATCCGTTCGCCAGCCTCCCGCGAACCGTTTACAATTTGTCTTTGTTTCCACCTTCGACATGCATTGGCTGATTTATGGATCCTGATTTGCGAATCCTTCTGCAATTGCTGAATCATGAATCGAAATTCTCTTTAGAGGCATTCCTATTTGTCCGGGAGGGGTTGGCCTACGCGGCCGACCAGTTGGCCTTGGAACGTTGTTCGCAAACCGTCCCTGCCACGGCGACTTGCGAGAAGGTTCGGCCAGCACGCAAGCACGTAAGTGGCCAACAGCTTTGCGAAGGCATTCGGCAATACGCCCTGAACCAATTTGGCTACATGTCCAAGACAGTTTTGAATAGTTGGGGAATTCACTCGACTTCCGACATTGGGGAGGTTGTTTACAAAATGATCAACGCGGGGATCATGAAGAAATCGTCGAAGGATCGTCGATCGCATTTCGATGACGTCTTTGATTTTGACGAGGCATTTGAAAGCCAATACGATTTTGCGACCGAGTGTTCGCCCGCGCGTCGTCCTTGATCCCTGTTTTTTTGGCGAACCATGCAGACCGCTCAGTCCAAATCGCCCGTCCTGTTCTGGTGCTTTGCCGCCGCCTTTTTCTTCTGGCTTCTGTTTATGGGCTATCTGGCATTTCTGCGCGGATAAACTACGGTGCGACTGCCGTACTTTATTCTTCGTCTTGGTCGTGATTGGATCGGCGGGATGAATTCGCATCGCCTTTTTTGATCACCGACAAGACCTCTCCCGCATCGATAATGAGACGCCGATGGTCTTCCATCTCAACGACCAGTTGTTGAGCCAGAATTTCTTGTGACAGAACACGACCGCGACCTTCTTTAGTTACGACGCTGGCACCGACTGAGGGCAATTGTTTGGCGGCTTCTTCATAGTGATCGTATTCGTACCTCAAACAGCATTTCAGGCGTCCGCATCGGCCCGAGATTTTCGTTGGATCCAAGGTGGCCTTCTGCAACTTGGCCATTTTCATGGAGACCGGCGGCATGGCCGAAAGGTGATTGTTGCAGCAAACCGGTTTGCCGCAATCGCCATAGTCTGCCAGCAACTTGGCTTCATCCCGAATGCCAATATGAGTCATTTCGATTCGCGTTTGGAACTCGGCGGAAAGCAATTTCACAAGATCGCGAAAATCAACTCGATCCTCCGAGACGTAATAAATGATGACCCGCTCGCCACCTAACAGTTGTTCGATGTCGACCAATTTTAGATTCAGCTTCAAGTCACCTACAGTTTTTTCGACGAAACGCCAACGAGTGAGTTTCTGCATGGCCAGCCGAGACAACTGGACTGCATCGTCGTTGCTGAGCAAGCGCAACACGGTTCCGGCCTGACTTTGATTCATGTACTCCGTAACTTTATCACTCGCCTCGCACAGAATCTGGCCGACTTCCATGCCGCGATTGGTGCGCGCGACCACTTCGTCACCGCGGCGATACTCGCCCTGACGCGTGTTCATTATCGCCAGGTTTCGCATCGATCCAAATCGAACTACATACCGGCTCAATTTACGTTCCTTTTCTTACGGTCGCTCGATGCGATGAGGATTGGCTACTGACCTGGCACCCAGAGTTTTGATCCTGCAGAACCACTGGTCGCCTCCGCTTCTCCGCCGCCTGATGCGTCCGGGGTCCACAGTCCGGACTTGCTCGTTGTCTCTTGTTCCGGTGGCAGCATGACGCGGCCGTCGGGTGTAATCAGACCGTATTTGGCGAGCACATAACCAAGTCGTTCGGAAACGTTACGATCGCGAAGGTAATTCTTTTGCAGTTCGACCATGATCTGTCGCATGCCGTTGAACCGGCCGCGCATTAACTTCTGTTCGAATTCCATGACAAGAATTTGACCAAACGAAGTCGAACCGGCAGGCGCAGCTTTCTTGGCCTGGGCGATATAGTCGAAGCAACGATCGTCGTCCGATTCGACCTGGGCCAAGGTCATCAGCAGAATTTCTTTCGGCAGCTCCTCCGAGTATTGTTCGTCCCGTAGCAGTCTTTCAGCCAATCGCCGCATCAACGAGATATTGCCGATGCCAGAGGCCAGCATGAACAGGACTCGTAAGTGCTCGTTCGACAATTCATCCAATTCAGCAAATACCGCCTGAAATGGGCTGACAATTTCATCGATCGATTTGAACTTGATTCGTTGCAAGGGCTCCAAGCCCAGGGCGGCATAAGCGGCGTTACGAAATTCATCTTGCCAAGGCTGTCCATCCATCGACAGAGTGATCTTCTCGATCACCGCTTGAGCCTGGATTTTCCCCTGAGGCGTTTGGGAAAGTTCCTTAAGTGTTTTGAACCCCAAGAACCCAAGCGGCATGGTCGCCAGTTTCTGGTGGGCCAATTCCATTTGGTGTTCGCGTTCCAGTCGTTGAAACTCGTTTCGCTCCGTCTGCGGCGGCAGGTGCCAAGACACTTGCAATTGCTCGCTGGTCACCGAGTACTCGCCCAGCGGTTCGTTCTCGAGTTGTTTCAACTGATTCTGAAAGATTGCTTGGAAGTCTTCGAGGTGTTTCGCAAGGGAATCGGTTTCCTTGATTACTAGCTCGAAGCGTGCGAGGCGATCCGTTTGCTTTCCGTACAACAGCACTTGGCCGAGAACCTTGGGAATCTCCTGAGTCGACAGCCCGGTGACGTCGTCGATTCGATTGCGGTCCAGGTACAAAAAGGCTGCACGCGGAGGCGGCCCCCCGTCATCATCGGGAGTCTCGTCCACTTGATCGACTACCAAACGTTTGGAGGTCAGCGCCAATTCGTGAATGGCGTCGTAGTTTTGTTCGAATTCAAAGGTAACCAATTTGATTGGTTTTAAATCTCTTTCATCGGAATCCGAGAACGATTGGACGATGACTTCGGCTTCTACTCGATCAACAAGCTGAATGGATGGATGTTCTGCAACGCGTTTCCAGGCAGCCACCAGCTCCTCTGGCTTCGGCACGCTGCTTTGATGAATCGCCAAATTCTGGATAAGCAGCGGCGATTCGGGTTCCATCTCCCAAGCCTTTTTTGCCAACTCCACCGCTTTGCGAAACTGGCCGCGTCGGGCAGCCTTTGCAGCATTTTCGTATCGCTTTTTCCACGGCGTCTCTTCATTCGGGGCCGGGACGGGCAGCAATAGTCGTTTCAAAAACAAATTGTTGCAGGCCATCACGATGTATTGAGCCATCTTTTCAATTTGTTCGTCGTTCGGCTTGAGCAATTTCGCGAATTCGACGTGAGCGCGTGCGGGCCAGATCAAGCCGGTTTTGTACATGGCCGTTCCGACGACGAGAAAGGCCATCGCAAACCCAACCGGGATCTGTGACCCGGGAAGATTATCCATCGCTGTCTGTAATGCTTCGAAAGCCTCATTCACGCGGCCTTGGTTGGCCAGCATGACGGCGCGTTGTTCCAAGCCAACTGAGTGATTCGGGTTTGCCACCAAGAATTGTTCGTTGGCTTCGCCGGCTTGTTCGTACTCGCCTAACGAGGCCAACAATTGAACCTTCAAACTCTGTAAGCAATCTTTGGGGCCAACTTTTTCAATGAGCCGGTTCAAAGAATCAAGCGCAGCGGCTGGCTGTCGAGCTTCGAATTTGGAGAAGATCTGATTTAGCTCGGAAGCGATCTCTTTGCCGCAACAAAATTTGATCTTCTTTTCCGGATGAACGGGACATGGTGTATAGACGTCAAGTTCCATTAAATAGGGCTTTCTATTTTCTGTTAATAAGTGCCGCGTTTGGTCCGGTTTGTCACTTCCGTGAACGGCAGAATCAAGTGTGGCCTGAATTCCAGACGGGCAGACATTTGACCGCGGGAATGTAATCTGTATCCGTGTCCAATTTAAGTGATTTTCGGCCAAATTCCTATCAGGCGTGGCCGGCATTTCGGCGAAAGCGAGAGGAATCGCGTAGGCCTTTGCACGTAGCGAAACGCTCGGCGGGCGAGGGCACTTCACGATTACCGATTCACGCGTCATAAACAATGGCAACTAACCCACTTCAGGAAGTAGCGATTGAATCTCGAAGGCATCACGAATA
>JBEBGH010000058.1:0-20846 GCA_040081565.1 Pirellulaceae bacterium
CTCCCAACTCAACGGCCGCCAAATCTGCTCGACGGACGTGGCCTTTCATCCCGACGGCGGCCTGCTCGCTAGCACCCACACGCTTGTAAACGACCCGACCGTCCGTCTCTGGGACGTCGCCTCACGGACCCAGGTCGCCGAACTGCGTGGGCACACCGACCACATCTGGCGGGTGGCGTTCACCACCGACGGCAAGCTGCTGGCCTCGGCCTCCAGAGACAAGACCGTTCGCCTCTGGGATCCCCGAACCCATAAGAACCTTGCGGTCATTCCGCTGGGGAGCATTGTCTACGGCGTAGCGTTCAGTCCCGATGGAACGCGGCTGGCCGCAGGCTGCGCCGACGGCAGCATCCGGCTGATCGACGTTGCCCGCCGCGAGCAAGTTGCCGAGCTGCGCGGCCACAGCGACTACGTCCACGCCGTCGCCTGGAGCCCCGACGGCACCCGTCTCGTCTCCGGCTCCGGTGACACCACCATCCGCGTCTGGGACGCGCTGTCGCCCGCTGTCCGGGCTGCCCGTATGTCGACCGCCAACTTCCCGCCTCCCTAATCAAGCGAGAGAGGACGTCCCCCCGCAGAATCCCGCGGCCTCAAGCGTCTCAATCCCGGATTCCAGTAGCCGAATCGCCGATACATCCGGAAAAAAACAATATTTTTCAAAAAAATCCTGGCACAGCTTGCACGCTGACGGGCATTAACCCTTTGACGGTGTCCAGGCGTTTCTCGCGCAGTGTGCAGCGCGGCGCCGGCGAATCAGAAAGGCGTGCCGCTTCGGTGGCGGGTACGCTTCGACATCTTTGTCTGATCCGCGCATCATCGTCGCAGTAACCTCGGTGCTGTGAAACCGAATGTCAGTTACGTCCACATCCGAATTAACAAGGAAGAAAAAAATGATCCGAAACGTACTTCGATTGTCCCTGTTGGCCATGTTATTGGGTATTTCCAGTAACTCTTTGGCGGACATAATCATCCAGCCACCCGGGCTCACCACGGGCGACCAATATCGATTGGCATTTGTGACCACGGGAAGGCGTGACTCCCTCTCCGCAAATATCGCCGACTACAATTCGTTTGTTACGACCGCCGCAAACTCGCAACTGGCTTTGTCGACATTGAACACGACATGGAAGGCGATAGCATCGACCACGACAATAGATGCAAGGGTAAACACTGGGACAGTCCAGACTTCAGCCGGAGGCAATAACGGCGTACCAATTTATTTGTTGAATGGCACCCAGTTGGCATCGGGAAATGACATGTTGTGGGGTACATCTCTTTCCACTTTTTTGATGTCGCCCTTATCGATTACCGAACAAGGGTCGACACGCACGGGTGTTAGAGTTTGGACGGGAACAAATGCGTTTGGCGTTGGTGACGATCCGTTAGGATTCGGCACACCATGGTATGGAGATTCCAGTTTAAGTACATCGGGATGGATTCTTGCAGGAGATAGACCAATGGGGGAGGGTTATTCTTTGTATGCTCTATCTGGTACCCTGACGGCTGTACCTGAGCCGAGTTCATTCATGTTGGTGGGCAGTTTGATTGGATTGGCAATGGTGCGGAGGAGAAAATTGCACTAAAGTCTTGGATAGAAAAGCTTTGGGAAAATACACGCGGAGCAACGGTTTTCGTAAAGACTCTCGGGTCGGCTAGGGTACAGAAGCAGACATTGCAGGTACCAAGGATACTCTGTCACGCGGTTCCTTGGCCTTACAGCAGTTGTGCGGGCGGACTTCACATATGACTTCACTTTGACACCTAGCAGATGCTTGGTCTCGTTTCCGATTCGCGCTACGAATCAGAATCCGACCACGAATTTACTAGGAAAGTCATCGGGCCACGAACGATCATTCCCGCCAAATACGGTCGGTCCACCGAAAAACCGGCGGTGGCAAGTACCGCCGCCTTATGCAAACTCGATTCGACAACAAACTTATGGGCAACGAGCTCAATTTGAAACCACCCTCTCGATGTGAGCAAGGCAGTGCCGGGCGAAGATTCGTTTCCCGACAGTTCCCTGATTTGGGAGCCAGGTTGACTTGCAGCTACTGCCATGCCATTCGTCAACACGGCGCAAGTAAAGATGACCGATGGAAGCGTCGGGGTGTTCATGGGCTATTCTTTGAATGCAACAGAAAAAGTCCAAGCCATTCGGAGCCCCGAACCCGCTTCGAGGACAATGACTCGATTGGTCATCTTAGAGTCGTGGGAAACAAAGTCGCCTTTCGCTCCAAGGCTGTGAATTTATAAAGTCGCCTTTTGCTCCGCAAAAGTAGCGAGCATTGTCACACGGTTAACGGACCGGGCGGTTACCTTGATCGCTCGTGTCTGAATAAATTCACAACCTCTCCAAGAAAGAACGCTACTTTCGCGGAGCGAAAGGCGACAAACACCGAAGTTATTTTTCCCGTGATCCTTAACTTTGGGTCTGCTTATCACGTGAAACGGATCATAAACGTATATGGTATCTGCCGGGAGTAAGAACGTGTTCCAAAACCTAATCATTCGTCTTATGGAAGCGGTACGGCGCAAGCCGTCCGGTGGATTTGGCGATATTGCAAAACCGGGCGGCTTGCGCCGCTCCGCTTCAAATTTTTGAAACAAGTTCTCAAGTAAACGCACTGAGTCCCAAGCCGGTCAACGAGCCGGTGTTCATTTGTCCGTCTTTGATGTCAAAAATGCCGGGGAACTGCGGTGCCCATGCCGCATTGGCGTTCGGACAGTATTGCCGCGAGTTAGCTTCGATCGCCGTGACGCCTTTCACGTGTGCAGCCAATCCTGCCGAGTGAATCAACGACGCGCCGGGGCAGGTCAGATCCTGGACGCACAGGAACATTTTCAGATGGCGGGCAGCGCAGGCCAACAGGATCGACTGCGTTTGGCCTTTGCAGGCTTTTAAAGCCGCGCCGGTGTAGCCCATTTCCCGCGCGACCAACAGGCTTTCCAGGTCGAGCAACGACTCGTCAATTACCACCGGAATCATCGCACTGGCTTCGTGCATCACGTTTTGCCGATTCGCGTTTAGATCACGGGCTGTCGGTTGTTCGATATAGGCGATTCTCCGGAAGGCAGCTTCTGAACCCGCCTGGACCCGGGCAATGAACTCCAACAGATAGGCAATATTTTGGCATTTCTCATTGAAGTCGAGCGAGTAATGCCAAAGGCGAACCCCGCGTTTCGATTGGGCTTCCGCTGCGGCGACCTCAACTGCCAACACCCGCTGCACATCCCAGTTCAAGTCGTCGCCATTCAGTTTGATTTTGAGATGTGTCAATCCGTTAAATGCAATCCATTCGCCGAGAGTCTCCGGCAAGCCGTCGCCAATCGGTTTGACCACATCCTGTGGCGATAACGGGTCGAGAGCGCCGACCAGATGGTACAGCGGCAATGACGCAACTGGTTCTCGCGTGACGTGCTGGTCGATGGTCACGCCGCGAAACTCCGCGCCGAAAAAACGGCCAAGATCATTGTCGAGAAAGTCGGGGCCATAGGTGTGATAGGAGCTGACCCGATGAACCTTCCCAAAAGCATCATGGAGCGCAGCATCAAACGGGCTGGCCGCCACCAACGTCGCCAGACGGGGTATCGGCTCCCCCAGCGCCAACTGTTTTGATTCCTCGTCTGCCGCCGCGAAAAAAGACGACTCAAGCTGCCAAGTCAGATCGATCGGATGGCCAGTCAGCTTTGCTTTCTCGTAAATCTTTGCGACTCGTTCAACGACGCACTTCATCGCTCCCAGAGTCTGTTTGTAACCGAGTGACTTTGAGGGAAACGCCCAGATGTTACCCAGCGGCATCGATGCGCGACCGATCGCCCTTTTCCCTTGTCCTGTTTCAACTTCTACCTCGGTATTCAACAGTGTAACGCGATCGAGAACGAAACCGCCGAATTTGATCGGAGTCCGATAGGTGAAGTCTTCGGTTGTGTAGGCAACTCTTTTGATTGCTATGTCAGTGATCTTCATGGAGTCCTTCAAGTTGACTACAGTAGTGATTCATACGAACGACAGAAAATATAACCGGTTTAATCGTCCGGCAGTTTGATGCTCGTTGATTTGAGTTCCTGGATAACGTCCAAGTCCTTCCGGAAGCGGCCAATCGATGCCAATTGAACAATTGATCTGGTTGAGTCTGGCTATCGCGCTGATTGCGTTTCTGTATTCGTCGGTTGGGCACGCAGGGGCGTCGGGATACATCGCGATCATGTCGTTGGCCGGGTTGGAGGCTTCGATGTTCCGGCCGATTGCTTTGACACTTAATTTAGTCGTCGCCACCATTGCGACTTGGCAGTTTTTTCGCGGCGGACATTTTTCGTGGAAATTGACTTGGCCGTTCTTGGTCCTTGCTGCACCGCTGGCTTTTTTGGGAGGCTATTTGCAATTTCCAGTAACGCTTTTGAAGGTTGTGCTTGGCACAATTCTTCTATTTTCGGCCGGTCGATTTCTACTACCGGCGAAAGACGAAGCTGAGACTCGAGAGCCGCCACTCCGTCTCGCTATTGGAGTGGGAGCGGGCATTGCGCTATTGGCGGGATTGACGGGCACGGGCGGTGGAATCTTCTTGACACCGTTGATGCTGTGGATGAAATGGGCCAAAACCAAAATGGCCGCGGCAACCTCGGCAATGTTTATCCTGATATGCTCGGCTGCGGGTCTACTCGGAAATTGGAGCAACACACAACAATTTCCCTCATATGCCATCGGCCTGGCCATCGCAGCCGCCGTTGGTGGTACCGCTGGCTCGTACTTGGGAAGTTCCAGGTTTCACCAACAAACGATCAAACGAATCTTGGCGGTTGTCTTGATCATTGCCGGTTTCAAATTATTGTTTGCACTCGCCGGGAAGTAGTTGAAAAAAGCAACTTCGCTGGATTCAAGATTTTGTCTTAGTAAGCGAGGCCGACTGAAAGGCTCAGGCTGTTGAAGCCGGCAAAGGTAATGGTTGGCGATCCGCCTTCGGTCCATAGTTGGCCTTCATAGGCACCTTCCACGGACAAATTTCCCATGTGCGTACTGCGTTGCCAGCCCAGGCCCAGTCGCGAGCCGTAGACTCCTGTAATTTCGTCAGCGTTATCAAATGCGAGAAACGGCAAGCCACGATTTGACGGCGGCGTTGCGTCGTTCAGCACTGAACGCCGCAGCGTTTTTTCGCCAAACAAGAACGACACGTTCACGCCACCAGTGGCATAAAGCCCTCGACAACCAAACGGCATTCGCCCGTTGGCCGAAATCAGCGGACCGAAACCCTCGAATTCCCGCATCCAATTCAATGCTGCGGCTGTTGCGCCCGGCACAGGCCCAGGAGTAACGAGTGCGTCTGAGCGTTGATCCGTATGGGCATAGCGAATACCGCCGCCCATGGTCATCTCCAAACGATCGAGTCGACAATCGTACGTGCCTTCCAGGTCGACGAGTGTCGCCTTGAGTGCACTCGTTATGGAAAGTTGATCGCCCGGAAATGCCGCGACCACGGACGCTGGAAAGATTACCGAAGTCGCAATCGCCGAGGGTATCTGTTGGCCGTTGCTGGTAAGTTCAAGCCCATCGCTCGCGTGGTCGTAGTTCCAGTACGAGGCCCTGGCGCCCAACCCATCACCCGTTCGCAATCCCAACCAGACACGTGGCGTATACTCGTAATTGTGTTCGAAAGGCACCAGCGTTTGCGTTCCGGTGCTTAAATCCGAGATCATCCCCTCGAAGGATTCTTTGTAGTGCAACTTGGTAAACATGAAGGAATAGCCAGCATACAAATTCCCTGGCACGACCTGGTCACAACTGGCTGACGGGTTCCATTGCACCTCTGAAAGCGGCTGATCACATTGGCCGCCCGATCCGCCTTGTGAAAAGACATGCGTATTGGCTGACCAAGTAAAGACCGTTGTAAACAAGAGCACCAGTCGAACATTCATGGCTTGAATTCCTCACGGTCTATCCAACAAAAAAACGCAGCACGAGGCTGCGTTTTATTTCGGTCACTAGATTTGAAACAAATTATGAAATCGTTAAAGTTTTCCTAAGAATTAAAACTTTCCAAATTCCAGCGATAAACTGGAAGCTCTACGCAAATTGCGGAATTGCTTTCGGCCTTCGAAGGACACTTACAACGACCTTCAAGACGATGCTCGATTCCCTTCCAGGGTTGCATCATCGCCCATTAAATGACGGAACCAGAGCAATGCTGGCGACGCGATGAAAATAGTGGAATAGGTGCCAGCGATAATTCCGATCACCAAGGCAAACGCAAAGGCATGTATCGAATCACCACCAGCGATGTAAAGAACCAAAACCACCATGAACGTCGTCAACGAAGTCAGAATCGTTCGGCTCAAGGTCTGCAAAATACTGGTGTTGATCATTTCAGCGGTCAACTCCCTTCGCTTGCCTCGGTATTCGCGAACACGGTCAAAAATCACGATGGTATCGTTGAGCGAATATCCAATCACCGTCAAGATTGCCGCCAGCACTGTCAGACTGATTTTGAAGTCATCAATCAGCAGAAAACCAAAGTACTGGGCGACATAGTTGCTAATCGCAATCGCACCCACAGTCACCAGCACGTCGTGAACCAAGGCCAAGACCGCGGCAAAGCCGAAGGCCAGACTTTGAAAGCGAAACCAAACGTACAAAATAATTCCGAGGAAACTGACGACAATCGCCACCAACGCTTGAAGTTGTGCGTAGCCGGCAATCTGTCCACCGACACCGCTGGAGGCTGGGAAATAAACTTGCTGGTCGTATTCTGCTTTAAACTTCGCCAGAATTTTTTGGGCGTCGGTTTCACCTCGGGACTCAATCGTCACATTCCAAGACTTGCTCGGTGAATCAACTTCTTCCTTATCATCATTGGTAACGCGGATTTGATCTTCTTCAATGGGGATATCAATTTGTTGGGCGTACTCAGTCAGGAATGACTTCAAAGATTTTGGCGTAATCGGGTTAACAAACTCCAACTTTGCCTGACTGCGATATTTCTTGGTGTTGATCACCGTCGCTCCCGAATCCGTGCCAGGCAATTGGACATCTTGAGCATTCGGATCTTGGGGTGCCGAAGGGATTGCTGGGGGAGTCTCGCTGTTTTGATCTGCGGACTTCTCATTGTCAGTAACCTTGGTCTCACCGGAGGCAGCAGGTGGTTGCTTTTCGGCATCCTGTTTCTTGTCGTCCGCCGGTTGTTTTTCCTGACGGCCTGCGTAGGAAACCAACATGTTCGTTAAAAGACTCGTTGGCATCGCCGCGGCAACGCCCATCTCTAGTTGTTGACGCATCAGGTCATTCGCAGGAGTCCAGCGGCCGGTCTTCGAATCAAGCTCTTCGGTTTTCACGGAAGCCGGATCATATTCGACTTTGTTCAACCGCAGTTTGTTCTGGAAAGTCTTTTCCAAAATTTTATCCAAGGGCTCCCAGTTTTCCTGACGCGAGGCGTCGGGCGAAGGAAGATTGCTGTCCACCTTGAACAATCGATTCTTGAATTCTTCGTCGTCCATTTCAGACACGATGAAGATGATCTTCTCTTTGTTGACAACCAGATTTTGCGCTTCAAGTTGAGTTTGAACGTCGTTCTTTGTCGTTGGATCGTTGAACACCAGGCGAGCTGTCGATCCACCCTTCAAGTCAATGTCTAAAATGCGCGAGCCCAACATCCAAACCCCTGCCATTCCGGCAATAATCAGGATCACTGAGCCAGTAATCGCAAGTCCGGCTTTGCCCAAGAAATCAACCTTCAGATCGGGGAAGAGCTTCAGCATGTTGACGCTCGTAATCCACTTACGGCGTTCGGAAATTTCAAAAATGCCACGCGACACATAAACCGCGGAAAACATGCTGAACAGAATACCCATCGTCAGGGTGACCGCGAAACCCTTCAACTGTTCAGTACCGATCACGTACAAAACGAGAGCCGTGATGATCGTGGTCAAGTTGGAGTCAACAATCGTAACTGTAGCCTTATCAAAACCATTGTTGATCGCCATCCGCAACGAACTGCCTTTGGCAAGTTCTTCGCGGATACGTTCGAAAATCAAAACGTTGGCATCGACCGCCATACCGATCGTCAATACCAAGCCGGCGATACCCGTCAACGTAAGCGGCTGTTTGATCGCAATGACGAACGCCATCGTCAACAGCAAGTTCATGACCAGTGCGAAGCAGGATACCGTTCCGGCAAAGCTCTTGTAATAAATGAGCATGAAGATCAACACGATTACCATTGAGATCCCGGCAGCCCAAATCCCTTGGTTCTTGAGTTCCTCGCCCAGAGTTGACTTGACGTAATCCTTGCTAATCGGCGACTTATTCAGGGCGACTTCGATCTTGCCGCTGTTCAGGTTGACGCACAGGTCGGTGATTTCGCGCTCGGTAAAGCTACCGGTGATTTGACCATTGCGATGAATCGGGCTTTCAATCCTCGGTGCCGAATGCAATTGATCATCCAGAACAATCGCCAATTGTTTGTAGCTTTCACCATTCGGACGGTTCTTGGTGGTCAGAGCACCCATGCGGGAGGAACCTACAGAGTTCAAGCGGAAGCTCACGCAGCGGCGCCCCATTTCGTCAGTGCTGGGCGAGGCGTCGGTTAAATGCGTTCCTTGAACATCCAAATCCTCGGTAGTCGGTTCAATCAACAGCACTTGGACGTTGCGAAATCCACGTTCCTTGCAATAGGCGGCAAACTCTTCGCCATATCGATCTTCCACACGTGAAAAAGGCACCTCCGACATATTGATCAGGGTTCCAGTCTCCTTGTCTCGCACCAAATGAGTTGGTGAAGGAACAAATTTGAACGGGGCGTGAGGATCAAACTTTTGACCGAGCTCGGGCTCAAGCCGCGCGACCGCATACCACTTGGCGACGAGTCTTTCGTTTCCAGATTCATCGTTGATCGAAACATTTTGGCCAATATCACCGGCCTTTAGCTTGTCTTCCGCACGCTTGATATCCGCTCCATGGCTTTCAGCCGAGGCCACAATGCGAAATTCCAAATGGCCTGTTCGTACCAGTCGATTCCAAATGTTGTCGGCTTCTGCCATGTCGACGTCGGGAATTGTTACCTCGATCTTATCGCGGCTCAAATTCCGGATCATGATTTCGCGTGTGCCCGACGGGTCAACACGCTGCATGAGCTTGGGAATGATTTCTTCGATTTGAAAGGTCGAGTCTTTGGGCAAATCGACTTGGCCGATAAACGTCACCCCACCTCGGAGGTCGACACCGTATTTCAATTTTCCATAGGTCACGATCAGCAGCGACAACAGGATCGAACCGATGGTCAGGGTCAACCGGGTACTTTGTTCGGGAACGCGTAGCGATTTCGAGACGGAATGCCCCAGCCAGAGTGACAGGCCAATCGCGGCTAAAACCGCCAGCAAAATAAACCAACCTTGCTGCCAAAATTGGGGAGTGGCCTGCGCCAACAAATTCAAACCGCTCGACAAACAATAGTCCAACATACCGCTACTTTCCTAAGTCATGTTGCGTGAAAGAAAATTCAGCGCAGAACAGCAATCGTTTTGATCAACTACGACTTTTTTGCTTCTTCTGAAGTTGCGTTTGCATCCTTCAGAATTCGAACCACTGATTGCTTGAGTACTTGAATTTTGGTGTTGTTGGACTCATCGATCCGCAGAGTTACCAACTCCGAATCGCTGTTGAAATTCACAACTGTCCCCACAATGCCACCAGCCGTAACCACCTTGTCGTTTTTCTTGAGCGTGTCCAGCAGCAGTTTTTGCCGTTGCTGTTCTTTCTGTTGAGGTTTTGAAGTCAACATCATCAGCAAAAACATCAGCGCCAGAAATATGGGCAGGTACATCCAGATACTGGAACCACCCGCCGCCGCTTCCGCACCAGTTGCCGTACCAGCCGAATTCGGCTGTTCCGTCACTTGGACCGCCAGAAATACAAACAAAGAGTACAAGTCAAACATCAGTCATTTCCAAAACAAAATTTTCCTGCCGCCACACGATTCAACGGGATTTTCGAAACCCCAAGGTCGTTAAACAACCCAAGATTGCCCGTATGCCAGCAAGATTTGAACCAACATCTTAAAACCTGCACCCCCAATCAACAAGGGCGATTAAACGGCGCAGGTTGGCCCCAACCGGCCATCCGTTCCCGGTAAAAGTCGAGAAATGAGTCGTTGGCGATGGCCTCCCGAGCCTGACGCATCAATCCCATGTAATAAGCCAGATTGTGGAGGCTGAGCAGAATCGGGCCCAACATCTCACCCGCCTTGAACAAATGCCTCAAGTAGGCCCGGCTCAAGTGGCTCCAATCGGTGACCACGTCGGCTTGCAGCGGCTGGGGGTCCAATTGATGACAGTTATTTCGCAAATTCAACTCGCCTTGGTCGGTGAAGGCCGAGGCGTTGCGTCCGTTCCGGGTTGGCATCACGCAATCAAACATATCGATGCCGCGAGCAATCCCCTCGAGCAAGTCCTGCGGTCTACCCACGCCCATCAAATAACGCGGCTTATCGACCGGCAACTCGGGAGTCGTGGCGCTAATGATGCGATACATTTCGGCCGGCTCTTCACCAACACTCAATCCACCGATGGCGTATCCGGGAAACTCCATGGCTCTCAATTCCCGGGCACACCACTTCCGAAGGTCTGCATCAAGTCCACCCTGAACGATGGCGAATTGGATTTGGTCGCTGCGTCGATGAGCGGTTTGGCAACGTCCGGCCCAACGAATGCTGCGCTCACAAGCGTCCAAGATCGCGCTCCTTTCAGCGGGCAATCCAATGACATGGTCGAGTACCATGGCAATGTCTGAACCGAGCTGCTCCTGAATCTCGACCGACTTCTCGGGGGTCAATTCCAACTTTCGCCCGTCGATATGCGATTGAAAAGTGGCTCCGCTCTCTCGAATTTTGGAAAGCTTCGCCAAACTAAACAATTGAAATCCGCCACTGTCGGTCAGAATTGGCTTCTGCCAACCAATGAACTTGTGCAGGCCACCCATCGCCTCAACAACGTCCGCGCCGGGACGAAGGGCCAAATGATACGTATTGCCTAGCGTGATCTGGGCACCAATTTTCGCCACTTGATCGTAAGTCAGTCCTTTAACGGTTCCACATGTCCCGACTGGCATAAAGGTCGGTAGATCGATAACGCCGCGAGGAGTTGTCAATCGCGCCAACCGCGCCCTGGAGCTTCGATCGACATGCAACAACTCAAATTGAAATCCCGCGGTTTGCATAGGCGATCGAAAGAACTCTCAAACAGCAATTTTGATTACACGACATTGGCGCCGAACAGGGCTCCGATGCCTGCCGTGGCTGCCATGGCAATTGCGCCCCAAAAGCTGACCCGTACCACAGCCTTGGTGATTGGAGCACCGCCTGCTTTGGCTCCTACCGCGCCCAATCCGGCAAGTAATATCAATGCGACACCCGAAACAGCCCAAGTCAAATAAGGTCCGGCAAACAGAGGCACCATTGCGAGCGGTAACGCTGCACCAACTGCAAATGCCGCCGCAGATGCCAACGCGGCTTGGATCGGACGCGCCGTCAAATGCTCGGTCATTCCCAATTCGTCGCGCAAATGGGTTCCCATTGCGTCATGGGCAGTCATCTGCACCGCCACTTTTTCTGCCAACTCCCGTTCCAGCCCTCGGCTCTGGTAAATCCGCGTCAGTTCTTCCAACTCCTTCTCAGGCTCGGTCGCTAACTCCAAACGTTCCCGGGCCGAGTCCGCCTTTTCTGTATCTGCTTGCGAACTCACAGAAACGTATTCGCCTGCCGCCATCGACATCGCGCCCGCAACGAGGCCAGCGATTCCGGTAAGCAACACGTTGCGAGTCGAAGACTCAGCCGCTGCGACCCCAACGATTAAACTCGCGGTGGAAACGATTCCGTCGTTGGCTCCCAGAACCGTCGCTCGCAGCCAGCCAATGCGATCAACCCAGTGGTTTTCAGAATGGGTTTTCATTTCTGAGGATTCGCGAAACTAGGGAACAAAAAACCGCGCGTCATTTGACGCGCGGACTTAAACATGCCGACCAAAGCCGTGTTAATTCAGCGATCGTGCATGCCGAAAACTATTCGCCGCGCAACTTGAGTCCCATTTGCGTCAGTTTTTCGCGCACTTCATTGAGACTCGTCACGCCGAAGTTCTTGCATTCCAACATATCGTCGCCTGACTTGCGAACAAGTTCGCCAATGGTCATCAGGCCCAAGCGCGACATGCACTTGCGAGCCCGAACAGACAAATTGAGTTCGGAAATCGGTCGATCCAATAACGCCTGTTCGTCTGGCGAAAGATTGCCTGGATCGAAGTACTCCGTGCTCGGCCCAGGAGAGGCTGAGTGTTGACCAATCGCCAAGCCTTTATTGGCCATCATTTCGCGAATTTCAACCAACGAGGTTTCGCCAAAATTTTTGCTGGCCAACAACTCGGCTTCCGAAACTTTCGTAAGGTCACCCAGCGTGATGATCCCCATTTTTTGCAAACAATTTCGGCTGCGAACAGACAACTCGAATTGAGCAATCGGAACCTGCATGATCGTTTGGAGACGACGATTTACGCGGTCCTTGTCTTCGTCCCATTGTTCGCCGCCGCCAAGCAATTCAGCAGCGTCGCGACGGAACAAACGTGCTCGTTCATGCGCGGGATAGGAATCCAGAATGCGATCGTAACAACGAGTCGCACGGCCGTATTGGCCATAATCTTCGTTCAAAATTCCGAGGTTCAACAATGCGCCGACATGCGAAGGAAATACCGATGAGGCTCGTTGATACAACTCCAACGCCTTTTCGTCGTTGCCGTGACGGTCGTTTTCCAAACCAAGGCCAAATAGGGCACCGGCGTGGCGTCCGTCAAGTTCAACGGCTCGCTCGTAAAGGCGAATGACTTCTTCCGGATTTGTTTTCAATTGCGAAATCGTTGCGGCCCGTTGGTACAAGTATTCTGCAGTCTGCTCGATCGGTCCAAACAAGTTATCGAGGATCGCCATCGAGCCCTCGAGATCGCCCATCAAGCGTTTGGCTTCTGCGATCGCGACTTGGCAAACATCTTTATCCAGGCCAGCCTTCTTGGCCATTTCATAGCATTCGATGGAGCGGGAATAATTTTCGAGGGAAAAGTGCGAACGGCCTTGATAAAAATAAGCCAGGGCACCACCGTCGGCGTTCTCCAGGGTGCCGATCGCGGCGCGGTAACGTCCAAGTAAATATTGATAGACGCCCAACCGAACCGACGACGCCGGCGATCGAGAAGTTTGAGCTTCCAATTCGGAAGTCAGATCGCGGAGCACGGGGAACTGTTGGTAATCATCGCTGATCTTTCGCGAAATGACTGCGATTTCGTTAGGGCCAAATGAATTGTTGGACAAAACGATGTCTCGTAATTCAGTACTCGCCTGCGACATTCCAAAACTCCCGAATGAATGAAACAAAACCAAATTTGCTTGACCGCCCGAAATCAACGAAGCCGCAAAGCCCACACATGCAACGTTTTCATCAATTTGCTACCGGACGGCGGGCTTGAGCTTCAATATCGGCCCAATTTCGACACGTACCGATGGGATTCGATCCCATCAATTCCGCGTAACGGACGATTCCATCAAGCTCGAAAATCGCCGCTTTCGATCGGTCAAAAGAAGTCTTCTACAATCCCGGACCGAACGCGAAGGATAACAAAAACCGGCCTGGAAGGCAAGGGAATGACACTTTCCACCCCTTTAAACTGCGGCGTTTCGGCCCAAAGGCGTAGGGCAATTCTGCAACACCAGACATTGGCTTCGACCGAAAGGCTGTAATCTCCCATTCTTAAGCTCATTTCTTCACCGCTTGATTGGCGCGCGAATGTGCTCCGGGCCTCCTTCAACCTAATTTATTGAGAAACCCGTCAGCGACCCGTAAATGCTCGGTCAGCTTCGACCCCATCCTGTCCCGCATTCCGACCATCACCCGCATCCGCGGGTTGGAGCGAAAGAAGTCGGCGTGGCAGTCGATGAATCGCCAGTACAAGGCATCCCAGACCGCACACCACGGTCCCTTCTTGAAGTCACTCATTTTCAACACGTAGCTGCTGCCGCTGATGTAAGGCTTGGTCGTCATTCCTCCACCGTCGGCAAACTGGCTCATGCCGTACACGTTCGGCACCATGACCCAGTCGTAGGCGTCGATGAACAACTCCATGAACCAGCGGTAGACTTCATCGGGACCGAGATCGCACAGCAACATAAAGTTGCCGAGGATCATCAGCCGCTCGATGTGGTGGCAGTAGGCAGTATCGAGAACCGCGCGGATGACGTGATCCACGGGGTCGATACCGGTCGTGCCGGAGTAGAATGCGGCGGGCATCGGCCGGTTGTAGCCCCAATAGTTCAGCGTTCGCTGTCGCCGACCGCGTGTGCGATACACCAGCCGGACAAACTCCCGCCAACCGATAACCTGTCGCACAAACCCTTCCAACGAATTCAAAGGCACTTGGTCGGCATACTCGAGGGCCGCATCTACGATTTCCCGAGGTGACAAGAGGCCGATGTTGAGCGCCGGCGTGAGAAAGGAATGGAACAGCACCCGCTCACTGGTAGAAATCGCGTCTTCATAAACCCCAAAGTCGACGAAGCGATTGTCCAGGAAGTCGGCCAGCCATGAGCGGGCTTCACCCGCAGACGTGGGATAGACAAATGGCGTGTCCGCGCCGGGTGCATCGGGAAACATTTTTCGGACGTATTTGCGGGCTTCTCGGACGAAGGCATTTTCTGACGGCGTTGCCGGAGCTGGCGGTTGGACTGTTTTCGGCAGCTTCTTGCGATTGTCGGTATCAAAACTCCATTTGCCGCCTACCGGTTTGCCATTCGGGTCGAGGAGGATCGTTAAACGTTTCCTTTGGCGAACATAGAAATCGGTGAAATGCAACTTCTTCTTGTCCGCGGTGAACGCGATGATCTCGGCTTGGGGGGTAAGAAAATGCGGATCGTCGAGAACAGTGAGTTGTACACGTTGAGCAGAACACGCAGCAGCCAGCCGTGTAGACAACCAGTCGTCATTCGGATCAACGATTCGGATCGCGTCGAACTTCGCTCGCTTGACCAATGCGACGATATCGCCCGAATCAACGAGTTCGTGGGCATCCACGTAGCGGGCTTTGGGGACGATCTCGCGGACGTACCGTTTCATGGTGGCCCGGTGCAACATCAACTTTTGTTTGTGGAACGCATACTGCCGGAAGAACAGGGGATCTTCGACAACGTACACCGCGTCGGCTCCCGCCACGGCCGGGTGCGGGTCGAACAACTGGTGCGGATAAATAAGTACGGCGGTCGGCATGTCGACTTCGTTCCATTAAATCGTTTGAAGTGGCGCCGAAGCAACATTCGAAGACGTAGCTGTTCGGTCGCTACAATGCCGTGAAACCGCATTTGCCGCAGACCGATTAACGGAACGCAATTTTCATGGCTCACAAGAAACCAGATTTACCTACGAAAACCTGCGTACATTGCGCGCGGCTGTTTGCGTGGCGTAAGAAATGGGTCAACGTATGGGAACAGGTTCGTTTTTGCAGCGACCGTTGCCGTAGCGAAGCTCGAAAAAAGAAGGTGCCGACCGGCAAAATGAATAAAGCGGGCCAGCAAAAATAATAAGCCAAGAATTTTTAGCCTGAAGAAACCGGCGGGCGCTAAATCAAATTTACCGAAACGAGGACGGTCAACCGCTCGGACTTAAAGAGCCAGCGATGGGAGTCGAACCCATAACCCCCGCATTACGAATGCGGTGCTCTGCCAATTGAAGCTACGCTGGCAATCTCGCAAAAACGCCACTTCCTTTCGGTGCGACGTCTTCGCAAATGCTTATCCGAAAAGTTTAACAATTCCATGAATTGATGTCCAGTTAAACTCGTTTTAGACGTGTTCCCGCAACTCTGACCTGAGCGGGGGCATCAGGAGTATTCAAGCCTTCCTGTAGGTACTTTCTGCACGTGGCGCTGTAGTTCGTACTTCCCGCCGATGAACTTCGTGCGTTGGCGAAAAGCGTACGGGCCTACTCAACTCGCTTGCACACTCGCCTGCTTCGCGTCCAATCATGCCACTTACACATCTTTACCCTAGGCGTCCTTGGTCTTTTTCTTTTGCTTCTTGGTACGCAGTTTCTCGATGGCGGCGCGGACGTCGGCTTCCCAGGGGAAGGGTTCGTCTTTGGAGGGATCGTAGGGCGGAAGCTGCGGGATCGGGACGTTCATCTGCCGGAGCAGTTCGGTGGTCTTGGTGAGTTCGTAGCGGTTGACATACGGCTCGCCGTCGGCCCAGGCCCAGCGGTAGGCGGCGAGGGCGTGGTGAGGCGCTTGGTCGAGGTCGCCGAGGGCCAGCCAGAGCAGGGCGAGGGTGCGATGCGCGGGGTGGCGCAGTTCGGCGAGGCGCTCGGCTTCGCTGCGGGCGGTGTCGCCGGTGAGCTGGCCGAGGTGGTGCTTGGCCAGGGCGAGTCCGGTCTCGGAATCGGCATCCACGAGGCGGCGCTCGCGGGCCAGGGTCACGGCTGAATCGAAGCTCGCGGCGGCCAGCGCCCATTCGCCCTGCTCCAGCCGCCAGGCTCCGCGCAGCCGGTGGAGATTGCGAAGGGTGACGCGGTTGCCGTCCTGCTCCGCGAGGGTGGCCGCTGCTGTGAGGTGCTCCTCCTGCAAGGTGCCTTGCCAGAACTGGAATCGCGCGAAATACTCCTCCGCGTCGCCCTGCCGATACACGTTCCGAGACCAGTCGCGCCCCATGGAATCGAGCAGCCGCCAGTTCGCCTCCGCCACCCGCCACTGACCGAGGCGGGATTGACCTAAAAACTGGAAGAGGCGACCGATGAAGATGGCCTCGTCATCCTCACGCACGGTGGCGAGATCGAGGGCGAGGGCATCGACGCGGAGGGCTTTTGCCACCAGACTCCGACTGCACAGGTTGCGTGAGATGTTGCGCACACGAGTATTTGCCCCTCGATAGTTCGGTGTCGCAAGTTCCACGCCCAGCGATGCCGCATAGGCCCCGAGGGCTTTCTGGAATTCGCCGCAGTGGTCCAAGGCAAGCGCTGCAATGTTCGTGATGTAGGACGCATCCGAGGCCGTCATGTCTTTCGGCAGTGCGTCCCAGCTCGCCGGGAAGAAGGCGCGTAGCAGCGACAGCGTTTCCACATGGGCTTCGAGATTGACTCGGATGGCAGTCGCCAAACCACCCCGAAAGGCATCCGCCGCCTGCTGGTATTTGCCAAGCTTGAGCAGGGTGCGAACGACGTGCAGGCCGTTCTCCACGTCCTCCATCGTCTTGGCTTCCCGATAGGGGTTGTGCGGCTGGGAGGCGTAATGATCCACCACGCGCTGGCCGTAGCGTTCCTTGTCCTCGGGCGTCATCTCGCCAACGGCCACGCCGCGGACGACGGGATGCAGGTCATACCGCTGCGTGCGGCCGTCGTATTGCAGCAGGCCGCGATGTTCGAGGTCCCGCATCGTTTCGGCCAGTGCTCTGTCAGCAGTGGATTGATGGGTGGCCGGGGTTGGAGGGCGCCAGCCCGAAACCCCGGGGCTTCCTTCGCTCCGCTCAGTCCAGCCCCGGCCACCCGATCCATCAAGGCACGACTGATCGAGCACGAGTTTCTCCGGCTCCGGCGGGATGTGGGGATTGAAGGCAGCGACGGTGTCGTAGTCCACGGCATCGCTGAGCAGGGCGAGGGTGGAGAGGAGACGGCGGCTGGCGGGCTCCAGCGCATCGAGCGCGGCGCGCAGGATGTGGTTGCGGCTCTGGATGAGGTCGAGGCTGGCGAGGTTCAGCCTGGCTCCGTAGTCGGGGTCGGCGGCCCAGGTGTCGAAGTCGCCCCGGTGCGGACCCGGTGAATTGATGAGGCCGGCGAGGACAGCAATGACAAGCGGGTGGTTCGCGCAGTAGTTCGTGAGGTAGTAGCGGATGTCGGCGGAGGTCCCTTGGACGCCGCAGGAGCGCAGCAACTCCTCGGCATCCGGCTCGTCCAGTCCCGGCAGCAGCAGAGGCTTCACGCCGGGGATGGGAATGCCAGCCTGGTTCAGCAGCACGCGCGGGATGAGCCGGGAGCTTATGAGGATTTTCGACGGCGCGGCGGCGGCGAGCGCGCGGAGGAGGTCGGTGTCCTCGTCGCGGATGGCATCGCAGGGATCGCGGTCGAGGATTTTGTCGGTGGGGCGGTTCACCTCCTCGTCGCGGACTTCGGAGGCATCGAAGCGGTGGTAGGCCACGAGCACGCGCTCCAGGCCATCGAGGATGAGCAGCCAAGGCCGCTGGTGGAGCTGGGCCAGCAGGTCTTTGCGCAGGTCCGCCATGGGCCATTTTTCGAAGGTCTCCAGCGGCTGGCCCGTCATGTAGGCGAGCGCATGCTGGCAGAAGCCGCGCATGATGGCCCCCTTCTCATAGAACGAATACCAAAACCGCCCGGCCCAGTCGCGGACGGCGGTGGCGTAGAGTCCCCGTTCGTCTCTGGCCCACTGCCAGGTGAGCATGCTCTTGCCATTGCCGCCGATGGCTTCAAACAGCAGCACGCTGGTGGGATCGGAGGGCTTGGCCCAATCGCTGAGGAGCTGAAGCTGCGCCGCTCACCCGATAAAGTTGTTGCGGCCGATGTAGTCGGGATTGGCGTAGAAGGCGGGGGGAGTTGGGATAACGTCGCCATCCGCTCGCGCAGGCGCAGGCTTTCGCAGATGGTCGCGCAACTCGATGAGCGATGGGGTGATGACTCTCGCGAACTCCTCGGGGCTGCTGAACTCCGCATACACGCGGCGCAGTTTTGAGCCGGAGGAAATCAACTTGGCGCGTTCGCGGAAGGCGTTGAGCTTGGCTTCCTTGGCAGGATCCCTTTCCCAATCGTCTTTGCCCAAAGGCTTGTAGTCGTCGCGCATGACGAAGAGCAGAATGGGGAGGCCACGAGCCTGCGCGGCGTTGAACTCAAGTTCGGTGACGGACAGATTGTCCGGGTTCTGCTTCGGGCATTCGGGCACACCGCCGTATCGCTGGCCGATCACGCAGACATAGCCGGCACTGTTGAGCACCATTTCCAGCGAAGACGCCAGCGAGTCCACAAGTCTCGCTCCATCGTGTTCCATGCCTTCAGCGCGCATGTCGTAGCGATTGATCTCGTCGAACATGATCCTGCGCAAATCCTTCAAATCGATGAAGGTGCTGGAGACCATTACCTGCGGAATGGAGCGCGGCGGATGGGGAATCGGATTCGTCATGGCAAGCTCAATGTAACACTGCGGGTGTTGTCTTCAGCGCTAACCATCGTAGCCGGTGGCCGCGCGCAAGAGAACAAGTCAACGTCACAGAGCTTTCAGAATTTGCCGATCTTTGAAGAAATCGGGCCTCACACCTGACACTGTCGCGCTGTCCGGCGCCTTTGCCAAAAGGAGTCACGCGACGAGGAAAGTCGTGGCTGGTAAGAATCCACCGCTCCCGATGATGACACACCTTTCCTCAAATCGTCCTCGCTTCGACGGAATTTATTCAGGAACTTCCACGCCGTCGTTATTGATGAAAAAAGATCTGCCGTTGAGGCGGACGCGTGCCTTGCCGCGATCAAAAATTTCGGCGTGTTCGTATTGGATCGGGATAACAGTATGGGCGTGCTCGTTGAGAAAACCGTGAAGGTCACCGACCGTGACGCGAAGTCGTTTGACATCCGGTTGGTAATAACCAACGTCATCAAAATTCACGTCCGTTATTAATTTTCCGTTCAGATCTACAAAGCCGCTGCGATACCTTTTGTTCTCAATTTTTGTAACTTGCCAAAACCAAGGACTTTGAGGATTGACTTGATCGAAGTTCAAATCCGCCACAATCTTGCCTGTGTTGTCGATGATTTGAAATCCCTTTTCCGATTTGACGAGAGCTCGATCGTGATGAAAGGTCTCGGCAAACTCAAAATCCAAACCGAATGCTTTTTCAAATTTGGAGTCGATATAAAACCAACGGTCGTCGACAACCACCAACGCGTGGCCACATTGAAATGGCTCGGCATACTGAAACCCCTTGACGCTGTCGATTTCCTCTTTCAACACCGCTCCACCCTCCAAGGGCACGAAGAGAAATTTGCGATCCACATTGATCAACGCCAAGCTCCCGGTAAGGTCTTTGACAAGTAAATGGGTGCTGGCTGGTATGATCTCGGCCCCTTTTGAATCGACAACTCCTTCTTTGTAGGAATCGCCCTCGCGAATTCGAGTAATCGCAAACCCGGAAGCGTTCGGCGTATCGGTGTTGATTTCTTTGGTTTCCAAAGGTTGCACTTCTTGTTTTGTATTGGGAATTTGCGTTTGCTGCGTTCCGCTACAACTCGACATTGTGGCAACGAGAGCGGCAAGCGTGCATGAAAAGATGAAGAATCGCATTGGTTTTTTCTTAAAGACGGCTTACTTTGGGGCACCACGGCCAATTTAGCAATAAAAAAACCGGCTATCACTAGCCGGTTCAAAAATTCAAGATTTGCCAAGCAATTGCTTAGTTCTTGATGCTTCGCGAACGGGATTCTTCCGCCGGTTGCGACTTGGAAGATGCTTCAACTTCGTTCATGACTCGCGTCGCCAATACCTTGGCCGCGGCAACTTGTTCCAAGGTGAAAAATTTCTCGGTGTAGCCGCCCAGTAATTCGACTCGGTTTTTGCGGGCTAGTGCATCCCAAGAGACTTCGTTGGCGATGTTCCAAGCTGCAGCTTGTGCCACGCCGTGGTTGACCTGATCGGTCGCCAACATCTCGATCAATTTCTTCAATCGAGGATCGGTATTTAGTTCATCGATGGGTCGAATGGTGTAGTTTGATTTAGGCGTTGGGTCTGTCTTTCCATGCTCTAAACAAACGGTCTTCACTGAAACCATACCGTCTCGTCCGGGTGGAATATTGAAC
>JBEBGH010000336.1:0-5879 GCA_040081565.1 Pirellulaceae bacterium
TTCGGGGAACCTGGAAAAGAATGACTTCGGCGACGTTCGACCGCTTGTGAGCCCGCAAATTTCCCCGTAATATCAATACTTCGCCAGCTCGTCGCGACTAGATAAACGCGTCATGCCAAGATGGTATTTTTTTGCTTTGCCCGGTAAGTTTGTGTGAGTGCCTCCCGCCAGGCCTCTCGCCGCAAAGCCATTTGGAACGGATAGAAGATGATCATTTTTGTTCCCCGCGAATCGGCAACGAACGAACGACGAGTTGCCGCCACTCCTCTGTCAGTGAAGAAACTGATCAAGCTCGGTTACGAGATCCGAGTGGGGACGACTGCTGGCGAAGAAGCTTCGTTTACCGATCAGGCTTACGAGGATGCCGGCGCGAAAATCGTTCACGATTCGGTCTCGGGTTGGAATGCGGCCGATTTGGTGATCAAGGTCAATCTACCGACGTCGGCCGAAGTCAAAATGCTGAAGCGCGGTGCAATCCTGATCGGCTTCGTCTGGCCTGCCAAGAACAAAGAGCTTGTCGAGCAATTGGCGGCACAAGGTGTTGCCAGTTTTGCGATGGATTGCGTACCACGAATTTCGCGTGCACAGAAATTGGATGCCTTGAGCTCGATGGCCAACATCGCTGGTTACCGTGCGGTGATCGAGGCCGCCACGGCTTTCGGCAGTTTTTTTACCGGACAAATCACTGCGGCAGGCAAGGTGCCGCCCGCGAAGGTCTTAGTGATTGGCGCGGGTGTTGCCGGTTTGTCGGCGGTCGGTACGGCGCGAGGACTAGGGGCGATGGTTCGAGCCTTCGATACGCGACCAGCGGTCAAAGACCAGGTAAAAAGCATGGGCGCAGAATTCCTGGAGTTGGAATTCGAGGAATCGGGCGATGGGACCGGCGGCTACGCCAAGGAAATGAGTCCGGCTTTTATCAAGGCTGAAATGGAATTGTTCGCGGCCCAGGCCAAAGAAGTCGACATCATCATCACAACGGCTTTGATTCCGGGCAAACCAGCGCCCAAACTGATTACGACCGAAATGGTCAAAAGCATGAAGGCCGGGAGTGTGATTGTGGACTTGGCGGCAGAGCAGGGGGGCAATTGTGACCTCACGCGACCCGGCGAGAAATATACGACCGACAACGGCGTTACGATCATCGGCTACTCGGATCTGCCAAGTCGTTTGCCGACCCAAGCGTCGACCTTATACTCGAATAATATCGTCAACCTCTTGACCGACATGACACCGGCGAAAGACGGTTCAACTCAGATCAATCTGGAAGATGTTGTGATTCGCGGCAGCTTGGTGACGCATGAAGGCACAGTGACTTGGCCTCCACCTCCAATTCCGAATACGGTTTCGGCACCCGCAGCTCAAACGACACCGGCGAACATTGTTGAAGCCAAACCCGCAGGATTTCTCGGCCTGTTTGGTAATCCGGTGATGGCCATCAGTGTCCTTTTGTTCGCTTTGGTTGTGCTGTTCCTTCTGAGTTATTACCTGCCAATAAAATTTGTTTCGCATCTTACGGTGCTCGTTTTGGCTTGCTTCATCGGCTGGCAAGTGGTTTGGAATGTCACGGCAGCCCTGCATACGCCGTTGATGAGCGTCACGAACGCAATCAGTGGAATCATTGTGATCGGCGGCATCATGCAGATGAACGAGACGTGGTACTCAGCGCCGTCGCTGTTGTCGGCTTTTGCTGTACTCATTGCAACGATCAATATCGCCGGTGGCTTTTTAGTGACCCAACGAATGCTGGGAATGTTTCGGAGACAAGGATAACCCATGGGTTCACTTCCCCTCGTATGGTGGCTAATTGCCGGCGTTTGCTTCATTTTCAGCCTCGGCGGCTTGAGTCGACATGAAACCAGTCGCCGCGGAAATTTCTTCGGCATGATCGGGATGACGCTGGCAATCGTAGCGGCCTTTTGCGTCAAGATCGTCGGCATCAACGGCCAGTTTCCCGGCGGCCAAATGGGCATGGCCTCAACGGTTTTTTTGCTGATTGCAATCGGCTGCGGCGCTACGATTGGAGCGATCTTGGCCAAACGAGTCGAGATGACTCAGATGCCGCAACTGGTTGCCATCCTTCACAGTTTCGTCGGGCTTGCAGCGGTGCTCGTGGGAATCGCGAATTTCTGGCGGATCGAAACTGCTGGGGCTGAGCATCTGGTTAATTCGCCCGAAATGTCGCCGGAACAAGTCGAGCATCTGGCCAACAGTCTGCTCGCAATGTCGAATAGCGCCGAGCACATGGTCCATCTGCTTGAGATTGTGGCAGGTGTATTCATCGGCGGTGTTACTTTCACTGGCTCAGTAGTGGCTTGGGGCAAATTGGAAGGAAGAATTTCCAGCACGCCCATGTTGTTGCCTAACCGCCATCTCTTAAATGTGGGATTGTTGACGGCATCCTTGGTTCTGGGCTTGGGAATCATTTCCTTGGGATGGGGTTGGGGATTGTTCTTTCTGATTTTGGTCATGCTCATTTCTTTCGTCTTGGGCGCGCACCTTGTTATGGCGATTGGCGGAGCCGATATGCCGGTGGTGGTTTCCATGCTCAACAGCTATAGCGGTTGGGCGGCAGCTGCGGTTGGTTTCATGTTGCCCAACGATTTATTGATCGTGACCGGGGCGTTGGTAGGGAGTAGCGGTTCGATCTTGAGCTACATCATGTGCCACGCCATGAACCGGTCCTTCATCAGCGTCATTCTGGGTGGCTTTGGTGGTGAGGCGGCAGCCGCAAGCTCAACCGCTGATGCAGGCGGGCCGAAAACCTATCATACGACCAGCGCCGATGAGACCGCAGATTGGTTGCTCAATTCAGATGAAGTCATCGTCATCCCAGGCTACGGCATGGCCGTGGCGCAGGCTCAACATCCCATTCGCGAAATTTGTGAGTTGTTGCAACGCCGTGGGGTGAAAACTCGATTCGCAATCCATCCCGTGGCTGGTCGGTTGCCCGGTCATATGAATGTGTTGTTGGCCGAAGCGAACGTTCCCTACGACATCGTGCTCGAAATGGAAGAAATCAACGAAGACTTTCCCAACACTGGCACAGTTCTGGTTATTGGTGCAAACGACATCGTGAACCCCGGCGCTCAAGACGATCCGTCGAGTCCGATTTACGGCATGCCGGTTTTGGAATGCTGGAAGGCCCAGCACGTGGTGATCCTGAAACGGAGCATGGGAACGGGCTATTCCGGGGTCGACAATCCGTTGTTCTACAAAGAAAACTCTTCGATGCTGTTTGGCGATGCCAAAACAAGTGTCGACAACATCCTGCAGGCTCTTCGCAGCCATTCCGGCGTTTAGTCACTGGAAAACGGATTCAACCGCTTACAATTTTCGGTTCCTGTAACATTTGGGAAGTGCACGGGGTATTTTTTGGTGCCCCATTAAACTTCTGAATGATTTACCAAACCCCAACCCATTCATGGAATTGTTGAGATGAAAATTCAATCCATCGCGCTCACAGTGGTCATTTTTTTATTCATTCAAGGATTATCTGGAATCTGCCAGGCTCAGGTGAAAAAAGAGGAACCCAAAGGTCGTGTCGGCAAAGCGAAAGAATTGCTCGGCAAGGTACTTGAATCAGTCGCCGAACAAGAGGACGAATCTGCCAAACCTGATTCCACGTCCGGCTATCTCGATCAGCTCAAGGGCTTGGCGGGAATGGCCAAAGACTCCAGCGGCAGCACCTTGGATGCCGTCTCAAAGTACATCGGCGAGACCTACAACAGCGCGACGAATATGGGAGAGAACCTGAGCTCGAGTGTTGAATGGGCGCAAAAAACCTATGAAGCGCTAAAGGCCAATGGAATGACGACCGCCGCCACCGCTTCACAATGGATGGCCGAAGAAATGAAGAAAGCGAAAACCTGGGAATACAAAGTGGTAGCCTTTTCGGGTTCAGCCGAGGAGATGGAGAAACAACTCAATTCGCTCGGCGCCGAAGGCTGGGAATGTTTTGGCACCAGCGAATCGCCCATCAGGGGAACGAACGTTTTGTGCAAACGTCGCCCCGTTTCGATGCTGTCCAGCATTCCAGTCGATCGTGCGTTGATCATGATGAAGATGCTGAAGGAATAGTCGGCGAATCCTTGGTTTGCTTCGCCCAAAAAAATAGCCCCGACTTTCGTCAGGGCTTTTTTTGCTAATTCTATGAAACGTCAGCAATCAACTAAATGTGATAGCCGTTGTGGTACTCGTGCCGAATCATCTTCTCGATTTCTGGCGTCGCGTTTTTGGCAATCATTTTTTCGGCATCCCACTCGACCTTTTGCCCTGACCAAACGGCCAGATTGCCAAGCAGAATCGTTTCGGTTAACGGGCCTGAGTAGTTCGGGAAATTGGAGACCGGTGTCCCTTCTCCCCGAATACCCTTGGCGAACTCAACAAAGTGCCCGGGCGATTTTTCGAATTCGACATCGTCCTTAAACTTGCGCTGATTCGTGAATTCGCCATTCACTACCACGCCAGTGTTCCGAGCGTCGCCGCCGTAGTCACCAGGCGAGAAGAATTTGCCTTTGTCTCCGACGACCAACGCAGCCGAGGAGTACATATACGATTGGCCCTTGTCATTGACGTCCTTCGGCAAATCGTTAGTCAACTCTGCCGGCGGAAGTTGTCCACCGTCGTACCAATACATAGTCAACGCGGGTCGTCCGTCCTTCTCTGGGAATTCAAACTTAATCTTCGACGACTTGGGATACATCACACCGTCGTGTTTATCGTGGACAGATTCGACAGAAGTTGGATTACCAAGGGCCAATGCCATAAACGACATGTTGACCGTGTGGCAAGCCATATCGCCAAGCGCGCCGGTGCCGAAGTCCCAGAACCCGCGCCATTTAAACGGATGAATTTCCGGGCTGAACTCGCAAGCCTTGGCGGGGCCAAGCCATTCATTCCAGTGGATGTTGGCCGGCGTTGCCTGGCGAGCCACCTTCAAGCCGAAACTCTGTGGCCATACGGGACGATTGGTCCAAATGTGGACTTCCTTGACGGTCCCGACAATACCCTTCTTGATCAGAGCTGCGGACATTCGCAGCGTGCTTTCGGCCGTGCCTTGGTTACCCATCTGAGTTACCAGGTTCTTCTCGCGAGCAACGGTCGCCAACAGGCGAGCTTCTTCGATCGAATGCGTTAACGGCTTTTGGCAGAAGCAATGTTTGCCCATCCGCATCGCCATCAATGCAGCGACCGCATGCGTGTGATCGGGTGTACTCACCGTCACTGCATCAATTGAACCTTCCTTTTCTTCCAGCATTTTGCGGAAGTCGTTGTATCGAACCGCCCCGGGAAACTTCTGGTCAGCTCCATCAAACCGCGTGTCGTCAATATCGCAAATCGCAACGACTTTCCCGTTGCTCGCAGCGTCGGCCGAATCGCTCGAACCCTTGCCCCCGATACCGATGCAGGCGAAGCGAATTTCTTCGTTTGCCGAAAGACTGGCTTTGGCAGTGGCACCACCAGCAACCCAAAAGCCAGCACCGATCGCGGCCGTAGACTTGATAAACGTTCGACGATTGGAACGTGTCATGCTTAAATACTCCTAAAAACAAAGGTGAATGGGAGCCCACATTGTAAACTGTTGAAGATCAGTCTTCAATCAAGTCAGTGGATGAAGATCGACCGCGACTTTGCGCAAAAAAGTTGATCTCATCGAAACGTTACTCAATTCAAGTCTGAATTAAACTTCATTTCGATACATTTCCAGACTTTTTACGGGGGACTTGCCTCACCCATTCTGGACACCCATTCAAGCTGCAATGACTCGCAAGTTCCCCAAAAAATGGGGAGCGACGACTGGCATTTTAGCGCATTTGTCGGGAATTTGCTTTATCGGAATTGCTTTATCCAAGCTGCACTTTAGGGGAACGGATACTAAG
>JBEBGH010000059.1:0-20736 GCA_040081565.1 Pirellulaceae bacterium
TTGTAATCGGGATAAATCTCGTTCCGAAATGTCGTATCGCTGAAATCGAAAGCCGCAAACAAGAAATCCGGTTTCCACTTCGAGAAAATGTCCAGCAAATCGCGAGTAAAACCAAACAGGGCATTGACTGCTCGGCCGTCTGGTCCAGTCATCTCGCCAATCGCATGAAAGACCTGATAGATCAACGAGTGACTGTCGAGAACGAAGACCGTCTTTCCGGAAAGATCGCTAAAATCCAATTCGACTTCGTCATTTTTTTCCGCGAGCTCTGGAGGCCGGGATATCGGAGGCAATTGGTCAATTTCGTCCTCCGGAAACAGTGCCAAGGTCTTTTGTTGGCTTTTTTCCCGATTTTTCTTCACAGTTCCATTCCTTGCGAGCTACAACACTTTTCGGGGCTTTTGTCGGTTGAATTCTAACCGAGGGTTCAAACGACATAATCCGACTTTAGGGCTGGATGAATCCAAAAAGTTGGATTAATCGGTCGGATTAGCCGTTTATTGCGACGTTTCAACGAGTTCTGACTGCGAAGATTTATTCAGCCGATAAGCTGAAGACAACTCAGATTACGCAAACCCAAAATTTGACACTGTTTTTTGCCGTATTTACAATCGATTGCAGGGAGAAAATTGGCGAGTTCGAATAGGGAAGTCACTGAGTGACCCATCCCGACCTCGGTGCATTCGTTCCTTTTCGTTACTGACCCAGCCAATTTTAACAACAAAAGTTCGTTCGGAGATTTCTGATGGCCGCGCGCGAGAACCAAGGTTACCTTATCGCCGTTATTGTGTTGGTCTTGCTGACCATGTTACTGGCGCTGATGTTTTTCTTGACGTACATGCGCGCCAATGATTTGGCGGACGCCGCGTCAGCTGCGGAAACTAAAGCGACTCGCGAAAAGGCAGTTCAAGACGCCTATCGAATTCAGGCTGACGTTCTCATGGGTCTCCTTGGCGGACTTGGCAAAAGTGTCGTCGAAGTCGAAACCAGTCGCCAAGAGCTGGACACGCTTGTGGACAAACTCAACAACACCCCCGACCAACCATTTGTCGTCGACATCAAAAAGAAAGTCGATGACATTGCTTTGGAACATGAAAAGGATATGAAATTGTTCTTGGGGCCAAAGGACCAGAACCGCGAAGAAACCTGGCGCGGACTCGTCAAGAACTTCGGTGACGCTCTCAGCCGAAAATATGACGACTTGGTTGTTTCCATGAACGAACAAGCGCGAATTGATCGCGAAGCGAAAGCTGCGATTGCGGCGAAGGAACAAGAAGTCGAGCAAACCAAGAAACTGCTTGAACTGTCGCAACAGGACTTGAGCAAGAAAACCGAGGAATACGACACCTACAAAACTCAACAGGACCAGAAGTTCGAAGAATTTCAAGCCAAGTACCTGAAGTTGGAACAAGACGCAGGGAAGGAACGAGCCACGCTCACCGGTGTCATCAGCGAACGTGATAAAGAGCTGGAACTCAAAGTAGCAGAAAACACGATTTTGAAAAAGAAAGTCGACTTGTTTCAAAAAGAAGAGTTTGATATCGCTGATGGGGAAGTTGTCCGCGTCGGTAATAACGGAACGGTCTTCTTGAATGTCGGTGCCAAAGACGGTCTGAAAACGACTCGAACCTTCTCTGTCTTTAATTCGACCGACACCAATTTTGATAAGAACAATCCGAAAGCTGCACTCGAAGTCATCAAGGTTTGGGATCATCAAGCCGAGGCCCGAGTGACCTTTGACAACCCCCTCAAACCGATCTTGGCCGGCGACAAAGTTATTAATCCCGTTTGGGACCCTGGCTATAACGTTCCGATCGCTCTAGCTGGAACGTTTGATATCGATCGTGATGGAATCGATGACAGCGAACGACTGATTCAGATGATCAAGCAAAACGGCGGAAATGTTGTCGCGTCCCACGACGCCGAAGGCAACGTTTCCGGCGAGATGAATTCAGCTACACGTTACATGGTTGTTGGTGATTCTCCAGTTGCCGGCAAAACCGAAAACGCCGAAAAGATCAGCCGTTCGATGCGAACACTTCTGGACCAAAGCAAACAGTACCAAATCCAGGAAATCGACGTTCGCAAACTGCTAAACTGGATGGGCAAACACAGCCTGCCGGTAGTGGAACGCCTGGACTCGGAAGTTGGTAACCAATTCCGTTTGCAAGGTACTGAAAACGATCGTTAATCTGATTCGATCGCCAGACTGAAACCCAAAACGCGAACTCTTATCGTGCCATCTGTAACGGATCATCCGCGAACGGATTGCGGTGCGCGGGCATCCAGCGGCACAGCCCGACGCCGAAGAAATACAGGAACGTCAGCGGCACCGCCAATAACAACATGCTGATCGGATCGGCAGGTGTCAGAACCATTGCCAGAATAAAAATAATCATCACGGCAATGCGCCACTTCGCGAGATATTGCTCGATGGTAAACAGACCGATTCGATTCATGAAAAGCATGATCAAGGGCAATTGAAACGCAATGCCAAAGCCCAACGGCAACATCAATACAAAACTCAACCAATCTGAAATTCGCGGCTGCGGCTCAATCCCGGCTTCGGCATTGAACGAGAACATAAACTGCAACACCGGATCGAACACAAAAAAGTACGCCAAGAAGATGCCGCTTAAGAACAAGCCCAGACTGATCGGCAAGTACAAATGGACATACCGCTGCTCATGCGGATAGAGTCCAACGGCGACGAATGTCCAAATCTGATAAAAAACCCACGGGCTGGAAAGAAACAATCCCGCAACCAATCCTGCCTTCATCCAGATCATGAACGGTTCTGTAATCGCCAAGGATTGAGTTCGCGTGTCGACAGGGAGCCAAGTCGTGAAGGGCACCAGGTTTGACTTGAGCGGCGGGACAATGTCCGCGAATACGCGATGTACCAACATCCGATTCAGCTTACGATTCAGGCCTTTGTCGAAACTGGCCGACAATTTTTCCTGCATTTTCTCCACGCCAGGAATGGGTTTGGCTCCCATCAGCCACTCTGTCGTACTAATTTTATTTTCGACGATTTTGGAAAATGGTTCTTGGAGTCGCAGGCTTTCGTTGTCCAGCAAAGAATTCAAGGCTCCTAGGAACTTTTCCGAGTCTTCGACAGTGGGCTCAACATCAGCCTTCGCTAATTTCTCGATCAGCTCCCGATGTTCGGTAGACAGTATTTCCCACAGAACGCGGGAACCTGACGTTTGTGCCGCCGCGTCGTCAGACACCAGACGTTTGGCTACCGGAACCAAAACGTCTCGCGGAAAATCCAGGATGGAATAAAAGTCTTTTGCACTTGTATCCAGCGGAAGCGCGGTGGGATCCACCTGCCGCAAGACTTTCGCGACTTCGTCGGGATCGACCAGCGCCTTATTAGGCACAAGCCCTAAGCGAAACCATTCGTCGAATTCGGGTGGCACCCAACCAACTTCTTCAGCGATCTTGTTCTTGGCCACATTTTGGTTGAATTTTTGGATGGAATCCGTTAAAGGCTGCGACAAAATCGCGATGATTTGATTGCCAAAATACAATCCAATCGCCGACCCAATCGCAACGCCAATCAAGGCACGAAACAAGACTTTTCGCAGCTCTTCCAAATGCTGACCAAACGACATTCGCGTATGTTCAAACAAATCATCGCCCGCACGGCGCGAATTTGCGGCATTACTGTTTTGAGCTTTAGTCGACAAAAGTTCGTCCCTTCCAAGTTTTGATTTCTCAATATTACCAGCCGCAGCGCGACTTCGGCAACGTCGCTACTCTCATGTTGTTGCCCATTGAATTCACGCGTGGTGGAATTCCAGAATAATTCAACTTCAAATCGTGGTTGTCGAAATCTCCATTTGCGGTGAAAATGACGAGAACGATCCTCGAATTTGGATGCTCCATGCCCTCGACTCAATCTTCTCTGTATCCACTGTTATTTGAGCCGCTGTTTAGAGACTACCTGTGGGGAGGTCAACGGCTGCATACGAACCTTGGCAAACGAACCGGGTCGGGAGTATGGGCCGAGAGTTGGGAAATCGTCGATCATCAGGCAAATCAAAGCGTTGTAGCTAACGGGCCATTCCAAGGGAGAAAACTCCAGGAATTGATGGGGGAATTCCAAGGCCGACTGGTTGGGCAACGCATTTGGGAAAAAATTAATGCCCCCGCAGTTCCGGCTCGCTTGCGAGGCCGCTTCCCCCTCTTGATCAAGTTTCTGGATGCGGCGAAGGATCTATCAGTACAAGTTCATCCTGATGATGGACAAGCCGCTCGTTTGGCTCCTCCCGACTTGGGCAAAACCGAGGCTTGGTATGTGATCGGTTGCGAACCCGGCTCGAAAATTTACGCAGGACTGACTGCCGGAACAAATCGAGAGAAGTTCCAGAATGCAATTGCATGCGGTGAAACCGAAAAACTTCTCAATTCCTTCCGCCCCAAAGTCGGCGACTGTGTTTTTATTCCAGCAGGTACTCAACATGCGATTGGAGCTGGTCTTTTGATTCTTGAGGTCCAACAGGCCAGCGACACGACGTTTCGGGTTTACGATTGGAATCGTGTGGACGCGATGGGAAAGCCTCGAGACCTGCATATCCATCAGGCCCTCGACGTTACAAACTTTTCCCAAGGGCCCATTTTCCCGCAACCAACCAAAATGGATGCCGATGGTGGTCGCCATCTCGTTTCGTGCTCCTACTTTTCGATCACGGAACATTCGGGGGAACGAAACATGAAGTTAGGCCAAGATGATCGCTTCGAAATCGTCGTCGTCATCGATGGCACGCCGGAAATTGGCGATTTGAATCTGCGGGTCGGACAGACTGTCTTGCTGCCGCCGCTGGTGGGAGGCTACGACAGCAAACTTCACAAACGCGACAAGATTTTGCAAATCTGGATTCCCTAGCTTTCTCGACGCGCATTGCTAGCGAGGTGGTAAGGGAAATTGACATTGTCGAGATGTGGTTGGCCTCCTAAGTTCTGCCGCGGTTCAAACATTCAGGACTCGGCGGTGCTATGTCAATTCGTCCACGCAATCTGGTAATTGTTTCTTCCATTTTGGTCACGTTAACCGCGGTGGGCTGTAATCTGGCTGGCCCAAATTTTGGCCCTCAAGGAACATTCGAGTATCAACGTGGCCAAGCGGTTTTGCACGACCCGTTCCCAAATAATGACGCGGGCCCAGCAGTGGTGGGCGGGCGGCCACTCGGCTACGAACGGCCGTTAGCGGAACCGGAAAATAATCAGGAATACCGTTCGCGCGGGGGAAAAGCGCCTGCCTATTACGGCTTTTAAAGAATGCGCACCACGAGCCGCCCTGGACCTCTATTGCAGCTCGATTTCGCCTTCGTCAATCTTACGCAAGGCTGCCTGTTGAATCTTGGTCGCCAACTCTCGTTCGTGGCTAGTATGGATATGACAGTCAATAATTCGCAGCATTTCCAACGCTTTCCGTGGTGCCGTTTTCTTTACCAGTAACAAACGTGCTGCGTTTAAGCCCACGGTCGCCGCCTTGCTGGAGAAGAGTTCCAGGTACTTTTTCGAATACAAAATTGTCTGATCGGCGTTGTCTTGTTTTTGAAAAATGCTGATCATCTTCAGCAATCTTGCCTCGTCCCATTCCAAATCGGGTTGCGTTTGTTGCAAGTGTCGAAAACACATCGCGGCTGCTTTAGCGTTCTCCCCCGCCAGGTGAAAGTCGACTGACTTCCAGCGAATTTCGTTTTCTTTTTTGATTGTCTCTATCAAAGCCGCTTCTTCCCGTTTCTGTTGCTTGGTTTTGATCGCTGGAGCATCCGGAAGTTTTTTCCCGCGGGCTTCTTGTGTCATTGACCAGAGGTCGCGGTTTTCGGTGTTGACCATCTTCGTAAATAACAACACCGTTCCCGTCACGAATCCAACCGTGGCTCCTAGCAAATGCAAGAATCCAGTCGTGACTGCTTCATCGGAAGTGAGCACTTGAAAACCGTCCAACCCCAAATAGATCGCACCCAGAACCAGAATCGGAATTTCGAAAGTGCCAAACATGGTCAGAAATAGCCAATAGGCAATTGTGATATTGTCTTGAGGCGACCAGACCATGGCCACCAGGATCAAAGCATAAATGGCACTCGAGGCACCCACCGATGAGCCCTCCCCGATACTCAACAAAAGAATTTGCTCGAGCATGGATTCCCCAGTTCCCATGCCCAAATACAAAGCCAGAAAGTACAACGTCCCAACCCGGCCCTCGATCACGAGGCCAAACGCCCAGATGAAAAGTAAATTACCAATCAAGTGTATGACATTGCCGTGCATAAACATGCTGGTGACCCATTGAACGGGATGCAGGCCCGACCCATGCTCCAATGCGTAATCGTCGAGATCGAATGACAAACCCAAAACGAAAACGATGATGTTCAGCAGGACCAGAATTCCCGTCCCAATCGGCCAAAAATATTTTGCAGCATCGGAATAAACCGGAATGAACATTCCTCGACCCGCCTTTCAAGAGAGCAGCGTCACAACAGACATTCTGAAAGCCACTCGCTTTATCTTAGTTGCCTCTCGATTTTGAGACACTAGAGATTTTTGCGCTTTTATGCCCCCCAGACACGGGGAGCTGCTATTGATCGTCGATTTCCAGTGACTCGACGTCGGGCTGTCTTTCTCCTTGCAACAAGGCCAAATACTCGACCAAGTCGCGCAGTTCAAACGGCGTCAAATACTTTCTCACATCGGCGGGCATTGCGGATTGGCCGTCGCGGCGATCAACGATTTCGTCTTGGGCAATGGTCACCATGTCGCCTTCGGCAGTGACCAGCCGCAAAATATCGTTGTTTTCCAGATGAACAATTCCATTCCAAGTCTTGCCTGATTCATCCACGACGATGACCGATCCGAATTTCTCTGTGATCACGGCATTCGGTTCAACGATAGACTGAAGCAAGTAATTCCGGTCCTTCCTTAAACCGATATCAGAAAGGTTCGGCCCGACATAACCACCTTCGTTTCCGACTCGGTGACATCGCAGGCATGATAATTGAACGCGTTCATGAAAGAGTTTTCGGCCGCGTTCGGCGTTTCCACCGACCAGCGAATCGCGGTACATCTCGGTTGGCGAACCTTTGGATTTTGCGCTTACGTATTCGTTGAGGATTCGCTTGATTTCCGGATCATTTGCTGCATGGTCTTCGGCGGCGAGTTGCAAATCCAACCGCGTATCGGCTGCGATCGTGCCAGCAAGCAGATCTGGTAACGCACCACGAATCGCATCGCGAGCCTTTTCCAATTGCGAGCGGCGCAAGATTTCAAATGCCTCTTGCCGCTCCACAACGTTTGAACTGTTGATGGCTAGAACTGCCGATTCGACCGCCGCAATTGGTGAATGTTCGGCAAGAGCCTGTCGGGCGGCGACCCGCAACTCGGGGATGTCGGACGCGAGCGCCTCCTCTGCCAACCCTAAAAACGCTTTCACATCGAGTTTCGCAGCAGCTTTCAGCGCTGTTGAACGAGTTTCCGGCGGCTGGTTGGAGTCACGAAAGAAATCGACGACAGTCGACATCACTCCGGGAGGACGTAGTGTTTCCGCACACTGAATCACGGCCCCTCTCAGAGACGAATCTTCCAACCGAACGAGTTGTTCAAAATGCTCGGCAAGCGCTTGTGCCGCAACCGTCGCGTCTTTCGTCGCAACTGGCCACCAGACACCGGTGACTTGGTCGCGCTTCTTGGCTTGATTCCATTCGCCGAGTAACTGTAAAGCCGTCATTCGTGAGTCCTGCGAGAACCGGCCATCCAACGCGATCCGACAGAGCGACTGTGCATCCTTCGCTCTACCGACTCGAAAACTGGCGTTCATCGCTCGTCGCGTGAACTCAACCCGACCGGCGTGCTGCAAGGCACAATCAGCTAATGCCGTAAGTTCGGACTCCAATGGTGTGTCGTAGATCGAGCGGGCGGCTTCGTCGGCAACTGAACCGCTGCTGTCGGTCAGAAATTTTGTCACAAGTGGACTTCGCAGTTTACGAAAGACAACCACTGCCGCGCGCCGCACCGATACAGAATCATGCTGCTGAGTAAGTGCCAAGACTTGCTCGGGGTCTGCCGCCGTCAATCCCATGATCGCTGCGTGACGCAGGGCCGGGTCACGATCCGCATTTTCCTCTAGCATTTTTACGAGACCGCGTGAACCGTCCATTGAAACTGGCAAGTTTCGCAGGCCCAGCGCAGCAAACATGCGGACCCGCGGCGCTGCATCACCCAAAGCCGTTTCAACTTGCGGACGCAAAGACCCTAATCTTAATTCGCCGATGACTTTGTACGCCTGGGCGCGAACCTCAACATCTTCGTCAGTTATTAGTTTCTCAAAAGCGCTGAGAAAGTCCGCATCTTTTGCGAGGGCCGAGTTTAGCAAAGCCGATTGCTCCATTCCCCAAACCGCATGCAGTCTCGCCCACAAGCTTTCGTGGCTTCGAGCCATTTTGGCAAAGACATTTACTTCGCCTCGTTCTGCCAATTCATACTGGGCCTTGAACCGAATTCGTTGATCTTGATTTGCCAATCCAAGTTTCAATTCCTCAACCGAAAGATCTTTCACGTTTCGAGCAAGCCAATCGCGAACCGCTTGGACCTTGGACGAGGCTATGACTTCTGGATCAGCAAATCGATAAATCCGGCCTTTGCCCTCACCGACCCATCCGTTCACCCAATCCGTCAGATAGAGAAAACCATCCGGTCCAAAAGCAACGTCCGTCGCCAAAACTTGCCAAATCGGCTCCGCGGCATCGACCAATTCGAAGAACGCGCCCTGAGGCTTGAGCTTGAACGCGCGAATCCCACTCGTCGCAGTCGCGCCGCGAAAATCGCACATGAAAAAATGGTCGGCAAAACCTTTGCCGAGCCCTGTTCCAGGATTAAAACAAATCCCGCTGGGGCCGTCTCCAAAATTGGCGACCGGCGGAACAATGTACGCTGGCTGATCGGAATGCAGTGGGTGCCAAATCTTCTCCCGATTGAACGGGCCTCGATCCGGCAAGTATTGGTAGTGCATTCGCCAACCGGCGTCGGACCCGGGCAAAACGTAAACCCACCTCGCCCGATCTCCGCTGTCAGAATTATTATCACCCGTAAACAGGTTGCCGTAGTTGTCGAAGGTCAGTTCCTGTGGATTACGCAAACCCGTGGCATAAACCTCGAGACCACTACCGTCAGGCATACAACGAAATACCGCTCCACTGTTTGGATCACTTAAGGTTTTGCCTTCTTTGGTTTGCAGATGATATCCGCGATCACCAATACTAAAATAAATTCTTCCATCCGGGCCGCGTATCAGGCCGTGCATGTCATGCCCGCGAAAGGCAACGCGAACGCCGAATCCATCCTGAACCGAAATTCTTTCGTCGGCGACGCCATCATTATTGACGTCGCGCAGTTTCCAAAGATGTGGAATGCAGGTCAACCAGACATCGTCGCCAACCTTAAGAATGCCCGCCGCAGTTCCATCCTCCAGGTTGTTATACCGGTTTGAAAACACTTGAGCTTGGTCCACAATTCCATTGCCATCGCTGTCGATCAAAACGCGAATCCGGTCATCTTGTCGCGTGTACTCAAGTCCCTGACTCGGCAAAAGTTCACGATGGTATTGAATTCGATCGGCAACCGTCATTGCGGCCAAATCGCGATCAACCCACGTTTCATCGTGGCTGCGATTGTCCGTGACTCCTTGTTCCTGACGAAAGGTCTCACAAACGTAAATCCGTCCCTGGTCGTCAATTGTGAATGCAACCGGATTCGCGACCATCGGCTCGGCAGCTACAAGCTCGGCTCTTAATCCTGCCGCTAGCCGAAACGTTGACAACGCCGCCGCCGCTTCGTTGGAGGCCTGTGCCACAACCGGAGTTGCCGGCTCCTGGGCCGTTGACTTGACTTGTGCTGCAACGTCTCCCGAAAAGACCAAAACGCTCAACACTAGAGCCAATTTGGCTAGATATTTTGACATCAAAATCCTACCTACACAAAGGTAATTCAATTAAACCCGATCAATCCAAAACAGCTTCTGGCAGCTCGATTCTAACGAACCGTCATTTGCCAATCTTGGAGCAATCAGGAAAAAATTATCGGGCAGGGGAGGGGACGCCTGAATCAGGGTGGACCGGATTCCGCATCGACTCATCGCGTTGAGTTTCCTTTTCGCTCGCCTTGCGAGGCGACTTTTCGAAGGCGCGTGCCCAGGCCTGTTCAATGGAAATCAAGAAACTTAACAACGTTGGAATCAAGAACAACGTCAAAATGGTGGACAACATCAGGCCACCGAGCACTACCGCCCCGATCCCTCGATAAAGTTCACTGCCTGCCCCAGGGAAGAATACGAGCGGCGCCAATCCGAACACGGTTGTCAGAGTCGTCATGAAAATCGGACGAATTCGGGTGCGAACGCTCTCGATGATGGATCGTTGCGGCTCCAATCCTTCCTGACGAAATACCAAAGACTGGTGCACGATCAAGATCGCATTGTTGACGACCGTCCCTACCAGGATCACAAATCCCAACATGGTCAACACATCCAAAGATTGCGGCGGCTCACCTATAGCAACGAGGTAACGACTGAGCAACTGCAAACCAATCACGCCACCCACTGCGCCCAACGGTACGCTGAGCATGATGATGAAGGGGTAGGTCCAGGACTCAAACAGCGCCGCCATGAGTAGGTAAGTAATGAAAACGGCAAGCAAAAAGTTCCACTTCAAAGCGTTCCATGTTTGCTGCAGTTTGTCGGCTGTGCCGCTCAGGTTTACGATGTATTCCGCACCCAACGTGCCGTCTTCCTCAAGCGGTCGCAAAACCTTTTCCCGAATCGTCTCAATTGCTGTTTCCAGTGGCATTTCGGGTGGCGGTGATACTTCGAGCGTGATCGCGCGTTGACGTTCGCGGTGATTGATCTGTTCCGGTCCGCTCGATAACTCCGTCTCGGCAATTGCATCTAGCCGCACAGGCTCCATTAGATTTCGCGTCGCAACATACTGCGACAGGACATCCTTGGACAATTTCAATTCATCGTCGGTGCCTTTAATCACCAAATCAATCTTATCGCCACCGATAAAATAGTCGGTCGCATAGGCCCCATCGACCAAAGCATTGACGTTGTAGCCCAACTCGTCGCTTGTAATTCCGGCCGCAGCCGATTGTTCGGGCTTTAACAATACATGCAACTCAGGAGTCGACAGGTCGAGGCTGGGTGTGGGCCGGATTTGAATACCCGCCGGGAATTTCTGTCTGATATCGCCCATGATCTGACCGCCCAGTTCAACCAGACGTTTTAGATCGGGGCCATTGATTTCGACGTCGATGTTGCGACCGCCTCCCATGCCGCGACCAAAGAGACTTGTTTGCGAGGCGATGATCGTCGTTCCCGGAAAGCGATCTTTCAGGGTATCCTGCACCAAATTGATCATCTTCCGGGCCTTCATATCATCATGCGCCCGCATGCCGCAAAAAATCGAGCGGTCGCGAGCCATGTAGAAAAAGTCGGCGATCGTCGGATATTTCAGATGCGACGTGTCCTCGGTGGCAGGATCAATATCCCAATAAGGACGCAGCAGCGTTTCAATTTCTTTCCCAATTTCGTTGAGTTGGTCGACACTATAGCCAGGCGGCGTGAGTACGTTGCAGATCACCAGATTACGATTGCCGGCCGGCAAGTATTCAATCTTGGGGAATTGCCACCACATGATGGCGATACTCAAACCCAGTACCGCAATGATGGTTGTCAAACCAAGGACTTGATTGCGCGCCAACAATTGATTGGTTTTTGAAACTCGCTGTTCGAACCAGGTGCCAAACCACGCCAAGCCATTGGCCACCTCGGAGTCTTCTAGTGGTTCGCCATGCCCTTGGCCCGAGCGATAAATCCGAGCGGCAGCAGTTGGAATCACAATCACGCTGACAATCAAGGAAAGTCCAACCGAGATACTGATCGCCAGCGCGATATCCCCAAACAGTTGACCGATCTCGCCTTCCAGGAAAATGACCGGCAAAAAAACCGCCAGGGTCGTCAAAGTGGACGCCAAGACCGCACCCCATACTTCGCCGCCGCCGCGCCGCGATGCCTCTTTGGGCGACATGCCCGCGTCCAAAAAACGAACGATATTCTCCAGAACCACAATCGCGTTATCGACCAGCATGCCAACAGCGAAAGCCAATCCGGCCAAGCTGATCACGTTGAGCGTTCGCCCCAAGTACTTCAGGCAAAGAAATGTCCCGACAATCGAAACAGGAATTGCAATCGCAATCACCAACGTTCCGCGGGCAAACCAGAATCCGGCCGCCAAAATTAAAGCCATGGTCAACACAAAAACCCACGGATACCCGTAAGTTGCGACCACTGATGTTGCAAAGATGAGCGGCGCAAACAAAATCGTTCGCCGACCCAGATGCAAGAACAACATCAAAATAATGACCGTCAAGCCGCCGCCCAACATAATGTTTTGCTGCACTAGCCCCACGGCGGATTTGATGTAGGTTGTTTCGTCGTACAACTGGACGAGCGTTAACCCCATTTGGTCCAGGATACCTCGATTCAGTCGATCGGTTTCCTTCCGCAGTCCGGCCATCACATCGATCACATTGGCGTTCGTATCGCCTTGAATCGTGACCGACAATGTACTTTCACCATAGCGACTAACGAATCCCGTGTTTTTCTCGAAGCCCATTTTTACGTCAGCGACATCTCGGACATAAACACTCGTTCCGCCTTCGCCTCTGATGATCTGGTTCGCGACCTGGTCGATCGAACGATACTTGCCCATCGTCCGGACACCGATCTGACGTTTACCTTCCACATAATTACCGGCCGAAATATCAGCATTATTCTGTAACAGAGCGGTTCGAAGTTCCGCGATCGTCAAGCCTCGCGCTGAGAGTTTTGCCGGATCAACCACGACATGCAATTGAGGTAATCGTCCACCACGAACCAGCGCATCGGAAACGCCGGGAACCCGTTCGAGTTGCGGTTCGATAACGTCTTCCACAAATTTTCGATAGTCGGAAACGTTTACCTCGGCCGGAACTAGCTCTGCACACTCTGGATGCTCCTTGGCCAATTCCTTGATTCGAAACAGTTTCAAACCCACACTCGTCGGCGCCATCGCTCGATTTATCTTGTCGCGCAGTTCCGGGTGCCGATCCGCCACCAAGTCAGTCTGTTCGCGGGTTGGAGGCTTCTTGGTCAAGATAAACCAGGCGACCGCCCGATCGTTTTGATTACTGGTTCGAATCACAGGTTTGTCCGCATCTACGGGATATTCGCGAACCTGTTCCAATTGACCGTTGACTTTGAGCAGGACCTCGTTCATGTTGGTGCCGACACGAAATTCCAGGTTCAAGGTCCCAGATGAATTCTGGCATTCGGAAAACATCTTCGTTACGCCTTCGACGCTCTTAAGCTTTTCTTCCTGCTCATTGATAATTTTCGTTTCGATTTCGTGTGGACTCGCACCGGGCCAGGAAGTCTGAATGGAGATCTGCGGACGAGTCACATTCGGGGTGAGTTGCATCGGCATGCTGAACATGGCAATCAGGCCAAACAGGATCAACAAGATCATGCTGACTGCGACTTTTACCGGATTGTCAATGAACCAACCAATGACTTGCACTAACGTTACCCTTGTAAACTTGTGGCGTAATTGCCTGTTGTGTCGTTATTTGGAATTAGAAAGAGAGACTGGGGCGGGTGCCGATTTTTGTGGCGGAGCTACATCGACACTCTTGGTAATGACGACAGCATCATTATTTTTCAGCCGCTCGTTGCCTTGGACAACGATTTTATCGCCCGGCTTCAAGTCGCCGGTGACCTCCACCCACGACCCTTGGCGACTTCCAAGTTTGACGGGAACCGTAATGACCTTCGTTTTTTCGCCTTCCACAATTTTGTAGACAACCGGTGTCGCCCCTCCCAACACCACAGCATCAAGCGACAGAACCATCATTTCGCGAGATTCGCCAACCGCCATTGTTGCACGCCCCAGCATTCCCGGTTTCAGCACCGGTTGATTTCCAACAATTGGATTGCCGATGCGGGCCCGTACGGTGACAAGACGCGAACGCACGTCGACCTGCGGAATGATTGCCAAGAGTTTTCCGCTCAAGACCTCGTCAACACCATCGACTGAAATTTCGACATTGTCTTGACCCGAACCACTCGCCAACGTTTGCTGCACGCGGCCAATGAAATCTTGCGGCATCGTAAAGGCGAAATCAACCTGGTCCAGTTGCACAACCTCGGCGACGGGATCACCTCGCGCGATCCAAGTCCCCACCTCGGCCTGTTTGTTGATGATATAGCCATCAAAAAACGACCGAATCGAATATTTCTCTTTTTGGTCTTCCAAGCGGACGATCTCCTGTCGAACGGCAGCCAGCCGTGTTTGGGCTTGCTTTAATCGCAACTCACGAGTTCCTTCCAGGCTGCGAAGATTTCCTTCCGCCTGAGTATGCAGTTGTTGATCAGTCAGAAACTGGCTGCGAGCCTGTGCAAGCTCTGAAGAGGACACCGCGCTGGCTTGGCTGGAGATCCGCTGAAAGCGTTCAAACTCGTTTTTCGAGTACGCCAAACGAGCCTCAGTTTCGGCCACACGAGCCTTCGCCAAATCAATTTCGATCGGCAAGGAAATTTTTATTTCTTCCAAAGCCTGTTCGGTAAGCTGTTCCTGAATCTTCGCCGTTTGGATTTCGATTTCCAACGTTCCTGTTTCAATTTCCACCATGACTTGACCGGGCTCGGTCGGTTCGCCCGTCTTCGAGAACTTGGGGCCGGCAACAAAGTCTCCGCGTTCCACTTTGACCGAACCGACGCGGCCCTCAACCGCCGAACCAATAATCGATTGTCGAAGCGGTTGAACGCTGCCTACAAAAGTCTGCTTGTCGAAGAAAGGACTTGTGTAGACTTGGCCGGCAACAACCAGATTTACCTGACTCGGTTGCGCCACCCCTGTGGTAGTGTCAAAAACAACGAATGCCGAAATGAGCCCGGCGATAACCAACTTCCAAAACATCGAATGCCCCAAAACCGTCCCGTTTTCGGGACCAGAAAATAATTTGTTTACTATCAGTTCCATTGTATTCGACCTGCCACTGATAGCACCCCGATTTTATCGTTCCAAACCGCGCCAGTGTCAGCGGCAAGCCGTTTCGTGGTCGTTTTTACTGCACTTTGTGCCGAATAATTGCGATTGCTCCGGGGTTGGGAAACTTGATAAAGTCCCCGGCCCAAATTGTAAGCCAACGATAACAATTTTTTCCCTGTCCGCCGTGATCGCTCAACGCCGAATTCGAACGCAGATGTACACCGCAATTTTCCTGTTGCTGGTGTTTGTCAGCGTGCTGTCTTGGACCGCTTTCCAAGGAGCCCTCCAATTCCGCCATCTGACCAAAAATCTACGCGAACGATCCAATGAATTGCCGCTGGTCGCCAAACTTAGCACGCAAGTCAACGCCCAGCGCGCCCTGCTCTCACAATGCTGCTCTTCCAATGCTGGCAACGGCGACGTGGCTAAGAAAAACGAACTTTGGCTGAACCGGAATTCCTTCCGCAACAACCTAAGCAGCATAAGAGCTGCTTTGAACAATTACGTCGATCAATTGGAAAGCGGCCGAGCGTCCGACCCTAGAATCGCCGACATCTCCGAGGAATTGAAACTCGTCACCCTGTTCCGTGGCTCACTCGAAAAGATCGAAAAATTAACCATCGAGCAAGATTGGTATTTTGGCCAGGACTTTTCGGACTTGGAAAGTGAATTCGAGACCCTGCAAAACCTCACTAGCAGTTTACCCTCGGTGCTGAAACAACGGATGGATGACTTCGCCGATCATGCGCGCGGTGAATACCAATCGGCAATGCTCGTTGCCGGTTTGATTTCGATTTGCGGCGTCGCCCTGCTGATTTACTTGGCTTGGTCCTTCAATCGGGCACTCTTCTTCCCGTTGGAAATGTTGCTGAAGGGAACCCGCGAGGTTGCTTCGGGCAACTTCGATCACCGCGTCACCATTGCGGCCGAAGGCGAAATTCGGGAATTGATCGACGCCTTCAACGCGATGACGCATAACTTTCACGAAATCAAAAAAGACCTGAACAATCAGGTTCAGCAGCGAACCAAACAAGTCGTTCGCAGCGAACAAATGGCAAGCGTCGGGTTCCTGGCCGCCGGCGTAGCCCACGAGATCAACAACCCGCTGGCGACGATCGCCTGGAGCGCGGAATCGCTCGAGACGAGATTGCTCGATATCCTGGACCCGGAATCTGAAAAGTCCGAGCAGCAACGGGAAGCCGATATCGCCTCGATGAAAAAATATTTGCGGCGAATCCAGGACGAAGCCTTCCGCTGCAAAGGGATCACTCACAGTCTCCTGGATTTCTCGCGCTTGGGCGACGCGCAAAAGAGTCAGTTGCAACTGGCCGAAGCGATCGACGCCGTGATCGACATGGTGAAGCCGTTGGGACGTTACCGTCATCGAAACATGGAATTCAAGGGAGACCGCAACGTTCGTGTGCTGGTGAACCCGCAAGAAATCAAACAAGTCTTGCTCAACTTGATCACGAATGCATTGGACGCAATCGACGAAGGCGGGCATGTCTGGGTCGAATTGTCGAAACGGGGTTCCGATGCGGTCTTGTCCGTGCGTGACGACGGCTGCGGGATGACCCCCGAAGTCCGGACACACTTGTTCGAACCCTTTTTTACCCGCCGTCGTGACGGGCAGGGCACGGGCCTTGGTCTCTCGATCAGTTACCGCATTATCGAAGAACACAATGGCCAGATTGAGGTCCTCAGCGATGGCCCCGGGACTGGCAGCACCTTTATCGTTTCTTTACCACTGTACAAAAATGAACAAATCGAACCCCTCACGCGCTCGGCAGCCTAAGCCGCTCAAAGTCCTCTTCGCCGACGACGAAGTTCCCTTGCAAGAACTGATCGCCGATGAATTGCCACGCATGGGCTACACCGTTACGGTTTGCCCCGACGGACCTACGGCAGTCGCGACGATCGAAAAATTCCCGTTCGACTGCCTGATTGTGGATCTCGACATGCCTGGACTCAACGGCATCCAGGTCATCGAACGCGCCAAACAAATTTCTCCGCACATCGAGGCGATCGTCTTGACGGGAAAAAGTTCCAAAGACTCGGCGATCGCGGCATTGCGGCTTGGGGCATTCGACTATTTGCAAAAGCCCTGCACGCTAATCGAGTTGCAAACCCGCCTCCAGCGGGTGGCCGAGAAACTTGAGATGTCCAAACGGCTGCTGGCTTTGGAATTGCGGCTGAAGAAAGCCGAAGGTCCGCAGCAAATGGTCGGCTCTCACGCGACGATCGAACAAGTCCGCCGGTTGGTCCAAAAAGTGGCTCCGACGGATTCCACGGTTCTGGTTACCGGAGAAACGGGAACCGGCAAGGAATTGATTGCACGGGCGATCCACGAACAAAGTACACGGGGGGGCAAACCATTTTTGGCCATCAACTGCGGAGCTTTGCCGGAGAACTTGATCGAGAGCGAATTGTTTGGTCACCGCCGCGGGGCGTTCACCGGGGCCGACGAAAATCGCCAGGGTGTCTTTGAAGTCGCCGACGGCGGAACGCTCTTCCTCGATGAGGTCGGAGAGTTGCCGAAGTCAGTCCAAACAAAATTGCTGCGCGTTCTGGAGACGGGCGAAGTCCGCCGCGTTGGGGACAACATGCCCTTCAAAGTCGATGTGCGGATTGTGGCGGCAACTCACCGTGTGTTGAAACGTATGGTGGCTCGCGACGAGTTTCGCGAGGATCTGATGTATCGCATCAATGCCTTTGAAATTCCCGTTCCGCCGTTACGTGATCGGATCGAAGACCTGCCGGTGCTGGCCGAACACCTATTGGCTCGCGTCCGCAGTCGCGTCGAGACATCTGGAGCACCGCATTTTACGAACGAGGCTCTCGCGGCTCTCAAGGCCTACGTTTGGCCAGGCAATGTCCGCGAGTTGGCCAACGTGATTGAGCACGCTTCGATTCTGTGCGACGAACTGCCGATCGAAAAGGGTCACTTACCCACGAACATCCTTGATCGCAGTATCAAATTGCATATCCCCAATAGTGCTATGACGTTGCGTGAAATCGAAAACCGCGCGATCATGGAATCCTTGGACCGCAACGACGGCAACAAGTCCGCCGCTGCCGACGAGCTCGGCATCAGCATCAAAACGCTCTACAACAAAATAAACCAGGAATCCACGCGCCGCGCCGCGTAATCCGAACCGCCCCCCTCGCCAGGTTCGAAACCCGCAGTCTTTCAAATCACTCGTTCAGCATCTGGAGCATGCAGGCATGCATGTTCCAGTAAATAACTGGACTTGTTTCCGTTTGTCTTCCCCCCGTTTGTCTTCTCGTTTGACAGCTGATCGGCGAGTGAACGGTTACAATTCGCTCGGCTTTTGTTCCTCGAGATACCGCTGGTAGGCGACGGCCGACAGGTATCGCCCGTAATATTGTTGCAAGGCGGCGAGCATTGGGACCGCTTCCTGCTTGAAGCTCCCGTACTTCAATGTCTTCTTTTGCGATTTCCCGTCGAGCTTGTACTGAACTGTCAAGTCATTATCCGAGTTCATACATTGCACAAAGTCACGAAAATAGATCGGAGCCTCCCAGGTTGCGTGCTGAATCTTTTCGAAATCGATCACAATGTCGCCACCGCTGCTTTCAAAGCGGACCTCGGGAAATTCTCGCACCACGAGTTGGCGTTCTTCTTCGTTGCTCGGCAAATATCTGAATGCCAACGATTGCTCGTGCAGTTTTCGAAAGTTCTCCTCGAATTCGTCCCATTGAGCCCGTTCCAGGTCTGCAGCGCGGTCGATTTCAAAATACCACCGTCCGTCGCTACGAGACATCAGCAATGATCGAGCCTGCTCTTTATTGAGCGGGACACCCAAGGCTTCAAGGCGGGCGGACATTGCCGGATGCGAGTCAAAGGGATGAGCAGAGTGCAATTCAACCAACCCGCCACTATCGGCGAATTGGCTGGCAAACTCGGCGAATCCTCGCTCAATTCGGTCGCAGATATTGGCCTCTTGGAGAACTGCATTGTGACCGAAAAGTTCGTCCTGGACCTTGGCGCGGTAGGTCGAATACGCGGCAATTTTCAGCAACGCGGCCGCCAGGTCGCGCGGTGAGGCCAACTGCGCCGCGACTTGATCAGCACGGAATTCCCTCTCTCGCGACAGTTTGCTCAAAGACAACTCAAACAGAGCCCGAAAACAATTCATGAAGTAAAAAACCGGTGTCGTCGCGCCTCCTTCGCTCAGGGCCAACAGGTATCGATCGAAGCGAGCGACGAGCGGTGCAATCTTTTTCGAATAGATCGTATCCCCAGCTTGGAAATGCGCCATTTCATGGGCCAACACGGCATCGGCCTCAGAACCGTTCAGTTGTTTCAGCAATGGCAAACTGACATATAACGTTCGCCCGCGATACAACGTCTCGTTTGCGGTGACGGGATTCTCGATGACGAAAAAATTACTGTCGATTCCGGCAATCAATTGATTCGGCGGTTCGGTGTTTAGATTCGAACACATGGCACGGACATGTTGCCACAAACTCCCCGCCAGAGAATCGTCCAGTGCAAATCCATCGGCTTCGAGGTTTGAGTTGACGCGCGTGAAAATGGCTTTGACCACCACCAGCGCGGCGCCTGCCGCCAGAATGGCGACGATGATCATTAATTTCGGGACGAACACGTTAAACCATAATGCCGTCACCCAATAAGAAAGCGCAAACAACATTAACCCTTGCGCGATCGTTTGGAAGACGCCTACCAGCTTCAAAATATTCCAGCCCAGCTCCAACGTGAGAAACTGAATGGACTGCGAACGGGATGACATCCACACTCCAGCCCTGTGAAGGTGATGAATTTGACCTGAAATACGAGGCTTGCCGAACATTGGTTCTAGTTCGCCAGGTTTATCGCAATCTGAATTCGAACCAGATTTACGAATCCCCCGTAATTATCGTGAAAATGACACCTTCACAGGGCTGCATCCACACTCCAAACCCCAGTGCCACAAACATCACAATACTGACGGCGATCGAAATGACGGCCAACCGGATCAACCACCGAAATTGCCAGTAGATATTCATGGTTTGCGGTGCAAACATCGGCGCAAGTTCGGGTCTTTCGATCAATCGGGAAACAGGTTCTCGGGAAAAAAATTCTCGGGCTTCTTTTTTCTGTAGTTCCGTTGACTGTTTATCGTCCTGAATCATGGTCAAGATACCCATGCGAAGGTCGTCGTCCATCTTGCTTTGACCGTGCCAGAAAAAGGCAATCGTCGCGGCCGGTATACACAAAATCCAGAATGCCGGAAAAACAAAGACCCTCAAGAACGAGGGTTGTTGGATTGGTGTTTGCATTGTGGGCTCCCTCGTGCCAGGTGTGAGTAAGTCCTGTGGTTGATTGCGTCTCGCATCTAAACTCCGAGTTTAATCGGTATCAACGCTAATGTGGCGAAGGCATGCCCGGCCGTTTTGCAACCATGACTGACCGTAATTGCCAGAAACTGTTTATTCTGTGATTGCTTGTCTATTGCCAACAATCAGCCCACGGTTTTGGGGTTTCGTAGACACGGCAATCGAAAACGTTTTTCGAGGTTATTCCCCGTTGACCTTGGCAAACTGTTTTTGGAAAAACTCGAGCATCTCGGCGGCGACGTTGCGCCCGGGAGCTTTGGGCTGATAGACGAAGATGTTTTCGATT
>JBEBGH010000337.1:0-5862 GCA_040081565.1 Pirellulaceae bacterium
TTCAGCCCGGACGGTAATCGGATAGTCTCCGGCAGCCTTGACAACACGCTCAAGCTGTGGGACGCGGCCACCGGCCAGGGCCTGCGCACGCTCCGCGGGCATACGGGATGGGTTTCCAGCGTCGCCTTCAGTCTGGACGGTAATCGGATTGTCTCGGGGAGCTCGGACACCACGCTCAAACTGTGGGACGCCGCCACCGGCCAAGAACTGCGCACGCTTCAGGGGCATACGAGTGGAGTTATTAGCGTCGCCTTCAGCGCGGACGGCGCGCGGATTGTCTCGGGGAGCTCGGACAATCCGCTCAAGTTGTGGGATACAGCCAAAGGCCAAGAACTGCGCACGCTCCGGAGGCATACGACCTGGGTTACCAAAGTCGCCTTCAGCGCGGGCGGGGCGCGAATTTTTTCGCAGGCTGTAAACGGGGAAAAAATAGTATGGGACCCCCAAACAGGTGATCAGTTGGAGGGTGAACCGTGGCAAGATTTTGACAACCTTGACACGGTAACCAACGACGGCCGCTGGCTGGTTACGTCCTCAGGTGACGATGTATGGTTGGTCGATCGAGAATACATGAACCAACCCGATGAAAAGGCGTTTCGAGCTTTCAGGGCCAAGCCAAATCCACAACGGCACCGTGAACAAGCAGCGAAAGCGGAATCCGGCAAGGACTGGTACGCCGCCCTGTTCCATCGGGCCTGGATAATGAAAGCGGATCCTGACCAAGCTGCTGCCCACGATTCACTCCACTATGCCTACCAGCAATGGAGAAGGACTTTCAAAACACCGGAAAGTGACAAACCCTCAGATTCATCCAGCAAAGGCGGAGTGCAAGGCGATACCAGCGAATCGACAAATGAAAAATCTGCCAACAAACCAGTCGATCCCGATATCGTCCTGCAGCCCATCGTTCGCGAAATGCTCAAATTGCCGCGAGGGACAAAGAAAGACAACTAACGAATGGGCCATTTGCTTTCGCTTTTCCAAAGAAAGGTTCGTTTGCTTCGCGGCTTAGTGCCGAGTACTGCCGATCTGGCTATCACGGAGTGAGGATGGACAACAACAGCTCCAGCACTGTCGTGCCGAGCGAATCATTGCCGGCTTGAGGCTGCAGATTGGTTGAATTGGTTTCAACGGCAGTAGGATTCGCACTGGGCTCGGGCGAAACATATCGTTTGCGGACGCCGGGGGCTCGAATGATGCGATCGAATTCGCCTTGGTTGAACCAAACTATTTTGCAGTGAGTGCAACTGTCGATGACGACTGCACCTGGACCATAATAGGGATGCACATCCATCGGGTCGCCGCAGGCCGGGCAATTCAACCGCGTTTCGAGTTCTCGAGGATTGAGCGGCAGGGGTTGGTCAATGGGACCGCGATATTGAGCGCGAAGCTCATTGATTTGCGCCCTGCAAGTCGGCGAATCAATGACGAAGCCTTTGCAGTTCGGACAGCAGCAAACCTCGGCCCGCTCGACCAGCAAGCCAATTTCTAACTTGACTCCTGGACAACTCGGGCAGGAAAACTCAGTGACCCGACCAGTGAGCGTGATCGGTACGTTATTCAAAGAAACGGATTCTAAATTTGGTGATGGAGTGTCATTCATGGCTGGAGAAAATTGCAAGGGTTTTGGTGATCGACAAACTGCTGTGTTCACGTTCAGAAAAATCTAGGTTGTACCTTGTCTGCCGGATGCCTTTGACGGCTCCGTTCGCCCTCGGGACTTTCGCAAAATTCGGCCTAATGGCGGCTCAATCGTTGCGACCGGACTGAACCGCACCAAATGAAGCCGAACAAACACCCTGATTGCAGGTCCACAACGGTTGTACCCCAGACGGTTGTACCCCAGAACGAAATCGGCATCGAATCGACGCGGCTTTCTGGAATACAATGGGCCAATCATTTTGGTGACGTTCGATTTCATCTCCTTACCGTTTAGAAAATTTCAATGCTCAATTTGTTTTGTCGTGCCGCGTTACTCTCATGTTGCTGGATTCCGGCATTCGCTCTTGCGCAAGAGAACATTCCAGAAAAAGTCGCGGAGGTGGAAGGTGTCAGCGAATACCGGTTGGCCAACGGTTGCCGAGTCGTCTTGATTCCAGACTCGGCGGCCAGCAGTCTGACCGTAAACATGACGGTTCTCGTCGGCTCGCGTCATGAAGGCTATGGCGAAACGGGCATGGCACATTTGCTGGAACACATGCTGTTCAAGGGTACTCCGGCCCATCCCGACATCGACAAGGAACTCAAACAGCGAGGGGCACTCGATACGAACGGCGCGACGGACTATGACCGCACGAACTACTATGAAACCTTGCCGGCCTCGGCGGAGAATCTGGAATGGACGATTGCGATGGAGGCCGACCGGCTGGTGAACTGTTTCATCCGCGGCGAAGACCTGGTTTCGGAAATGACCGTTGTCCGCAGCGAGTTCGAACAAGGCGAAAATTCACCCGAAGCAATTTTGTTTCAGCGGCTTATGGCCAATGCCTACGAGTGGCATAACTACGGCAAGAGTGTGATCGGCAATCGCGCTGACATTGAACGCGTGCCGATTCATCGGCTGCGGGCCTTTTACGAAAAATATTATCGGCCCGATAACGTTATCCTGTTTGTCGCTGGGAACTTTGCCGTTGACCAGGCGATCGCCGCTGCCGCCAAACACTTCGGCGCGCTGCCTGTTCCCAAGATTCCCCTCGAACCGACCTACACCTCGGAACCGACTCAAGATGGCGAGCGGGTCGTCTACCTCAATCGTGTGGGCGACGTTCCTGTGGTGGCGGCGGGTTTTCACATACCGTCGGCTTCACATGCCGACTATGCCGCGCTGGAAATCCTGGAGCAAGTCTTGGGCGACGAACCCCGTGGGTTGCTCTATCAGGATCTTGTGAAAACCAAGAAGGCAACATCGACCTACACCATGGTGATGGCCGGTTTCGATCCGGGCATGTTCACTTGTTTTGCGAAAGCCGAACCGGGAACCGATCTCGAAGCGACACGACTGGCTTTGATCGAGTCGATAGAAAGCGTTACCGATGCGGGGCTAACGGAGGAAGATATCGCCCGCTCGGTGAAAGAACTTGCGAATCTCTACGAGGAGGCTCAAACCGACACGGCGCAGCTCTCGCAACAATTGAGCGATTGGGCGGCGTACGGCGACTGGCGCATGTTCTTTGTGCATCGCGATCGTCTTGAGCAAGTGAAATTGGCCGATGTCTTGCGCGTGGCGCAAACGTATTTTCAGTCAAGCAATCGAACGACCGCCTTTTTTGTCCCGACGGAAAAGCCAAACCGGGTGGCCGTCCCTGAGCGTCCCGACCTTGAGGCACTGTTGCAGGATTATCGCGGGCGTGCGGCGATGACGGCCGGCGAGTCCTTTGAGCCGACTCCAGCAAACATTGCCGCCCGCATTGTGCGCGGCCAACTCCCGGGCGGCATCAAGTATGCGTTGTTGCCAAAACAAGTTCGCGGGGAGAAATTTCACCTCAAACTCACGTTACGATTCGGTTCGGAAGCGACCTTAAAAGAACCGCGTTTACAAAAAGCTTGCGAACTGCTCGGCGCGGCGTTTCAATTGGGCACTGATCGTTATTCGGAGGCGGAACTCGCCGACGTGTTGACCGAGCTCAAGGCCGAATTGTCTGTTGACAGCGAGCCCGGCGAAGTTACCTTTACGCTCAGCGGTCGCAAAAACCAATTCGAGGAGGCTCTCGAAGTTCTCGCGGAAGTCATTCGCCATCCGACATTCCCAGACGAAGAATTTTCCCTTCTGAAATCAGAGCTGCGGAGCGAGATTGAGTCGCTGAAATCCGACCCTGAATACCTGGCCCAGTCGGAACTCGCGCGGCGACTCTCCCCCTTCCCCGCCGACAGTCTGCATTACGTGCCCACGATCGAGGAGAACCTGCAACGGCTGGAAATGGTTACGGTCGATGACATTCGAAACCTATACAAAAAATTTCTTTCGGCCTCGAACGGCGAGTTGACCGTCGTCGGTTCTTTCGACAAAGACTTGGCTATCGAAAATTTGACCGAAGCGCTCGCCGGTTGGACTTCCTCGGAACCCTACGCACGAATCGCAACGCCCTTTGTCGATGTCAAGCCCGAGTCGATCGTCTTGGAGACTCCCGACAAGGAAAATTCGATTTACCTTGCCGGCACCAACCTCGCGATTCAGTCCGACGATTCGGACTGGGAGGCTTTGTACATTGCCTGCAATATTCTGGGCGGCGGATCATTGGCCAGCCGCCTCGCCGTGCGAATCCGCGAGGAACAAGGTCTATCGTATGCCGTCGGCTGCCAGTTCTCGGCGGAGGCCCTCGATCGCTCGGCATACTTCATGACCTTTGCCATCACGAATCCGTCCAACCGCGACAAGCTAGTGAAGTCGATCGACGAGGTTTTTGATCAAGCCTTGGCGACGGGCGTTACCGAGGAAGAACTCAATGATGCGCGGACCAGTTATTTGAAAATGCTGACCGAGAATTTGAGCGATGTCGAATCGTTGACGGCAACGTTACACGGCTATCAGGAAGTTGGCCGTGACGAGACTTTTCTAACTCGCCGACAAAAGAACATGCAGGCTCTCACAACCGAATCGGTGAACGCAGCGCTGCAAAAATTGCTCAACTCCAAAAAGCTGGTCATCGTCACAGCCGGCGATTTCAAAAAGGCTGAAATGGGGAAAAAGTAATGTGTTTGCGTTGGCTACAACGTTTCGAGTGTCTTAAGAACGGAACTTATAGAACGCATGCCAAGTGTTTTGCAAGGAAAGGTACGCAATTAGCGGGCTTTTTCATAAGCCGAAAAATGTTTTTGGGCTATTCCAAAATTTCTTATTGCTTTTAGATTTTTTTGTTGTTACGTTGAAATCGAATTCAAAAAATCCTCAAATAGAGAACCTTTTACGCTGCTACTTTTTTAGCTTTTGCTTTCATAAAAGGAACGAGCCGTGCAACATTTGAAATTGCTTGCTTTTGTCTTTATTTCGGCAGTTGTTGGTTTGCGAGGTGCGACACCAATACCGATTGATCAAATGTCTGATGTTACTGGTGGAGTTTGGTGTACGACTCGTCAGGTCCCAGGTACTTGCCCGAACCCATTGAATGCTGCAGGCCTTCCTGTCTTGGTAGGATGCGGGGCGGTACCCGTAACTGTTACAAGCACAAGCTGTTTTTTTACGATGGACACGATTCCAACATTTTCAGACTGTGCGTTAACACCTGCCCCTGCACCGATAGGGTTATTTACGACGGGTGGAAAACAGCCCATTGATGTTGGTGCACCAGGAGGCTGTTGGACACACATTTCTTGCGCCCCATTTTTTTAAATTCGAACTATGATTCCATACTCTATGTCTTGGAGGTCAAAATGAAATCGCTTGTTGTTCTGTCCGCAATATTCTTTTTGGTTTCTGTATTGTTTTCGGTCAAGGAAATGCCGAAGTCTATTCAAGAAACGACTGCAAGTGGTGCGTGGTGCACGCATTACCTTGCGCCCAATACGTGTCCAAACGTATTAATTGACGGACACCGCCAGTTGGGTTGCCCCACCGTAAATGTTTCTGTGCCGTGGTATTGGTGTTTCTATACACTGGACACAGTCCCAACAATGAGTAACTGTACCGAAGTTCCTAGTCCGAATTTTCCAAACGTCAATTGTGGATATCAAGTGATTAGTTCAACTGGTTCGGGCGGTTGTTCGACACATATTGCTTGTGCACCTTTAATGTAAGAGTCTGCCGAATTCCATTGATTCGGTTGAGCTCTGCACTTTAGGGGAACGGATACTAAGTCGCTGACGGTCATGTGGTCAGGGCCATGAGTCGCTCGAAATGAGCGAGCATTATCTTTCGATCCGTCGACG
>JBEBGH010000338.1:0-5824 GCA_040081565.1 Pirellulaceae bacterium
TTTTTCGCGCGCCGAAGAGAGGCTCATCGGATGAAGTGTGCTCGTCGACTGTTAATTGTCTGTGGAGTTGTGCTGATTTGGAGTGCTGCGGCATTGACCGTGCACGCTCAAGAAAAATCTTCCTCAGCCAATTCCGGAATCTTGGCAAAGATTGATGAAAGCATTGCTCAGGTTTGGGAAGCTCATTCCGTAAAGCCCAGCGACGCTGCCAGTGACGAAGAATGGTGTCGTCGCGTTTTTTTGGACCTGCTCGGTCGTATCCCGACGTTCGACGAATTGACTTCCTATGTCAATGACAAATCTGATTCGCGAAAAAAGACTCTGGTCGATAGTCTCATCTATTCAGATAAGTACACCGAAGAGTTTGCTCGAAACTGGACATCGGTTTGGTCAAATTTGCTGATTGGTCGAACGGGCGGCAACGACAACAACTCGATGATCAGTCGCGACGGCATGCAAAAATATCTTCGCGATAGTTTTGCTCGTGGAAAACCGTACGATCAATTTGTGCGCGAACTCATCACGGCCACTGGAACTACTCAGCCGGGCTCTAGCGAATTCAATGGCGCGACAAATTTCCTGATTGATAAAGTGAATGCAGACAATGCCGCTCAAGCCACCGCGGCAACCAGTCAAATCTTCCTCGGCCTGCAAGTGCAATGCACGCAATGCCACAACCACCCGTTCAACGACTGGAAGCAGCAAAAGTATTGGGAGATGAACGCTTTCTTTCGACAGGCCCGAGCCTTTCGCGGGCGAACAGATGCTGACTCTCCCATTTTGGCGGACCAGGACTACAGCGGAGAAAGCGGCAACATCGAGGAAGCCGATTTGTTTTTCGAGTTGCGAAACGGCTTGTTAAAGGTCGCTTATCCGGTGTTTGTTGACGGAAGCGAGATCCCCAAGAGCGGTTATGTCAACGTGGTCAACCGTCGCGATGAATTATCCAAACGCATCATTGGCTCGCCATATTTTGCGAAAGCGATTGTGAATCGCGTTTGGGCTCATTTCCTGGGTTATGGCTTCACCAAACCGATTGACGATTTGGGGCCACACAACATTGCCAGCCACCCGGAGTTGCTTGAATACCTGGCCGAGGAATTCGTCAAATCAGGTTACGACTTGCGACAATTGATGACTTGGGTCGTGATGTCTCGTCCTTATTCGCTTACGTCGGCCTGCAACACCTCGAATCAACTGGACGATCCGGCGTTGGGGCAACAACCAAAATTTTCCCACTTTTATCTTCGCCAAATGAGTGCCGAGCAACTTTATGAGTCGATGCTCGTTTTGACTGGTAGCGCGGCAACGGATTTAAGTTTTGAGGAACAGGAAGCTCGACGCAATCGCTGGCTCCGGCAATTCACAACCACGTTTGGTACCGATGATGGCGGGGAAAGTACGACCTTTAATGGGACGATCCCTCAAGTCCTGATGATGTTCAATGGCGAGATGACTCGAACGGCGACGGCAGGCGCTGGAACGCTGATCGAATACGCGATGGCTAAAAACGGGACGGAGTCGGTGCGATTCTTGTTCGTCTCTGGACTTGGCCGTCAACCAACGCGAGAGGAATCGAAAGTCGCGCAGGCCTTGCTCGAAAGTCGTAAAGGCGACCGCGTCGAGGCATTAAAGGACCTGTGGTGGGTGATTTTGAATTCAAATGAGTTTATTTTTGTGCACTAAGAAACTGAGTGGAGAATTCCAACGATGAACTTTTTCAATCCAATGGCGACTCCTCGTGGTATGAGTCGCCGGCATTTTATGTCACACATGGCAGGTGCTTCGGCCTTGGTCGGTAGTTCGTTGGCGCTCGGTGGTGCATTACAGGCTCAAGCGGCGGAATTGAAACGGCGCGGCAAGGCTGCCATTTTGCTGTGGATGGGCGGCGGACCATCGACCATCGACCTGTGGGATTTGAAACCAGGCGCGGCGACGGGCGGACCGTTTAAGCCGATTAAGACCAAGGGTGATGTGGAGATCAGCGAACACCTCCCCATGATCGCACAGCAAATGGACAAACTCTCCATCGTGCGCAACATGAGTACGCGCGAGGCCGATCACATGCGCGGTCGCTATTACATGCACACAGGATTTGTGCCTCAGCCCAACATCGAATATCCGAGCTATGGCTCAGTCGTATCGCAGCAATTGCATGACAGCCGTCGTGATCTGGAAATTCCGCCCTTTATTTCCATCGGCGGCGCGAGCGAAGGCCCCGGGTTCCTCGGCATGGCTTGGGCACCGTTTGTTGTTGACAGTAACGGCAATGTTCAAAACCTCGACATGGGTGTCGAACCAGGACGTTTGACCGAGCGGGTTCAAGCGCTGAAGGTCCTTGAAAGCCGATTCATCAAGGAAAATCGCGGACCAGCGGCTGCCGAACATGCGAAGGTAATTCAAAAGACCTTGAACTTGTTAACCAGCAAGCAAATGGATGCGTTTAAGGCCGATCGGGAATCAACTGAGATTCGCGAGCGTTATGGAAACAATAACTTCGGTCGCGGTTGTTTGATGGCCCGCCGTTTGATTGAGACAGGCGTGCCGTTTGTCGAGGTTGATATGGGTGGTTGGGACAATCATCAAAACATTTTCCCAACGCTTCAAAACAACATGTTGCCGAACATGGACCGGGCAATGAGTGCTTTAGTCGAGGACTTGTCGCAACGCGGGTTGCTGGAGGATACGGCTATCATCTGGATGGGCGAGTTCGGTCGAACCCCGCGTATCAACGGACAAACCGGTCGCGATCACTGGGCTCGCAGTTGGAGCGTGGTGGTTGGTGGTGCAGGTCTGAAACCGGGAATCGCAGTGGGCAAGACCAACGAAGATGGTACTTCCGTCGAAGGCGCCTCGTACACCTCGGAAAATCTGATGGCCACGATCTGCAAGTCGTTAGGAATCAATCTCGATACGACATTTACGAGCACGAGCGGGCGGCCGATTAAGATCGCCAACGGTGCAAAACCGATTACCGAGTTGTTCAGCTAGTTCGATTAACGAGGCTGGTTGAATGGCTGCTGGCGTGCAACCAGACTTGGGTTGCCGCCTTCGAAAATCGAAAACGTTGCCCAAATCGGAAAATGATCGGACACCTGCAAGGCGTCTTGTTCTAGGAGTTGGTATTCCCGCTTGAAGTTAAAAACTCCGCAGCGACCGTCGTACTCGGTAGTGTATCGCGCGTCGAACACGATGTTATCGTAGTTCTTGTTTTCGCGCACATTGGTTACCCAATCATCTTTGACCACATAGATCGGACTGGCAAACCACGGAAAAAACTTCGACATGTAATCCGTGGGTGCATTGAAGTCGCCCAAAATAATGAAGTCGTCTTCGTTTGAAATGGCGGCTTTGCTGTTGTCGATTGCCTGTTTCAAGGTCAAGAGTTCATTTCGCTTCGAACTCTTCTGGGTGACCTCGTCAGGGTCTGTATGCACGTTCAACAGGGCAAATGTGAACGCCTGACCGTCAGGCACCTGTGTTGCTTGAAAATGAGCCACTAAAGGAGCGCGGTGCATTGGAGTCTGTGTCGGAGCGATGAAAGGCTCGGATAACAGTTGCAGTTTCGTCGTATCGAAAATGTAGACGTATTGTTCTTTGCTATCGGTGTAGCCTTGGCGTTCGCCAACGTAGTAACCGAACTTCAAACCGTTGGCATTCAGCATCTCCACCAATTTTGGAATGATGATTTGCTCTGTTGAACGAAGTTCTTGAATGGCTATCAAATCAAAACGGCGGATCATTTCGACGATGACTTGCATCACGCTGGGGTTCGAGAGTTTCGCTCGACCAAAAGTTTGGATGTTGAAGGTACCGATGATCAAACTTCGGTCATCAAAGGGAACTTCGCGAACAATTGGTCGCATTGCGGACGTCGTGTTTTGATTCCCGGGTGTTTGATAACCAGAAAAATTGCCGACAGGCTGATCCCAGCCGGAGGTTGGCGCGGGCGCGTAGCCGGCGGGTACGTAACTGGGTTGGTAGCCGGGATTGTAACTATTCGGAATCGTGGGCGCGGTCGAGTACGGCGCGTTGGTGTAATAACCCGCTTGTGGGTTGGTTTGCGACGTCGGCGGATAAATCGGTGCAACGCCGCCAGTATTCGAACCGTTGCCGAATGTGTTGTTCAAACGAGGATCTGCAAGCCCGTTCTGCGCCTGTTGTTGCATTTGTTGCCAGGCTTGGCGGGTGATTTCCTGTTGAATTCGCTGAATGTCCTTGGGCTGACATCCAATGTAGGCCATGATGGTGAGCAGGGCTGGCAGGGAAAGCCACGAAAGAGGATTCTTGGGCATGAGCTCCGACTCCGTTCGGATGGTTTTGTTCAACACAATCCTTGTGTTGTTTAGGGTGAGGGCTGAGTTGCTGGACGAGTCCCTCGGGTATTTCGTCCGGACAATAGCGAAATTTCCCAAACTCCCATAGGCCGAATTTGCGGCCTTTTTCAGCGAAACCGGCCTCGGAAACCCGTAATTTCGCGGTAAGACAACCTTCCAAGTCGAAAGTCTTTTCGACGGGATAGTCGAACGAGGGCAGCAATCCCTATTCCCCACAAAAAGCGAGGTCTTCGAGCCGTCATTATCGGCACAACCAAATTGGATTGGTTCAAGTGTTACGGCTCATTCAACCCGACCTTCGTCAACTCTTTAGGAAATTTTTACAAAGCGATTTCGCGTTACCAATTTGCACTTCCGTCATTCCGTAGGGGTCATTCATCCAGACTGTTAAAGTCTTCCGATTGAATATGCCATGCCGGACAATTCGAGGGGTACTCAATTGGCTCTCGGCGATTCGCGAAGGACCGCGGACAGAAAAACTATCCACATCATCTTTCGCGATAAGCAGTCAACATGTCCACCGATTTCATTGCTAATTCTCAACACGGTGTCGGCCCCGTGGTGCTCCCGACCGCCAATCTTAGATTTGGCTGTTGGCGGGTCGAATCAAAACGGGGCCAAGGCCGTTGGCATACGGTCTATCTCGTGCAACCCTTTGGTGCGAACAAAGCGCCGCGCAACGACTATTCGCTCAAGGCCGTAACCAAAGGCCTCTCGGACGAGCGTCATTGGCAAGCCATCGATCGCTTGGCTCGCCGGGTCATGATGCACGAGTTATGGCAGCATTCAGGGGTTGCTCCGATTCTCGATGCCGAACTCGATCGATTTCCTTTTTTTATTGTGGAGCCGCTGATTCCCGGCCAATCCCTTCTGCAATTGGCGAAATGCCTTTGCGATTGGCATTTATCAAAAACTTTATGGATCGCGCGGCAAATCGCGGAAGTACTGAACGGGGCGCACCACAAGTCAATCACGCACTTGGGCTTGAAACCGGACAAGATTGTCGTTGATGCGAACGGCAAGGTGACCGTGCATGGCTGGAGTAACACCCATCGGTTTGACCAGCGGTGCTGGTTGCCAAAGGAATCCGTCGGCGATGTTTTCACCCGTGCTCCCGAGGCGTTTTTCAAGGACTATCGCGCCCAACCAGCAGCAGACGTATTCAGTTTTGGCACCTTGATGTTTTTCCTGTTCTCCGGGACTTGGCCGACTTGTGGTAGAACGGTCGAAGAAGTGGAGCGGCAACAAAAAAGTCTGTTGCCTCCTGACCTTTTGAAAGTCTCTCGGGTTTGCCCTGAGCCATTGGCCTCGCTGATTAACCGTATGCTCTCAAAGAACCCGCTGCGACGGCCAACCATTGATTCGGTCTTGGACCAATTGGTTTCGATCGAAATCGATCAAATCGGCGAACAACAGAGCCAACGGCGTTAACGAGCGAAAAAGTTTAGAACAAGCCCGAAATATTGCCTTCGTCGTCGATGTCGATC
>JBEBGH010000339.1:0-5822 GCA_040081565.1 Pirellulaceae bacterium
GAAATGTTGGTCGCGACCGGTCCAGCGGGCAGGTTGATAACTTGTTGGGGCTCATACAAATTCAATGTTGGCGCGAATTGGACTTGGCCTTGGGAAAACGGGATGACGCCCGTATCGAGCTTGGCCACACCGTTGGCGACTGAAGCTGTAACTTCGGCGGCCCCGACAGGTAGCAGAGCGACGACCCCTTGTTGCCAGCCGACTTGCGAAACGATTTGCAGATCGCGAGGAGGCCAAGCGGCGCGGGGGTCGGCGCTTAGCAAAGGGCCTTTGACTGCAAACGATTGGTCTTGCCGTCCGGCAAGCTGCACCATTTTGTAAGTGTACGCGTCCAATAGTTTTTGAATCTGCTGCCAGTCCGGACTCCATTGTCCGCTTACGTCTGCCAACATGGTGCCCGATAGATCGGCCAACGACCCGTCGGCCTTCAGTTTCAAGGAAGCCGCATTGGCTTCCAGGCCAGCGAAATCGAGGCGAGAAAAATCCTGATTGATCGCGGCATTGGTCTGGAAGGTAACTACTGGTTCGCGGAGCAACTCGTTCCATTCGCCCTTTCCACCAGCAACCTGTTGGGCTGCGATAAAGTCGGCGATCTTGCCGCTGAGTTGACAGCCGATGGCTTGCGGGCTCGAGGTGATCTTCATCATTCCATCAACGCCACCGAAGAAATGTACGTTGTCGGCGCTGGGGAACATTCCGAACCAATCCAGCACTCGGTGCGTGTCGGCTCGAAAGGCCACGTCGCCTCGGACATCCAGATGTTTGGCGACGTCCAATGTAATTTGGTCTCCACGTGCAGCGACGCTGGAACAAACCAGCGTGATCTCGGGAACAAGCACCTGTCCGGTTTTGAGATCGTACCGCAGCGTTCCGTCGCCGGTGACCTCAGGTTCGCGGATCGTCATTCCGTAGCCATCGAACTTCCATTCGCGAATTTGGTACTTCAGATCAGAGAGAAGAATTTGGTCCGCGTCCATTAGCGCCGTCGTGGTCACAGCTGCTTGACCGTCTGTATTGAGGAAGCTGAGGTCGACGAAGGTTCCCGCATGCGCCAGCCATTTGGCGACGCCGCCACTCATCCTGCAATTGGCTTTCCAACTCGATTGCTTGAGCAAGTCGGCGATGGGTTCACTCAATTCGGCCGTGAGTTTTTCATTCCCGATGGTGATGTCGGCGATCCCGTTTTGAATTGCGGCTGAGCCATTAGGCAACGCCGTTCCATTGCCGCGGAGCTCGACAACAACCGAAGACTCTCGCCACGGTTTCATTCCGGGGAGCGCGAACAACGGTTCCTGAATATTGAATTTGCCACCGAACTGGAGCGGTTGGTTGAGGAGCGACAAGTTTGGCGTGGCGACTTCTGCCGCGGCGACTTGCCAACCGAAGTTGCCGTCGAGTTTACCTTGAATGCCCCAGCCGCGAACGTCAATAAACTGGCCGAGGCGTTGCATCAAAATCGAAAGGTCGCCGTTGGCTTGAAACTTACCGCTGCGCGCAGTCGCGTTTCCGGTCAAATTGACGAAGTCGGATTCGCACTTGACCTCATCCAGCTCCCACTGACCGCGACGTTGCGTGATGGTGGAGACAAGTCGGAGTGGTTGTTGCCAGGCTAGCCGCTGTCCCCCACGAACCGCAACCAGATTGGCCGTATCGACATTAACAACCAAACGTCCCGCGCCGTTTTCCGGTCGGCTGTTGACCTGGCAGGTAACATTGCCCGATTCAATTTGAAGATCATCGTAGAGCTTCAAAGTCTTCGGCAATAACTGCACGACGCGGGCCAGATCGATCCGCCCATCCAGTTGGAAAGTCGACTCGATGAGTTGTCCATGTTCGGTTAGTTTTTGAAACTGTTGCCAATCCAGGTGTCCATCGGTCGAGAGATTTCCAACTTCGCTTTCGATGTCCAGTTTTCGTGCGGTGACGCCTGTCGCGTCGTTGAGAATCTCGCCATTGGCATTCACCTTGGCCAGACGTACAACATCGGTCCCCAGGTATTTCGGGCAAGACACTAATAGGTTGGTAACATTCGCGTTCTTGAAGGAAACGTCGAAGGCGCTGCCGCCCCGCGCGAATTGGGTCGACAATTGTCCGGCCAGATTGCCCTCCAACTGGACGGGGCCGAGAACGCGCTCGAGCAATGGCGACAGGCAACCAAGAGACGCCTGATCGAATTGGATTTGTAAGATTCCGTTATCGGCGACGATCGATTTCTTTTTGTCATCAAGCAGCAGCTGTGCAGTCAGGGAGCCGAACTGTTCGGCGCGCGCCACATTCGTGGTCACTTCAGCGACGATCGCCGCCTGTTGGCCCACCACTAATTTGGCATTGAGTTTGTCGAGCAGCCAAGGGCTGGCGTCCGTTTGCGACGCCACCGAAATCTTGGCATCGGAAATATTGACTACGAGCGGCGGGAGCGGCGACTCTGGTTGCTCCGGCTGAGGTTGTTCCATGTATTTACGAATGGCATCTTCGAAATTGCTTCCCCCCTCGCGTGTCACAAGCGAAATCTGTGGATGAACAATGTCAATCGTCCCGTAGTCGCGGCTGGTCAAGAATTGAAAGAGTCGATTCGATGACTTGATGGAATCGATTTGGACCATTGGTTGTCCATTGGCATCGACGAGTTTCACGCCGCCCATTTGAATGGGCTGCAGCCATCCAAGCGAAAGAGAGTCAACCGTGACGCGCCCTTGGAGATCCTTCAAACCGTAGTCGATCGCCATTTGTTTCAGCGGTGTCCAGCCGATGAGGTTCGGCAGGAAGAACAGCACGACCAAGAAGAGGATGAATAAAATGCCTAGCCGCCGCGGCCAGCTTCCACCGCGTTTTGGGGATCGCTCGCGTTTGCGTCGCGAGGCTTGCTTGATCGCGTTTTCGACGTTTGGCTCTTTGGTTTCGGGAGCGTCTGCTGGTTTTCGGCGAGGCATGTTAGAAATCCTGGAAACTTCCTTGTTTCACCATCTGCGCACGAAGGATCTCGGCGCAGCGCGGATTGTATCGAGGCAGACCAAGAGTGGCTAGATTGTTCGAGCCCGATTTTGCTAGCGGCCGATGGCGTTTCGACTATTCTTCGCCCCATCGGCGGACGATCTCCAGGCCGACTTGGCAAGCTGCAGCCATTTCGTCTAGCGAAGCCCACTCTAGTGGCGAATGAATATTGTGCTGACCCGACGAAAGGTTCGGAGTGGGAAGCCCTTTTTCTGTCAATTGGCTGCCATCCGTTCCACCGCGAATAATCGACAGTTGAGGTTTGCGGCCCAATCGCGTGTGGGCTTCGACTGCCAATTGGACGGCTCGGGGTTCCTTGGTCAGTCCCTCGGCCATGTTGCGATATTGTTTTTGGATTTTGACGTCGATCTTGAGTCCCGGAAATTCTGATTCGGTCTCGGCAGCAGCGCGGCGAATCACGTCCGCATGTGATTTTAGGAATGACGTGTCGAAATCTCGCAACAGAATTCGCACCGTGGTTTGGGCGACTCCACCCTCAATGGTGTAGGGATGCAGGAAGCCCTCGCGTCCTTCAGTTTGTTCGGGGGCCAGAGCACGAGGCAAGCGACTAAGGAACTCCCCTGCCCCGCGGACGGCATTGATCATTTTGCCCTTGCCAATCGATGGATGAATGTTGACGCCCTGAACGGTCACAATGGCGAGGTCCGCCGAAAAAGTTTCGTTGTCGATCATGTCGATTCCGCCGCCATCGAAAGTGTAACAAACATGAGCGGCTACCTTTGGCACATCGACGTGCGCGACGCCGCGGCCAATTTCTTCGTCACAGGTAAACAGTAACCGGACGGGGCCGTGAGGAAACGGTTTTGATTCGACGAGGGTTGCCGCCATTTCCATCATGATCGCGATGCCCGCCTTGTCGTCGCCACCAAGCAGAGTCGTGCCGTCGGTAGTGATGATCGTTTGCCCTTTCGCTGCCGGCAATTCCGCACAGGTTGCGGCTGCGATTGTTTTTGTGGGATCGCCGTGGAGAGGAATATCCTGGCCGTTGAAGTTCCGAATGACTTGAGGACGCACATTCTTGCCACTGGTTTCGGGAGACGTATCGAAGTGGGCATTGAAGGCGACGACCGGAGCATCGGGGCGACCGTTGGCGGGAATCGTTGCCTGGACGATACCGTATACGTCTTGCGTCACATCGGTGAGTCCCATTTGGCGAAGCTGACGAACCACGAGTTGGCCCAACTCGATTTGACCTGGGCTACTGGGATATTTGTCGGTCGAGTCAACAGCAGTTGTGTCGATTTGAACGTATTGCAGGAATCGCTCCAGGAGTCGTTCGGCATTCATGTTTTGTCTTTGTCTTGCGGGGTGAGCTGAAATAGTTTTGGACCATTGTGGTTGATTCGCGATCTTCATCCAACGGGGCAAAGTCCTGTTTGTGATAGACCCTCGAAACTTTCGGTAGTTTGTGCCACAATTGGTCGAGTCTTCCGAAAAAAATTAGCTGTTCATTCATTACTTTCCTTGAAACATCGCGCTCATGGCTTCTAAAAAAGTTCGCTATCTGGTGTTCGATGCGGAGAGCATTGCCGATGGGGAGTTAATTGCACAGATTCGATATCCGGGAGAAGAACTGGAGCCGCTCGAGGCCATCGATCGCTACCGAACCGAGCTGTTGGAAAAATATGAGACGGAGTTTATCCCTTACACGTTTCAAATTCCAATTTCGATTGCGATCGCAAAAGTCGATGCGGATTTTGAACTGATCGATCTCGTGACGCTTGATGATCCCGAGTATCGCCCGCACATGATTACCGAGATGTTTTGGCGTGGGTGGTCGGCGTATGGCAAGCCGACGTTGGTGTCGTTCAACGGCCGTTCGTTTGATATCCCGTTGCTGGAATTGGCGGCCTTTCGATATGGAATCAGCGTTCCCGATTGGTTCAGTGTGCAACTGAAGTCGTGGGATCAGTATCGCAACCGCTACAACGTAAACGCTCACCTGGATTTGCAGGAATTGCTCACAAACTTTGGCGCATCGCGAATGAGCGGTGGCCTGAATTTGATCGCCAACCTGCTGGGCAAACCCGGCAAGATGGGCGTGGCGGGTCATATGGTGCAGGACATGTATCAGAAGGGAAAAGTTCGCGAGATCAACGACTACTGTCGTTGCGATGTGCTGGACACGTATTTTGTTTTTTTGCGTTCTGCCGTGCTACAAGGGCAACTCACACTGGAGCGAGAACAAGAATTGATTGAATCGACTCGCGCGTGGCTCGAAAAGAACGAAGAGAAGTTTCCGGTCTACAAGCGTTACCTGTCACAGTGGAGTGATTGGACGAACCCTTGGCAGACAGAGTCAAAAAGCTGACGTATGCCTATTCTCAAACAAGAGGACGATCTATTCCCACCGGACTTGCTCCAGTTGGTTGAGGAATCTCCGGGAGAGTCGAAGCATTGGTTTTGCCTTTATACGCTGTCGCGGCGGGAAAAGGAACTGATGCGGAAATTGCGATCGATGGCTATCGGCTTTTATTCGCCGATCATCACCAAGCGTTTTCGCTCGCCGAACGGACGTCTGCGGACTTCGTATGTTCCTCTGTTTCCGAATTATGTCTTCCTGTACGCCAGCGAAGTCGAACGCCACCAGGCGATGACGACGAATTGTATTTCTCGGTGCAATGAAATCACCAACCCCGAGGATTTGGTCGTCGATCTCCGTCAAATTCGCGAGGCGATCGGTAGCGGGACACCGTTGACTCCTGAAGCTCGCTTGGTTGCTGGTCAACGTGTGCGAGTGCGGTCGGGGCTGTTTCGAGGCTACGAAGGGGTGGTCATCCGCCGCGAGGGGAAAACGCGTCTTCTATTGT
>JBEBGH010000340.1:0-5818 GCA_040081565.1 Pirellulaceae bacterium
ACACGACTCTATGAAACCAAAATTCCAGCTGAATTTCGCGGCGAAGGCTTGGTCAATAGCCCACTGCCGTTCGTCTTTGGCGCCAAGAAGGAAGTATTGCTCGAGCGCTATTGGATCAAAGTCATCACTCCGCAAGGAGTTAAAAATGAGTATTGGTTAGAGATCTATCCGAAACGGATTTCCGACGCCCAAGATTATCAAAAGATTCAACTGGTTATCGCAGAGGAAGATTTGTTGCCGCGCTCGATCCATATCTTCGCCCCGAACTACGATGAGGTCCCTAATCCTGTCAGCCGACACATTGAATTTGCCAATCGACGGATCAACGGCCAGATTCCGGCAATCGCCACTTTTTTGAATCTGTTTATTCGACCCCGCACACCGTTCGGTTGGGAATTGATTGACCGAGATATTCCCCGTGTCGGAGACAACGACCAGACACCTGCCAAAGTCGAGCGGAAATAGCAATCCAACATCTCAGACATCGGAATCTAATCACGCTGGGCGGCGTTTGCTGACAATCCAACCGAGCCAAGCGGCGGCCATTCCCACCACCAACCCCAAGGCATGCGCCCAGTTTGCAACGCTGAAACCGATGACATTTTCCGATTGCGGCAACATGCAAAAAAACAGCCAGCCCACCATGATGACGACGGTTGACGTGTGTACCTGAAAACGATTCAACGGATCGATTACGGATCGAATCCAGACGAAACCAAACAGCGCGTAGACAACCCCTGACATACCACCCAATGCGACTAAACCATTGCCCGCCAGAACGCCAAACGCAACCCCGTCCCATCCTTCTGGTACCAAACACTGGACGAAATTCCCAATCGCTGCAGCAGAAAACGCTAAAGCCAATAGCCAAAGCGAACCAAAGCGAATCTCAATAACCCGACCCAATTGAATGAGCCAGATCATATTGAAGATGAGATGCACGGTTCCGAAATGAATGAAGATCGGCGTAATTAACCGCCAAAGCTCGCCCTGGCGAAGCGACCAAAATTTCAGGGACTCCAATGAAGGCGCGGAGTTCTTTCCAATCGCCTGGAGTTCGTCCGGTGGGATATGACAAAACGCCAGCGTTTGAAACCAAATACTTTTCTGGTCTTCGCCGAACGAAGTAAACAAGGCCACCACGAGACTAATCATCAGCAATGTGATCGTTAACGGAGCCTTGCCCACAGACGAGGGTGCCGCAACTCGACCGGACTGCACATTTTTTTCAAAACGTCGCTGATACAGTTGCTTTTCACGGACGATTTCTGCTGCTCGGCGTTTTGCGTCCGAGTATTTCTTGTCCAAAGGGTTTTCGCGAAACGCGGCCAAGCCCTGGCGAGCCGCGTCAACGCGGTCTTCTTCCTTGATCCAGATTTGAAATTCGTTCCCCTCGTGTTCAATATGATTCTCAAAACCCTCAGCGGTTAACCAAGCGGAAAATGACTCCGCCTCTTGAGAATTTGAAATTGATCCAATCAGTCGCATGTTAGTCGTTTCTGCTTACTTGCTGTATGCCGTACTAAGTTCCCGCTTCGAGCCGCTTCATCCGTCGTAAACTTATCCAGTCAGGCCTCTATATTAACCCACCCTGAAATCTGCACTTAAAGGGAAACCTGGCTCTCGCGTTTCAGTTGCTGTTGCTCGATTTCATGTTGAACCTGTTCCACTTGAATGTAGTAATCCCGGCGGCGCAGTAACGATGCCGCATCTTCATCGAGAATCGCGACCACGTCGCAATGCAATTGCAAAGCCGAGGCCGTAACTTGCGATGTAACCGGCCCTTCAATGGTCGCCGCGATGGCTTCCGCTTTGTGCAAACCGGTTGCCAGCAACAAACATTGGCGACTATCCAGAATCGTTCCAACACCCATGGTGATGGCCATCTTGGGAACTTCCGCTTCACTGCCGAAAAACCGTGCATTGTCGATAACGGTTTGCCGAGCCAGTGTCTTGATTCGCGTGCGACTGCCCAGTGACGATCCGGGCTCGTTGAAGGCAATGTGGCCATCGACCCCAATCCCGAGCAACTGAAGGTCGATCCCCCCTGCCCCTTTGATCTGTTCCTCAAACGATCGACAATGCCGTTCGAAGTCTAACGCCCGCCCATCGGGAACATTGGTGTTCTGCGGCAAGATATTGATATGCCGAAACAGGTTGTCATCCATAAAATATCGATAACTTTGCGGATGCGTCGGCGGCAGTCCGACGTATTCGTCCAGGTTAAAGGTCGTCACTTGCGACCAATCCAAGCCCTCGTCCGCATGCATCCGAATCAATTCGGTGTAGACGGCCAAGGGAGTTGAGCCCGTCGCCAATCCCAACACGCAATTCGGACGCCGGCGAATCAAGCGCCCAATCATCTGAGCCGCCATTAAGCTAGCTTGATTGGCGTCGGACTTAATGATTACTCGCATGGAAGGCTGGGCTTCTACAAAGATGCTGGAATTTTACGTTCCCATGCTATCTGATTGGACGAAATTAACCAACCAGTCTCTAAAAAACGGCGTTGCCAAAACTCCGCTTTTTCGCGAAAGTCCCGCCGCCATCATCCCACGCCTATGCCTTCGTTAATGTCGCAACATCATGAGCATCGACCCCGCATCTTCGCACGACCAAACCAAATTTCGCACCGACGAAATCCCGCTGCACCGTGCCGCAACGCCCCGCGGTTCGCTGGATCAACCGGACCCAGATTTGGTCGATCAAACGAAGAATCATATTCGGACGCTGGTTCAAGAAATTTCCGACCTCGCAAAGTCAACTTGCTCAGAAGAAGATTTTTATCAAGGATTCTTGACCAAGACGACTAGCGCATTGGCCAGCGTCGGCGGAGTGATCTGGACGCGGGACGACGACTCGTCACCACTTGGATTGTTGTATCACATCAACTTGAAGCTAACCCCATTGGCAACGGATACCGCTGCCCAAATCAAACACAGTCGCTTGCTGGAACAAATTCTCTCGCGCGCCCAACCAACGATCGTTCCGCCAAATTCCGGCGGTGGCGATGAAGAAGAGGCGGGAAATCCGACGAACTTCCTGCTCCTATTTGGTCCCTTGGTGGTGGACGGTCACGCAGTAGGCTTGGTTGAGATCATCCAGCGGCCGGGCGGAGGCCCTGCCACGCAACGCGGCTATCTCCGCTTTCTCTCGCAGATGTGCGAAATCGCCAGTGATTATTTGAAAAACAAACGCCTGCGTGCGTTTCGTGAACAACAACAGCTGTGGTCAGACCTGGATCAATTCTCGCGATCCGTTCACCAAAGTCTTGATACTCAATTGACCGCGTTTACGATTGCCAACGATGGTCGTCGGATTATCGGTTGTGACCGCTTGAGCGTGGCCATCAGAGACGGGGCTCGTTTCCAAGTGGTTGCCGTTAGCGGTTTGGATACGATCGAACGCCGCGCCGATCAAATCAAACGCCTCGCTCAACTTGCCGGAACCGTTTCCCGCAGTCGCGAAAGGCTCTGGTTTACGGGTGACGATTCGAAACTTGCGCCACAAATTGAGTCGCAATTGCATGCCTATGTCGACACCGCCCATGCCAAATTCGTGGGAATTTTGCCACTGTTTGACGACTCTGATATCGAAAACAAGAAACGACAACCCGTCGCGGCGTTGATCCTGGAGCAACTTTCGGGCTCGCAAGTTTCTTCCCAACTCGAAAGCCGTGCCACATTGGTAGGCGAGCACGCTCAAGCCGCACTGGCGAATGCCCTTGCGCATAACAGCATCTTCCTGATGCCGTTGTGGAAGAAACTCGCTTGGCTGTCGACGCCATTTCGCAGTGCACAACTGCCGAAGACCATGGTGGCAATGGCCGTAGCGTTCGCACTCGTAGCGACAATGGTTTTAATGCCCTATCCGTTTTCATTGGGTACCGCAGGCGAAATGATCGCCGAAACACAACAGGAAATATTCGCAGAAGTCGACGGGAAGTTTGTCGAAATTTGTGTGCCCGATGATCTTAATCAGATTGTCGAGGAGGGTACGGTCCTGGCGCGGATGACGAACAATGACCTTGCTCGTGAAATCGAAAAACTGCGAGGAGAAATCAGTGAATTGGACAAGATTATCGAAAAGCTGAATCGGCAGTCCACTTTGGCCAGCAAATTGAGCGAAGAGGAAGAACTTGATATCCTCGCGCAACTCGACAAGGCCAAACTGGAACGAGATTTCAAGAAGAAAGAACTCGCTTTACGCCTGGATGACTACAAGAAGCTTGAAATTAAAAGTCCAATCCGTGGCAACATCGTCAATTGGCAGGTTCGTCGAAATCTGCTCGGACGACCAGTCCGAGTCGGCCAGAATCTAATGACCATCGTGTCTCCTGACACTCACTGGCAATTGGAATTGCTCGTCCCCGAAAAACGAATGGGTCACCTGATCGCAGCGCAAAAGGAATCGAAAGAGCCACTCACGGTTGCCTTCACACTGGCATCCAATCCAGGCAGCCAATTTCGCGGGCGCATTGTCAAGATTGATCCGCTCCTCGATGTCCACAAGGATCAAGAAAACACCGCGAGGGTCCTAGTCGACTTCCCCAACGAACAAGTCCCCAGGGAATTATTGCGTTCTGGCACGAAAGCTACTGCCAAAATCGAATGCGGCACACGTTCACTCGGTTATGTGCTCCTGCACGAACTTTATGAAACGACGAAAACTTCGGTTCTCTTTTGGTTTTAGCGGTTGGCTTTGAACCTTGAATTCAAGAAAATAACCTGAAAAATCGTGTACCTTTTCCGCATTTGCTAGCTGATTTTTCGGTCCCGGATTCGCTGGAAAGTTATTTCAAATCAATCTCTATTGCCGCAAAAGTCGATAATCTGAACACGGCTAGCAGCTAGAATTAAGGGAAAACCAAACTCTTTGATTTCCCCACTTGAACCTAACGCCCAGTAGAGATTTACCCCATGCTTAAGCTCCTCCAAGGACTTCACGCGATCGCCCTCATTTTTTTCGTGACCACCGGTCCATCCAGTGCACAAGAATCCGAGTTTCAGAAACGCTTGGCTAATTCCGCGGGTGAAACTAGCACCAGCGAGGATTATTGGGTTACGCAATTGATTAACGATGTCGACGTCCCGGCTCAGGAACGCGGCCAAGTTGATACGGTACTTGTTCGTGAAGGACAATTGGTCAAAAAAGATGAAATCGTTGCGACCTTGGATAATCGACTGTCACAACGAGGATTAGAGGAGGCTACTTTCAAGGCACAGATTGCGGAGACCAAAGCCAATGATCCCTCCTCTATCGAAGAGGCAATTGCGCGTTTGGAATTTGCCAAAGCGGAATTGGCGATCCATGAAAAACTATATCAAACCGAGAACACAACTGCTACCGAACTTCGTTCCAAGCGGGCTCAAAAGGCCATCGCAGATGCTGGTCTATCCAAAGCACGAATGGAACAACAACTATCCAAAGTTGAAATTGATGTCGAAGGCGTACGAGTAAAAGCTGCCAATGACGCGATTGAGCGTCGGATTATTCGCGCTCCGTTTGACGGCCTCGTCATGTCGGTCGACAAAGAGCCAAAAGAATGGGCCAACGAGGGTGACAAAATTGTAAAAATTGTCCGTATGGATCGGCTGCGGATCAAAGGCGACCTAAGCATCGAACAACACAGCCCAAACTCTGTGAACGGGCAGCGCGTGGAAGTCTCCGTGAAAATCCCCGGAATCAACTCAAAGCAAACGTTTCCTGGCGTGATTGTTTTTGCAAAGCCGGACTTGGCATTGCGTGGTAACCGGTTCGAAGTCTGGGCGGAAATTGAAAACCGCGTCGACGAAAATCAAAACTGGTTGCTGTATCC
>JBEBGH010000341.1:0-5816 GCA_040081565.1 Pirellulaceae bacterium
GCCTTTAGGAGCAATCACGTTCCAAAGGATTTTCTCCAACGGCACATTCAGTTGTGGACTGCGAAGTTCCAAGCCGTGCAAACGATCGCCCGGAACCGAGTACACAAAGCGGACCCGCGCGGTTCGATCGTCGATGCCGGGCAAAATGTAGAATTGCCAGGCATTGTTCGCACCGCCTTGCCGAATCGAGTTCACACTTTCGCCGTTGACGAAGATGCTAAACAGTTCGCCGCCTTCGGGCAGGTTCACACTCAAGCTGCTGCGCTGAATGACTTCCATGACTACATCCACAGCCGTCAATTGATCGCCTGTTGGGGAGAGCACGGTGGTCAATGATCCTTCGGCGACACGCAGTTTCAAACCGTCGGCCAACGAATGTCGCGTGGCCTGAACCTTGAGCGCCGCGGGTGGATCCACACTGCGGAACGAAAACGCCGGAGCATTTCGGTTCAGCGATTCGCGCAACGGTTGGGGTACCGTGTTCCAGTCGACTCGTTGCCAGCCCTGAGTCAGTTCGCTGTGTTCCAATTCCAACCGCCCACCGGACCGAACCGCGAAATAGTACGAGAGCTGCCGCGCGTCGGGGAATCCGAGCGGCGTCAAGGATTCTTCGTCATTGCTGCGATCCCCGCGACGTTCGTATTCGATTTGGAATTGCAGCTTGCCAACCACCCGACGTTTGAACTGGACTTCCCAAATATTCGAATCGGGCGCCGTGCGGATCAGGTCGCTGACCACCGGACCGCTGGCTCGCAGCGTCTTGATCTCGTCTTCATTCGAAATCGGCAGTGCGATTTTCATGGACGCGATCGAAGCGTTTTGCACATTGAAATTGGCCATCAACGTCGACCGCGTTTGGCCTTCGCGGAGCATGATTTCATGCAAAATCTGGCCCGTGACCCAGGGATCAAGTTTCTCCAGACCAAGCACCAGGTTCCAATCTCGCTGGAGCAACCGAAAAGCAAGTGCCCCCTGTCCATCACCACCCAAGGCGCGCGGGTCGGTTTCGGACACATTTTGTCGAGAGACGGTGCGCAGTCGTAATCCGGTTGTGGGTCGAACCACCAACTCGCCGGTTTGTCGCGCTGCTTCAATCAATTCGAACCGTGGGATTTGCCATTGGGTCATTTCCGTGGGGGCAGGCCCGGTCAGTGCCAGTGAGAACATGTGCGTCCCGATCGTCTTGCCGTTGAGATGCAGGACGATGTTGCGTTTGCCGTTTTCGTTCAGTTCGGCCCAATGATGAAGCGAGTCGCCCGTTAACGTTTCCACTTCCAAACCATCGGGCAGCGTAAAGCTCAGTTGAAACAGACCAGCGCGCGTGATCTCGGCCGCAAAGTTGCATGCCAGGAGGACTCGTTCGTCCCCCAATGACAACACTTGCTTGCTGATAACGCGAACCTCCGAGGCCACCGGAGCGACACGAACGACCAATTCACCGCCGTCGGTACCATAGCGATAAACGCAGTGCAGCGCAGCCTGTGGGTTCGTGATCAAACTCGCATCGAAGTCGCCCGGATTGACGATGGTCATGATCTTGGGCTCGACTTTTTCGGGCCGAACTTCCGGACCAAACGCCACGGCCACGGACCCAACTTCGCCGTTGGTGCCCGTGACTCGCACTGGCGCCAAGGTAATGTCGGTGGGCAACGGATCCAGGCCACGTTGTGTCTCGATCATGACTTCAAACGGTTGCGATTGAGCCGGTTCGATCGCCAGCGTCAATCCGCCGGTGTCCGCATCAAATTGCCACGAACCGACTGGACCGGTGACCGAGCTAACCGTCAAGCCAGGTGGCACTTGCACTTGCAGCGCGGAAACTTGACCTTGCGAGGTGCGGACGTTGAGTCGATGTCGACCATCAACAACGCCTGGGCCCGGCAAGTAGAGATTCGAAGCCTCGACAAAGAACTGGGTTTTCTCCGCAGTGACATCGCGAGTTTTTGGTTTGAGGATCAGCTGCCCCGGGCCTGGCCCCAGCAAGACTTTGGCGGCGGTCGCTACTCCGGTCGCTTCCAGGGGTTCGATGCGAATTGCGGTTGGTCCGACAACTTCCCACCCGGCTTCGTCGTAGTTCAAGCTGATTTCCTGGACGGCCGCGGTTCCGGTCAGCACGGTCACGCCCGCCATTACTTTGTTCGATTCCAATTGGTATTCGTACTTGGCGGTGTAGGTCGTCTCTGGTTGGACTGTGTTGGCGGCGCCCCGAACGTTTTCGGCCATCGGAACGCTGATGACGTAACACAAACCCTGGCCTGGAACTTCCGTGCGACTCACCCGCAAGCCTTCGCCTTCGAACTGGGTCAAAACGGCGGGTGCCTTCAGCAAAAGGAACCGATCACCCGGATTGCCCGTCAGAGTGATAGTGCCCGAAGCTTTTAGTCGCTCGTCCTTGTGAGTCAACTGCCATTGTTGGACTATCGAGTCGGCCGCAGCAAACCCGTCGAGCGTTTGGGCAAACCCAGAACTTGCGAAGGAAAAGAGGACGGCGAGAAACAACACAGCTGTCGTGATGGAGGCCGAGCCACCGCTCGATGCGGGAGTTGGGTTGCTGTTGGAATCCGCTTCACTTGCTGACGCCTTCCGAGCGAACTTCGAGAACCAACGGCCCAAATCGCTGAGTGTTCGCCCAACAGATCGCAAGAACAACAGCACCAAGATCGCCACACCTAGCAAGCCAAAGAACCAGGGCGCGCTGTCGCCCTGAAGTAGCAAGCCGGCAATCAACAAGAAAGCGCCAACATATCGCAGTGGCATGCGCCCTCGCAACGATCCGATCATTGCCACAACCCCTGCCAACAATAGACCCAGACCAAGCCAGGAAAGATTCACTCGCCAAATCGGAACATTGCTGACCGACAATTCAACCGCTTCTTCGGTCGCCAACACTGGCAAACTCAATTGCAAAGGCTGTGGGGCACCCGTTTCCGAGAACGCCGTTTGAGCGGCCTGTCCAGCAACAAACATTGCACCGATTAAACAAGCGAGCCCCAACACTCTCCAAAACAGTGACCTGTCCATGAAAAGAGTTCCAATAACGGCCAAGAAACTAATTAACAACAGCGAAGGGATGCCGCGATTCGCGATCCATTCAAAGCCCGATGGACGAGCCACTGGCACTGGGGGCGAGACCGATCCTGAGGTTGGAACCAAAACGTGGTTCTCGTCACCGCTGATATTCCATTGCGTCTTCAGCACCGGAGCAAAGACAATGGGCAACGCCAGTTCCGCGTTCGTTTCGTTCACCGCGGTTTTCCCCAGTCGCAAACGCACTTCCACAGGCGTGTTCGGATCCGCGCCTCCCGGCAATGGGATTAGCGTCGCATCTCCTGCTTGTCGAGCCGTAACCGGCAGCCCATTCACCGAGACGGCCCAAAGTTTCACAGGATCTGGCGGCAACTGGATCTTCATCGTGCGTTGACCGCGCGATTTGACGTAGTAGAGCAAGTCGGTCACCAACTCGCCGTCTGCCGAGACTCGGCTGTTGGCTTCTGAAAATTCAATAACCTGATCAACGGTCGAACCAGGCTCAAACCACTGGACCTTGAGATTCAAGTTGAACGGACGACTGGTGTATTGCCATGTTCCCAGCGGCGGAGCGGTCGTCAACAAACGGAACTCGGCGGGCAATTCCAGCGGATCCAGGGACAACATGTCTTGCGACATCGAAACCGTATCGATCTCGACTTGCATTGGGCTGACAACCTGCACATAGCCGCGCTCGCTTTGCACTTCAGTCGGGGAAACTTGCCCGGCCAGGAACGTGCTACTGGCCTTGTCGGGTTTCTCTTCAAACGTGACCAGCAGCGTATAGGCTCCCATGACGGGTTGATGCAGGGAGACGATCAGCGTATCGCCTTCGCGCCTCCATGTTCGCACGTTTTGGCCATCGACCATTACGTTGCCCATGGTTGCGGGCACTGCGATCTTCCATTCCGAAACCGGCGAGCCGGTGATGAAGTAATTGATCAGCGCGCTGCCGTAAACGGTTTCCTGATTCAGCGAATAAAGATGAAACACGTCCGATTGAACACTGCGTTCCAGGGGCTCAATCAGCATCGTGGCGGACCACTGCGGTTCGCGAATTCGAAAAGCTTGTTGCAGGTACGGCGATGGCTTCGGGAAAAACGAAAGTGGCTTTTCGACCAACAAGTTGCTTTGGCCGGTTGATATTCGGAACCCCGGCGCGCTCACAACGCCAATATCCCCGCGAATGGACTTCGCTCCTGGATAATCGATGCGCGGCAGCACCCACTCCCCGGCGGCAGCCGCTTCACTTTTTTCCAATCGCAAGGAAACCAGGTGTCGCCCGAGAGTGTCTTGGTTGAACACTACTTTCAGGTTGCGTCGATCGTCCGTTACGGTAGTGGCCACGATGTAATCCGCGACGCTGGCGCCGGTAACCGCAACGACAGAGTAGTCGGCCGGGATCCCAAAGTTCCACTCGCGAATGGCCGCCTCGCGAACGTCCAGTTCGATATCGGCGCTGATCACTCGATCGGTTTCGGCCAGTTGAAAGACGATCAATTCTGAGATGTTGACTTCGGGTTCGATGCTGTCGGCCACGACCGAAAAAGCGTGATCGGCAGCAGGGAAACGATAGACAAATGTTTGCCGGGCTTGGACGGGTTCGCCCGGATATTGGTCGGGTGCCAGTTGGGTCAGCCCGCGCAGTTCGGTTGGTTGGAGTCGTACCGAGCCGATGTTGGAGACTCGCAGATGCCCCGAATGTCGAATGGCTCCGATTGGATTGAGACGCAGGCCTTGAATCGTGACCGGAAAGGCTCCAAGTGGCGTTTGGCTGCGGACTTTGATTTGACTCGTGCCGGTGATGGGCTGGCTAAGGGTGATTTCGAGAACGCGATTGTCATCTTGGGTCGAGACATTCCAGCCGACGATTTGCGTGCCGCCTTGGACTTCGAGAATTTCGCCGGGCCCGTCCAAGGCGATCTTGATCGATGGCAAGGTGCCCTGGAGAATCTGAAAGTCCAACAGATGGTCTTGACGCAACAAGCCCGCTCCAACTTGGGACTCGATCCGTCCTGTCGAGGAGAAAAACAGTTTGCCTTCGCCGGCCTGTCGCAATGATTTCCAATTAAGCAAGGCTCGACCGGTCGCGGGCAAGAAACCGAGCCATGATTCTTTCTCGCGGTGCGGTACGACGGACTGTTGGTCGCGATGAAATTCCAGATCGGAAGATAGTCCATTAAGCGTGAGCGGCACCACCGCGCTGGCGGCGATGGCAAAATCCATGCTGCGGCCATCAGCCGATGGTTGTTTAAGGGCCGCAACAAAATCCAAGGCGACTGGGAAAGTGCCCGCTTTCGGGAACGTCACTTTGTAAACGGGGACCCCATTTTCATGGACCAGGCGGACACGGCAGTTCAGATCCGTTGGCACAACGCTGAGTGCCACGCTGCCGGACAGAATCGTGACTTCGGCGTTGTCGACTGAAACCGAAGCGGTGCTGCGATATTGAAAAAGGACCGAGTTTCCGTTCGCATGAACTTCACCTTGAAGTGTCGTGCCCGACAGTTCGATGGGCGCTGGTGACGCTCCGGCTCGATTAAGGACCATCGTCAATTGGCCGCCGGTGGTGGATTGAAACCGGTTCGGTTTGCCAGCCGGATTGTTGGCGTCCGGGCTCAACGGGGCAAATCCGTTCGCCACCGTCACGCTACCTTCGACTTCGGGCGCGTATTTGAGTTCAACACTGGAAGCAAAGCCAATCGCATTGCCTGGTTTCAGGTGAGTGAGATCCAATTGTTCGGCTGTCTTCAAATCCAAGGCCCGCGATTGCAACTTGATCTGAACTT
>JBEBGH010000342.1:0-5797 GCA_040081565.1 Pirellulaceae bacterium
GAGTTCAACCCAAGAATATGCTGGTAAAGTTCTTTGTCTTGCATAAACGTTCTCCTTGGCGGAGAATTCTAACAAACCCACGAAATTACCGGATGGACCCCTAATTTGGTGAAAAACGATTTGAGAATAGATTTGAGAACCAAGCTGAGGTGGCCCTAAATGCGGGATCGTCAGAGTTTGCGTTTGGCGGCGGTGAGCGCTTGCCTTGCGCGAGCAGCCTAGTGTAGAACCAATTGATGGTGGAGTTGTAACGCGTGGCGACAGGGGTTGCGATGAAGAAGACGTGACGCAGGCCGCTACGTCCTCCCCGTACGGACCGTTTGCCAGTTCTTTTTTCGGAGTCGTCGTTTAGCGAAGCCACGCCGACGAGCTTGGCCTTGGTGGCGATCAACTAGACGTGACGACTATAATCGCAAATTGTTTTGCTTATTCACAATAAAGTGATTACCGTCTCAATTGTCTGTCGGCCACAAAGCCAATCGAAAGGCTTGGTCATATGGTTTTGCCATTTTCAGATGTTCCCTATCAGTTTTTGCCGTCTCGACGGTCGAAGTTGATTTGCTGGTTGGGAAGTGAGCTCAATCACCGTTGGATTCTTCCGAAAAGGCATCGGGTCGCTGAAGTGGAGGTTGTTGGTCTGGACAGGTTTCGAGATAGCTTGCGAAAAGGTGATCGGCTGATGTTCACGCCAAATCATCCGACGCACAGTGACCCGCAAGTCATGGTCGAGACCTTGCGCAGATTGCGAGTTCCAAGCGAGTTCATGACGGCTTGGGAAGTTTTTGTACGCGGCCGTATTCATCGCTGGCTGCTCCCTCGAATCGGTTGCTTTTCCATCGATCGGTGGGGACTCGACTCTCAAGCGATCAAGCACGCGAGTGATGTCTTACGCCAAGGCAAAAACTCGCTGGTCGTTTTTCCGGAAGGCAATGTCTTCCTTCAGAACGATCTGGTTTCGCCCTTTAACGAAGGAGCTGCCTTTTTCGCGTTGCGAACGGCTAAGGATGTAGCTGAGTCGGGCAAGCGCGTGCTGATCGTGCCCATTTCGATCAAGTTCACTTACGTCGAGAATGTTTGGGATTCTGTTCAACATCAACTTCGTAGAACCGCTGAGAAAATTGGCGTTTCGCTGGAATCAAATCCATGCCCGCTGGCCCATTTGCGAATGATCGGATTTTCCGGGCTGCGTCGCAATCAAAAAATGCGCGGTTTGGAGATGACGTCGTCGGAACATCCTCAAGAGGCTATTTCCCACGCAGTCACGGGTTTGTTAGATCGATTAGAAGCAAAAGTCGAATTGCCGCCACTTGCCGATACGACGCTTTTAGAACGGGTCTGCCGAGCCCAGCGATCCATTCAGCGCGTCCGGAGCGACCCTGAGCGAAAGGTCGATCACGCGGCCGCTGCAACCTGGGCCGATGAAGCATTGCTGGCTTTCAAAATCCTCAGCTATCTGGGCGATTATGTCCATCGCCACCCAACGCTCGATCGCTATGCTGAGACCGTCGAGAAACTGAACGAAGATTTGCACGGCGAAACTTATCCGGCCCATGGAAATCGCAAAGCCTACGTGCAAATCGGCGAACCGATCGATTTGACAAATCATCTAGGTGTTCGCCTGCGAGATGCCGTTTCGCGCGTGACCGTAACGGCTCAAGACGCTGTGCAGTCCGGAATCGATCAAATCAACAAGACCCTAAAGCACGCTGGTTCGTCCCTGATTGCGGAACCCTCATTTTCCGGTTCATGAAATATCTAAACCCACGCTTCATTCTTGTTTTGACTGTTTTTCTATTCCCAATAATCAGCCCAGGTTTTTGGAGTTTCGTAGACTCGGACGTTTTGCAAGATTGGTGAATTTGGCGTTCGTTTTAGGAGTCGCCAAACTACAGCGGCAATGTTCTCGACGGATGGATTGAGGTTCGCGAACTCAGGAACGTCGAGGTTCAAATGTTTGTGGTCCAGGTGATCAATCACATGCCGCTTCACCAAAGCTTCGAATTGGGGCAGCGAAAAATGCTCGTCCTGACAAGCCACCGTAACCGCCACCACATAATTGTGTCCATGTCCATTTGGATTATTGCACTTGCCAAAGTATTCGCGATTTCCCTCCGCCGACATCGATTCACAATGCAAACGATGGGCTGCCGAAAACTCAAACTCTTGGGTTAAGGAAATACTCACGGACTCCTCCAAGTTCAACTTCAATGAGAGATGCGGCGAAACGACAAGTTCGGTCTGCAACAGCCTGACGCCCGGTGGCAGCAGATCGGGCAAATGAGTCGTTTGTTGTAATAACCGAAAATAATTTGATCGATTGGATTCGGACGATGCGACCCGAGCGGCCACCAGCTTGGCGAGGGCTCGGTCGATCTCTTGAATATTGATTAGATAGCCAGACTCTGGGTCGACCTGCCCGGTAACGGTCGCGCGCAACTTCAAGAATGGCGCTATCTCCAGTCCGGATTCGGCACCGCTCCAGGCGTTCGGCGCGCGCTCGTACGCTGCGTTCGGCCGCAGATAAAATCGATATTCGCGAGTGAGTTTGGTTGGCATCTTTATTGTCGAGTGACGGCAATTGCCTGTCCGCTGGAATATCGAAATTCGTCTTGAGTCACGGCCCAGACTACATCGGCGACAGCTTCCGGCGAGACTGTCTGATCGCTAGGGAAATCAGGGAACAAGCCGCGTAGCATTGGCGTTTCCACGGCACCCGGGCGAATCGAGTAGGCCCGGATCCCGGACGCTTTTCCTTCGTTGGCGATTGCAATGGTGAACAAATCTAGCCACGCCTTGCTGCTGCCATAGACCGCAAAACCGGGGAACGGACTAACCGCGGCCAATGACGAGATGTTCACAATGACTCCCTGGTGTTGCGAAACCATCATCGGCCAGACGGCTTGGGTCAAGAAAAAGACGCTCCGAGCGTTGGATTCCATTGTCCGGTCGTACTCAGCCTCGGTGATTTGCGGGAACGGCATGTTTGAAGCGTACCCGGCGTTATTTACCAGCACATCGATCCGACCAAAAACTTTTGCATAGGCCGCGGCAATCGCTCGGGGAGCCGATCGGTCACACAGATCCGCCGCAATTTCCAAACACTTGACTTGAGAATTTTCCGCAACTATCGAGGCTTTCGCTTGAGCCAGCCGAGACGGATCACGGCCACAAATTGCGACATCGAAATTCGCGCGGGCGAAACGAATCGCGCTGGCTAATCCAACGCCGCTGGTTCCACCGGTGATCAAAGCGACTTTTTGCATGACTTTTCTATTTGAGTGTGAAAATTGTATTCAGTTGTTTAGTTAGTCGAGAGCAGGCAATTGGTTTCCTGACTTTCGAACAGCCTACTCCACAGGCGACCGATTTCCAACCTTACCCATGCGCAAAAACCATGGTAATTTCGCCCTGTATTAACAATTCGCTATTGATTCGGGTAAACTTAAAAGGGCAGGGGATGAAGCGCGGAAATGATCTCGCATCTGCCAATCTGTTTCTTCTTTTTAGTTCGAGCAAGCGATGCCTAGCTACCGAAAACTTGGGAAAGTTCCACCCAAACGCCATATCATCATGCCTAACCCAGCGAATAGTTTCCTCAACGAAGGCCTCTATTACGAACATGTCGTCACGACGCAGGGCTTTGATCGCGCCTATACGATCATGTATCACCTACGGCCGCCGACACGAATAACAGCCACTGAATCGGCAGGGAAAATCGCGCTGGAGGCGGCGGATGATCGAGAGCTGCGGCACCATCATTTCAAGACTCAGGATTTGCCACGCGGTGGAGAGGCTGTGACGGGCCGCGTTCCAATCTTGTTCAATGATGACTTGGTTTCTTGGCGATGCAAACCGGACAAACAACAGAGTGAGCTTTACCGCAACGGAGCAGCCGATGAAGTTATCTTCATTCACCAAGGCTCCGGACATCTTGAGACGATTTATGGAAAGGTTCCCTATCGCCGCGGAGATTACGTCGTAGTACCCCGGACAACGACCTATCGAATTGTCTCCGACGATATTTCCAAAGAAGATCATTTGATCCTGGAATGTTTTGCCCCCGTTCGCGTGCCCCAGCGTTACCACAATCCAGACGGGCAAATTTATCTGGGCGCTCCCATGTACGAACGGGATTTCCACTCGCCTCAGGAGTTGTGTTTTGTCGACAAGGAAGAGCCGACCACAATCTTGATCAAGGTCCATCAAAACTTGACCCGAGTCACGATGACTCATCATCCGTTCGACGTGATTGGCTGGGATGGGTTCCTTTACCCGTACACATTTAACGCCTGGGATTTTGAGCCGTTGACCGGGACGATCCATTTACCACCTCCGTTCCAGCAAACCTTCGAATGTCGCGGGTTTGTGATTTGCACCTTTGCACCTCGGCATCTGGATCACCATCCGCAAGCCGTAAAGGTTCCTTACGTGCACAGCAATGTCGAGGCCGATGAAGTTTTGTTTTACGTCGATGGCGAATTTGCCTCTCGACGTGGAGTCGACTTGGGATCGATGACCTTGCATCCGGGAGGGATTCCTCATGGACCGCATCCCGGCACAATCATGAAGAGCATGAAAGTGGAACGCACGGAAGAGATGGCGGTCATGTTCGATACCGACCGTCGACTTCATCCGACAGTCCAAGCGATGAAGGTTGACGATCCAGGCTATCCAAAGAGCTGGTTGTAGGCGAAAGGGATAAATGGAAATTGACTTTCTCGCTCTGGAGCCCTCACGGCGTTACGCGACGATGATTCGCGCGATCATGCCACGACCGATAGCTTGGGTTTCGACGATCTCGCCCGCGGGGATTTCGAATCTGGCACCATTCAGTTACTTTTCCGGTGTGGGCACATCGCCGCCGTGCTTGATGTTCTCCGTGGCAGGCAAGCAGGATGGAACGCCGAAAGACACGCTGCGCAATGTGGAAGCCGTCGGCGAATTCGTTGTCAATGTTGTTCCCTATTCGTTGCGGCAACCAATGGCCCACTCGGCCGCCGACTATTCTTACGAAGACAGTGAGTTCGCGCGGGCGGGCCTCACCGAGGCTCCCTCGCGCACGGTTCGCCCACCCCGCCTGCTCGAGTCACCCATCAATTTCGAATGCCGCGTTCACGAAATAGTTCGCATCGGTTCAGCAAGCGCCGTCTTTGGCATCATCCAATGGCTGCACGTTGATGACGAGGTTCTAGACGAACAAGCGAAGATAGATCCGGAATTGCTCGATGCGATTGGACGTTTGGGTGGTCAAAGCTACACGCGAACTACTGAAAAGTTTGACATCAAAAACGATTGAGACGGGAGAAACATTTGGCTGTCTTCGAACCGCAACATCGAATCCCCGAATCAGTGTCGGCCCAAGTCGAATCGCTACTGTCGAGAAACAATGATCCGCTAGTGACTTGGCAGAATTGTGTTTCGTTGCTGCGAGGGCATGCCACGCCTCGAGAGTGGGCAAACGTCTGGAAACAATGCTTTGCGGACTGGGAACCAGCCGAACGTGGTCCGGCTCCCATGTGGTTGCCCGAAGCATCTGATTTGGCCAACTCAAATTTGGCTCGTTGGATGCGGGAAAAGAAAGTTGCTGACTTTCCGGCCTTTCATCGCTGGACGGCCGGTCACCGCGAACAGTTTTGGCTCGAGGCGATCCAGCGCCTGGAAATAAAGTTTCAGACGCCGCCGACGAAAATTGCCGATTTCTCCAATGGCCTTGAAACGCCAAATTGGTTGCCTGGCGCGCGCCTGAATATTGCGGAAAGTTGCTTTCAAGCCGATGAGTCAAAAACAGCGATTGTGT
>JBEBGH010000343.1:0-5794 GCA_040081565.1 Pirellulaceae bacterium
ATAGCAATTTTCAATGCAGCTTGTTGTTCATCTTCAGTCACTTCAGATAACAATAACTGCACCACTTTTGTATGACCTTTTTCTGCAGCCATCATAAATGCGGCCTGCAGTATTTCTTCTGCGTCTTCAACAGACCGCACCCGTGGCCTAAGAAATGCCTGAAAACGCCGATGGTTTTCTACCAGGAGACTTACAACATCAGAACCCGTCGCCGCATGATGATCTTCGTTCATGATCTATAACACAGAAAAAAGGCAGTTTGGTGTCACAGTCCTAATTCAATCGTTGCAAGACTTTCCATCCTGTCAACGCTCGAATAGTCGATTGTCTCCGCGAGGGCTCCCAAGGATTCATGAGTTTCAGGCGAAAAAAGGGCTGCTGCGGTTGTCGCGGTGAGCGGACTGGGACCTGTTTGTCATTTGCGAATCGTTTAGTCAACCAAATTTCTGGAATAATTGAGGGAGTTTCCGGCGCTGCGGGAACTATTAAGAAAACCGTGCAAAGCAGGAGCCTTCATGTCCGATTCGCCTACCGCTGGCGACCAGCTGTGCTGGGACCAGTGGTTATCCATTCATGAGTCATGGCTGCGAAAGGTCATCCTTGCGCGGACGCGTGAACCTCAAGCGGTTGACGACGTGTTTCAGCAGTTAGCAATGGCGGTTGTTGAGCAGCACCATTCCCTTCGAGAACCAGAAAAATTGACAGCATGGCTTCATCGAATGGCCGTACTCCAATCGTTGCGGCATCGACGGGCGCATGGTCGACGAAGACGGGCAACCGAAGGTTTGGCGAATAGGGTGACGTCGATCGACGGTGAATCGTCGGACGGCGTGTTGCGGTTTGTGCTTGACCGCGAGCGAAACGAACGAACACGCGAGGCACTGCTGAAACTGCCGGGGCGCGATGCAGAATTGCTGCTCCTGAAATACGATTTGCGATGGAGCTATCGACGAATTGCCGAACACTTCGGAATTCCGGAAAAGACGGTGGACTCGCGGCTGGTGCGAGCACGAAGTCGGCTCCGCGCGGAAGTTTTGAAAAACAACATCGAATCAGGTGATCTATGACACTTCAGATAATTGACGAAAAAATTGCCAGCGACTTGATCGACTTGCTCGTGGCTGACGAACTGGATGAATCGCATCGGACGCGTTTGATCCATTGGCTGGAAGAATCGCCGGAACGATGGCGAAAGTGCGGGCTCGCGTTTCTGGAAGCGCAAATCTGGCAAGCGTCGTTTCACGAAATTGCCACGGACAAGATCGTTGCAATACAACCGGTAGTCTTGCAGACTGCGCCAAAGGCATTGACCCGGAACAACTGGGTCGGAGCGGTTGTAGCCGCTGGGCTGGTGTTGGCTTTTGTCGGAGGTTACTGGTGGCCAAAATCCAAAACTTCCGGCGAAATCGCAGCACGAACCACTCATGTCCCGTCGGTCGCTGACAATCAAGGCGACCATGAATTGACGCTGGAGGATTTGGAAAACCAGATGTTGTCGGTTGATGTGTTTCGGGCGAGTGACTCTGGGCCGATGCAAAAGATTCAAGTTCCGATTCAAGCCGTCAAAAACGAAGCCACGGTCGCCGATGTTAACGATGACTTGCCGGCAGAAGTCCGCCGTCATTGGGAGAGTCGAGGATTTCGTTTGAAGCAAGGCCAAAGATTTTTGCCGGCCAAATTACCCGACGGCCAGCAAGTCATGCTCCCGATCAATCAAATCGTCGCGGACTTCATCGGCAAAAAAGTTTATTGACGTGGAGGCAAGTATTCGGCTTGTTCACACAACGCAAGATTCCAACAAAATTTTCACTTTATTTAGGTTTAACAATGAGCCACTTCAAAAAATTTTTGCTATCAATCGTGTTATCGACGATCTTCGGTTTTATTGCCGTGGCACAAGATACAGCCACAAGACAGTCCGATTCGCAGACCAATAAGGATACTCCGGCCGCTCCCGCCACCTACAAGCCCATCACGGATGTTTTTGTCCAGATCGCGCACTCTAGTCATGATATTCCGGCTCATGCACAACTCGCCAACTGTGCGAGTTGCCATAACCCGCTACCAGCGAAAACAGACTATCCATTGTTTATTGAGGCGCACCGGGGACTTGCAATGTGGCAAGGGGCTGCCGAAATCGATGGATCAGGTGGGTATCTGGTTGTTACGGTCCATAATCCGCTGGGTGTCGAAGTTGGACCGGTTGACAGCGCATTGCGTGCTCAACTTCAGCTCGGCGAACGGCAAGGGGTTGTGTTAGTGAGTGTCCCGGAAAATTGCGAGGGAGCGAATATCGGCCTGCAAACCAACGATGTTGTCATTTCGATTGATCAACATGAGGTTACCGACGACCGTCGCTTTCAGCAATTGCTCACCGAAATGGCAGAGAAAGATGTCCAGATTTCGTTTATGCGGGGTGGCAAAATGACGACAGTCGCAACAAAGCTGCCGGCATTTCATTCGCTGCAAGTTGATTCGAACTTTGAATTGCAATATCTTGCGAATCAAGGGGCACCACCCTATCGAATCGGCGTGACGCTCAACGAACCAGACGCGACGCTGCGGGCACAATTGAAATTGGCTGATGGACAAGGGCTTGTCGTCAGCGATGTCGTGCCGGATTCCCCTGCTGCCGGAGCCGGTATTCAAGCTAACGACATTCTCGTGAATTGTAATGGCAACCCGATCACGACCGTCGAAGCCATTAACGCGATGATTCAGGAAATCAAATCCAACCCAGCCAAATTCACCCTCATCCGCACCGGACAATCGATGGAAATCGAAGTTACTCCGCGCCAGGAAGTGCCTTCCGCAAACGAAAACACGTTGTACTTGTCAAAGCGAGGGTATTTTTATGACCTGAATCTTCAAGGCCAGTCTGATTATGAACCGCAGCGCGTAAGGTTTGTCGTCGATCCAACTCAAAATTCACCAGGAAGCACAAACACCATCGCCGACCTTACCCAACAAATCGACGCGATTCAAAAATCATTGGACGCTCTCAAGACGTCGCTTGCCCAATTGCAGTCGACCCAACAAGGACCAGTGCCGGAAAAAGAAGGCCCCGAAAATTCAAAAGACAAATAGCGTCTCAACTTATGGAGTCGGCGGCTCCTCATACTATCCCAACAACAGCACCGCGGCGATGGCGTGCGACTGCGTAGGTATCGCTCTTCAACGTCGCTCGACTCTCCGAGTCGAGACCCACACCGCGACCGAGTTCTCGAATCACGCCTCGGAGATGCGTGCGACTGTGCAGGTATTGGTCTTCAACGTCGCTCGACTCTCCGAGTCGAGACCCACACCGCGACCGAGTTCTCGAATCACGCCTCGGAGATGCGTGCGACTGTGCAGGGGGGCTCGTCAACGTCGCTCGACTCTCCAAGCTGCGCTCAAAGTCAGAAATCACATTTGGAACGAATCGGCACCCGAAAAACTCAAACCCAGTCGACTTCGTAGCCGGGGCGAGTGAATTCAGGGGGTAGGGGAGTCCAGGCGGCGCGCCCGTTGTATTTGAGCGGCTTGCGGTCGGGATAAGCCTTGCGAAACGCCATGAAGCGCGTTCGAAGTTCCTTGCGACGTTTCCAATCGACCGGCAACCGCCCGTGCGGATAATCGATCAGCATCTTTTCGACCTTCCACATATTTCGATCCGAAGTTCGCCAATCGTAACCCGGTAATTCCTGATTCAAATCGACTACGGCAAATCCCTTAATGCAACCATCGTGGTCGATATAAGGATCGAAATAGCTCATCGCCAACTCTTTGGCTGTCTTGAATACGGGCTTCCGGCCATGCAAACCGGGGTCTCGAGAACGAGCGACAGAGCCCCATCGACCACCGCGTTGATACACGAAAATCACGTGGTCCAATTTGCAAATCGATTCAAAACTAAGGACGAGCGGCTGAAAACCATGCTGCTCCAAAACAACAGCGGCTAGAAGTGCAGCTTCCAAACAATGAGCCGTCCCATGCTTGAGCACTCCGCGAAAGCTGCGGAGGGTTTCGCCCAGGGGTTTGGGCTCTGTGTTGTACGGCAGTTGATTCAAGTACTGTTGGACTTGCATGGGAGTCTTAAGCCGCTCGATCAACCGACGTTCCGCCGGTGTGTAGATTGACAAGGGAGGCGGAGAAGCGAGTCGGCTCATTAAGAAGGTTCCACCATCGCGATTTCAAAACAAGAGTCTGCTGAGGGGCTTACTCGCCTGACTTTTTAGTATAGACGCCGCAAGAAAGGTGGCTCAATCGCCTGATTTGATCCAACAGCTGACGCCTGCAGCGTAATCTTTGGCCAATCGAAACATCAACTGGTAATCGATACCACGGTTTCGTCGGCTTCACAAGAATGCACCGAGTTTCGCCCGATTTGCTTGGAGCGATAAAGGGCACGGTCCGCACGTTCGCTCAAAGTCTGTGCCGTATCGTCTTGTCGTACGACCGCAATACCTAAACTCACGGTCACGCTGGTCTTGGACATGTCATCGCCGATGCCGAAATTCGTTCGTTCAATCGACTGGCGGATTCGCGCTGCGATTCGTCGACATTCCGGCCCTCCCACGCCCTTGAGCACAATCGCAAACTCCTCGCCGCCGATGCGGGCCACGACGTCCTCACCGCGGACGCATAATTTGAGAACTTCACCGATTTTTTGTACGACCAAATCGCCAGCTGCGTGTCCGTAAGAATCGTTGATTCGCTTGAAGTGATCAAGGTCGGCCATGATCAAGCCAAACGTTTCCTCCCGAGCGCGAAACATCGTCAGGAAGAACATCAAGGACTCATCGAAGGCCCGGCGATTAAACAGGCCGGAGAGGTTGTCGATTCGAGCCTCGCGGCGTGTGACATCCAGTTCCTGTGCATGTTTCTGCAGTTCAAACTGGGTCTCGCACAAGTCGTTTTCCAGTTTTCGATTTGATTCAACCATTTGCTGAATTTGATCGACCAGCTGTTTTTGAATGTCGTTCAAATCGCCGGTGGCGTTGATATCGCCCACATTGCGTCGCACAATTGCCAGTTCGCTGTTGTGCGAGTTGACGTCAGCATTCAATTGCTCAGTGCTTTGAAGAACGTGGATCAATGACTCCAGAACTTTGGCTTTCTGTTTCTGGACCTGGCGTGGATCGCGGAATCGAACGTAGGTGCTGCCGAGGATGAAGCCACATATCAGTCCGACTGCCACTGCAGCGGCAGCCCAGAGTATGGCTACAAGGGGCAGGCTCGAATCGGCTAATAAGTTGAATCCACTCACTCTTCGACTTTCCTTCCCAAAAAAAATACGTTAACGATTCCCAGCACTCGACACAACGAAGTTTAGGTTGAGATTCTCGGCAGGCCCCTCAACTAGGTGAGCCCTTCGCAGAATTGCCATTTGAAATTTCGACTGTAGCGAATGTAGCGATTTTGATGCCACAAAAATTTAAATATTATTCGCGTTGTGAATTTTCCCTAGCAAGTCTCAGGGTAATTGGGCGAGTGGCACGATGGTAGCCGCACCAGCGACATTTCGCCGGAGTTGCCCGCACGCGGCGTTGATGTCGTCTCCCTTGCGCTGCCGGAATTTGATCGTTATTCCATGATTTTCCAGAATCCGGCGAAACCGATTGATGGCTTCGGACCGCGGCGTTTCATACGGCAAACCCTCAACCGGATTGTAGGGAATCACATTGAGCAAAGCCCCTCGCCCGGACAAAAGCTCCGCCAGTTCTTCAGCGTGCGCCGGTTGGTCATTAAGCCCCGCCAGTAAGACGTATTCAAACGTCAGACGCCGTCCGGTCTTTTCAAAGAAATATTCGGA
>JBEBGH010000344.1:0-5786 GCA_040081565.1 Pirellulaceae bacterium
GTCTGGGCAACGCCGTTAACTTTTTTGACTATATAAAAAAACGCCTCTAACAGCCATAAGTCCTCCTGAAGCGCAAAAGCTTGACGCGGCAATGGAACCTCATCTTTCGACAAATTTCCATCCAAATTGCTGAACTTGGTCAATTTATCGTACCAAAGTTTTTGATTTTCTTCGTTCCAACGAACAATGACCGAGAGACTCTTGTCGGACGAAACCTGTGCAATGGGGCGATTTTTTCCGTCCGGGTTTTGGGCAACTGGAGGCTGCTCGGCGAATTCCCAACTGGTCTTAATAATGGCCGCAATGTTTTCCATTCGTTTCGGAATCAACTCCTTATAGATCAGGAGCAAGTTCGGCATGGGCGGGATGACCTCGGAGCCGTCTGCGTTCTTGAGATCAAACTTTTGGGGCGGATCGTATTTCGAAAATTTTTGAGAGAACTCACTGCTTTTAAGAACCTCTTCCGGCCATTTCAGGATGTCTTCTTGCGCCGTACGACGAAGCTCCCAGGCTTCAATCATCTTGCGAACTCCGGCATCGATTTGCTTTTTCATGCCGACTTCTGATGCCGCAGTTGGGTGCACAACGGTGCCCGCCGGCGCGCCTTCAAAAGACTTGGTTTTGACCTCTTGAGCGCCTTTCGCCGCCTGCTCGATTTGGGATTCATTCCCCAATTGGGCGAGCCGCACGCTACCCGTCATCCACCACCAAGTGCCTATCATCGCCAAGGATAGAACGCCGCATGCGATCCAAAAACCGTTTTTCTTAATTTCATCCATTTCTTATTTCCTTGCTCGTTGCCTTTCGGGTACTGGGTAGTACTGAAAAAACGACATTGAAAATTCTGATCTATTCTTCGGGTACCGGAGGTGTCGCTGCACTTGCTTTGGCTGCCGCCTCAGCTTTCAAACGCGCTTCCCGGATCTCATAACGTTGAGCCGGAGACCGCGGAATCCAAATCATTTGGATCGTGAAATCGTAACGCGGAACCCGCATTCCCTTTTCGCGTGCGACTTTGTTGATCATCTCCCAACGTGCCTTGCGTGTCTCACGAGCTTTTTTTTGCTCGTCGGTGAGCTCAAGCGGGGTATTGGATTCTTTTGCTTTTTGTTCTGCCTCCTCATCGACCTTAATTTCTTTTTGAAGCTGATCGATTTCAGCAGGCGACACGTTGTACGTAATCACATGGGCTTGGTTGCTTTCTTCGTTAATTAACGTCGGGAAATACAAACCGAAGTCGGCCAATTTATATTCTCCACCACCTTGAACCCTGTTGTCTTCGCCTGGGAAGGTAACGGTTCCATCATTTAAGGATTTCAGCAGCGTGCGAAGCAGAAACGCTCGGCGGCTGTCCTTCTTCATCATCGATTCGCTGGAGTTGTGGTAATGGTGCCCCTTGATTTCAATTACCCATCCAGGTCCCGTAAAGGTGAGTGGATTCGACGGATCGGTAGCTACGGGAGCGGGAGCTTTGGACGCTCCCACCACTGTTTGAGGGATCTCAGTCGTGCTTTTTGCGGCATCCGCCGGTGGAGCCGAAGGGTTAGCGCCCGCAGGGGCAGCATTTGCCGGTGCAGCGGCACCATCAGTGGATTCCGCTGGAGGAGCAGCCTTTGCTTCCTCTTCTTCACCCGTCTTGCTGAATTGAACCTGGTAAAAATTCTTCAACGTCTCGATTTGCCGTTCCACGTTTTTCGTAAAGTGCGATTCGATGTACTGAACATAAACGACCTCGCGATCGTGAAACGGGACATCCAAGGGATCTACCGCGACGTCGCTGATCCGTGGATCTTTCGGCAACTGGGCGTGGATTGCCTTCATCAGTTCAATCCACTGGTTCTTGGAATCGGATGCAGAAATCAACTCGTTGTTAATCCGGCTGATCTTGTCCAATGTGCTTCGCAATTGGATGTCCGAAAGAACCAGGTTCTCGCTTTCCTTCTTGACATCTGCCGCGAGTTTCTTGGCAGCACCCCAGGTTACGCCGTCAGACTCGAACTCGTCCGACGAGCGATACAACAAATTCGTATAGAAGAACCAGCCAACGACCATCCCCAGCATCAACATGCTGATGGCGGCCAACACCCAAGGCTTCTTGGCACGGACAAACCGTTCTTCCTTGATTTCCGCCGGGATCAAGTTTGTTTTCAAGACGCCTTGATTCAGCCCCTGAATGCACAGGCCATACGCGGGCGCGAAGGTCAGGACGTTTTCGTCAAACGTCGCCTGCCCGACCACATCGGGACCTTTCAGATTTGCCAACTCCGATACTTTGGCAATGTCCATTTCCAATTGGGCAGTCAAGAACTGGCGGAGACCCGGCAGTTTCGCCGAATTCCCCAAGAGCACGATCTTGGAAAGCGTTGCGTTTTTATCAATGCTGCGGAAAAAGGTCAGCGAACGTTGGACTTCGTTTACCAAATCGTTGAAGACCGGTCGCATGGCGCGAAACAGACTCTTCGGATCTTCCGCCAGTTTGGCGTTTCGTTTGAGTTGCTCGGCTTTCGCGTGGGTTAACTTCAATTCGCGGGACAATTGTTTTGTAAAGTGATTTCCACCGACTGGAATGTTACGGAGCCATAACTTGATGCCATTCGTCACGATCAAGTCCGTGGTGTCCGTACCCATCGACATGATGACCATCGATTCGGGAGGGTTTTCGGGGTCAACATCTTCAGGCTTCGGCAACGCTTCAAATACGTCGTGCGTGACGAAATTAAAAACCGCCAAGGGTGAAAGCTGAATAAAGTCGATTTCTATTCCGGCTTCGTCGAACGGCTTCATAGCCTTGAAGACCGCCTCCCGTTTCATCGCGAATAAGCCGACTTCAGCGTCGACAATTCGATCGTCAACGACAACTCCACCGAGTCGCTGCCAATCCCAAACGACTTCATCAATGGGGAACGGAATCTGTTGTTTCACTTCGTACTTGACGATTTCCGGCAATGTTTTGATGTCGACCGGTGGCGGGCGAAAGAATCGTGGCAAACCCATTTGTCCCGGAACACTGATCGCGACCATGTCGCCTTTGAGGTTGTTACGACTTAAGAACAACTCCAGCGCCTTGCGGATCTCTTCTTCGGCATCCACATCGGACTGGTTGAGCATCTTCGGGAATTCAATGAAATCGAATTTGTCCGCAAAGACTTCGTTCGTTGCGTCGCCCGCGACACAACGCAAGGCCTTGATCGAACAAAGGCCGATGTCGATTCCCCAAACCGCTTGCTTGTTGGCCATGAAAATACCTTCGCTTTAGGTTATCCTCGGGCAGACCTATGAGGTACAGAACGGGTTCGGCTGAGTCCCCCTGTAAAAAGAATCCAGCCTATCAACCTGCCTTGGTCCCTTAGTTGTCCGCCATCGGAAATCGTGTTCCGAATTCCGTTGAAGTTCTTAATGCATCCCTGTTGTCTCTCGCCCTGTCGGTCCAGAATTTGGGAAGTGGCTGGATTGGATCGACGCTAATGCGCTCGACAACATTTCGTCATTACAATGTACCCGCCCCCCTTTCCGATGTCAAATTTTGGACGCCTTTTACGGGTTTGATGGGCAGATCTTTGAAATGCCGCCAACATCGATCCCTTTAACCCTAAATTCAGCACGGTTTTTTCAAGTTTTTCCCCGTGCGACTTCCGGAATCATTCGCCTTTCCGGTATGATCCCAACCGGGCCAATTGTTTCGCAACAGGCAGTCCTCCAGGCGGCTGTCCAAATTTCAGCGGTATGAAACCATTCCATTCCCTAATTACTTTTTGGCCTTGCCATTCCCTCGAGGACTTTCCCGTCCATTATCGCGCGAACGATGCCGAAAGTCTGTTGGTAAGTTGGACGGCGCTGTGGCATCCTGAGTTCCTGGATTCCGCCAAGAAAATCCCGGCCTGGAAAAAAGTCGAAGACGCCGAGGGCGATTTTTCGGGTGCCCTGATCACCATCCCATCGCCTGCTTTGAGAAAAATTCCTGGGGCACAAGTGGAGCGATTGCGTGAACAGGCCACCGTAATCGAAAGTCCGATCTCGCGCGGTCAAGATGTCTTGCGGCCGGTCTTGGCCGATCGATTTTCGTTATGGGATGAAACTGGGCGGTCCCTTGTCGCCCAATGGTTTTTCGGACTTGGTTATGCCTGGTTGCAAATTCAATTGATGACAAGGCAATTGAGATACTCCTCAAACCTTGACCAAAACGAATTCGCGAGACATGCATTGGCGGCGGCAAATGCGGCCTGCTTGGGCGACAACGACTCTGCAAAGAATTCAATCACTGCGGCCTACGATTTATTGCTTGAGGAAAAGAACCGATATTATCCCGTGGTCGCGAACTTTCTCGACCTCTCGCTGCTACACCCAAACAGCCAGGGCGCTCCACTTGAACAACAATTGTCTCAGCCTCATCGACAATGCTGGCTTGGCCAAGCGGAACTTTTGGCGGACTTGATCAACCCTCAAAGCAAAATCAAAGCACTGGTCGCAAATCAAATTCAGATGGAACGACTTGAAATTGTCGGCGGTCTGGAACGAGAATTACCAACCCAAATCCTGGACCAAGCCTCGCGGATCCGGGCGATGAAACGAGCGAAGAACAAATTTGACTCTGCCGTCGGCGCACACCCAAAAGTATTTGCTCGTCGGACTCCAGGGCTCGACGCAACTTTGCCGCAAATCTTACACAACCTCGGATTTAGCGGGGCCCTGCATCTGGATCTTTCCGGCGAGTCCGTTCCAAACGCTTCGTCACCCTTGTTCAGCTGGCAATCACCCGACGGTTCGCAAATCTCAGCGATCTCCGGAGTCCTCCTGGATGCCAGCGCCGCCGAGTCGTTCCTAAAACTCGGCGTCGCAATCGGCGAACAAATCGATTCGTACCATTCGGCGACCGTCATCTTCGCTCATTGGCCTGGAGCCTATCACGATCTGTTTCAAGACTTGATCGCTGCGAACTCATTTGGCGAATTGTTCGGCAGGTTTCAATTGGCCTCCGACGTCTTCGATTCTTATTTCAATCCGGGTTACGGCGACAACTTCGACCATGATGACTATCGACATCTTTATTTGGGAAACGCTGTCTCCGAACAACAGGTAGATCCGATCTCCCGCTACGTCGTGTACTGGCGCATCGTTTCGCGGTTGAAGGCCTGCCGCTTCTGGATAATCGTCTGGGAAATGATCACTGAACGTCCGAGCGAATCGCACGCCACGCTCGTTCATTTGGATGAAGAATTGCAAGCCTCGATCTCTGCACAAAACTGCAGCTCGCGAATGTTGGAACTCGACTCTGCCGTAGAGCAACTGGCTAAAGGCCTTTGCCAACAGATTCTCGAAGCCATTTCGCCTCGCGCACAGTTGGGAACGTCATCTCCCGCGGTGATTAGCTTCAACGCCAGCGGAAATTCCGTTGCGCTACCGATCGAGCGAGAAAACAAAATCGAACTGGCCGAAACGCCGGCCTTTGGCTATTTCGTTGCCGCTGGGCAGTGTTTAATTCCGAACGGTGCTGATCAACACCGCATGATCCAGGACGGTTTTTTGCAAAACGAATTTTTTCGTGTCGATGTCGACCCGGCAACTGGCTCCTTACGCAGTGTTAAACGCTACGCCCCGCGCGCCAAAAATATTTTCTCTCAACAGCTCGCCTATTGCCGAGTTAGTCGGTCGGGTGCGAGTGAATCACATTATTCGCGAATGCGGGCCCACGACGTTTCGTTTCAACAGATCGACGCTCATACGGCAGCGGTCGTCGCTTCGGGCGAATTGATCTTCGACAATCGCCCCGTTGCCAACTTTGTAAACAC
>JBEBGH010000060.1:0-20314 GCA_040081565.1 Pirellulaceae bacterium
GTCCCGCAGAGCATTTAGAAGCTCCACTTTGCCGGGATATTCGGCGATGTCCGAAACCGGTTCACTTCCTGCTCCAAACAGTCTTGCCCATTCCGAGGACAACCATTCTTGCAAACCGATTTCGCCGCCAATGGCCTGGCAGCTGTAGGTGAGATGCCCGACCACCCAAGCCGGATGGTTGGCGATTCCCTTGGGCTGACTTACCATTTGATGCGGGGAAAGATCTGAGACTTGTTCTCTCAAATAGTCCAAATTATAGGCGAAGCAATCGAGCACTGGTCGCATTTCATCCTCACTACAGAATTCAAATTTGGTTTGTCATGGTCGTTGCCGAAGTCTGGCGGCAATCATCGGCGCGAACAACAAAAACAGTAGCCCGCCGCCCATCAGACCGCCACGCGACAAATCGTAGTCTTCTAACATTCGTTCGCGACTATAGCCGAGTGCAAATCCTAGACTGAACTCGAAAACAGCAATCAAGACAACCCATAGCAGACCAATCAAGAACTGCTGGGTATACGTTTTCGGATTGATCCAACGGATGAATAAGCAGGCAACTCCCAAAATGATTCCCGACCCGATAAACACTCCGACTTGTCGGGCAGGTAGATCGCCGATTTGAGGAGCAAGGTATAACTGACGCAGGATACCGTGCAATGTCTCCGCTGCGACGATGATGAGCCAAACGATAATGGCTTTGACCCACATGATTTCCTCATTAGCGGTCGCGAAGGCGTTTCCGGCGTTCCTTGTCTGATTTTTCCTTGTCCTGATTAACGATCGTGGAGTTCTTTTTCTGAGCAGCGTCAATCGCTTCGCGAATTCGATCCATAAATCCGCCGGTGCCGGGCGTTGGTGTTGCCGGTTTGCCTTTATCGGATTTCGACGGCGCTGACTTGCGAACGGCAGGCTCAAGCGCCGATATGCTTGCGTTCGCACGAATCTCATTGATTTTGTCCTCGGACAGTTTTGGCTTGGGAAGCAGCTTGCGTTCCATAATGCCCCAAAAGCTGGAGGTGATGAAATAAATGCAAAGTCCCGCCGGAACTTTGAAAAACATGATGCCCATAAAGAACATCATGTAAGTCATCATCTTTTGCGTAATTGCCTGTTGCTCATCTGTCGGGGGAGGCGTGAACATTTTTTGCTGGATCAGAAACAGAACGATCGTGATCAACGGCAAGATATTGAAATAGGGGCCCAACCAACCGGTTTCGGACCCGAGCGCTGACCACAGATAGTCTTTCCAATAAAAGAGTTTATCGGGCGCGGCCAAGTTCGAGCACCAATCCAAACCCGGAATCAACGGTTGATCGCGGAGTGCGATGTCGACCGAAAGGCCTTTGTACAAGCCGATCAAAACTGGAATCTGGAGAAACGCGGGTAAGCAGCCCGCCATGGGGTTGTAGTTATGCCGACGAAAGAGATCGCGTTGGGCTTGGCCGCGCTTTTCCAAATCATCTTTATACTTCTCAGTGATCAGTTTTAATTCCGGGGCGAGCAGTTGCATCATCTGTGCATTCTTCGCCGCCTTTCGACTGAGTGGCAAGATTGCGAGCCGAACCAAAACGGTCAACAAAATGATCGCCAATCCATAACTGGTTTTGAAGGTCACGTAGTATAGGCCTGTCAACAGCCAACACAGAATTTGCGAAAACCAACTGAACCAGCCGAAGACCCGGGTGTTTTCCAATCCGTACTTTTCAAGCAGCGCTGTTTTTTTGGGGCCGGCAAAAATATCGAAGGCCTGGCGGTATTCACCACCGCCTGGCACCTGAATTCGATCGAACAGAATAAACGAACAGTCAACCTTCCGAGCGTATTTGGCGTTGGCTTTCTTGAACGGCGATGAAGCGACATAAGCCAAAGCGCTGTAACAATAATACGGCTTTTCCGAATTCGTCTCGGACTGCGACGGCAACAAGGAAATATTGAAGTATTGGGCGTCGACGCTCAGGTATCTCAATTCATTACGGGGCGTTTCAGCGCCCTGCAGGTCAGGTCGTTCAATGATGTACTGGACGTTACTTGACTTGATGGTCCGATCGACGATTTCTGGACAGCCTTTGAAATTGAAACTCGAGGCGACCGTCGAACTGATCACATCGCGAGCACCTGCGATATAAAACAAGGCTGTCGAGCGACCGTGGATCTTATTCTGGTACCACCATCCCTCGGTCGTCGCGCCCGTCGGGCCATCGAGCTGCACACCCAAATCAAATGTTGGCGAACCCGCAGGGCCGCGCACAATCAATTCGAACTTCAGATCAAACGTCCGGGAGTTCAATTCTGATGCAGCAGCAGAATCGAGTGTGGGAAGTGAAAACCTTTTGATGACTGTGATTGGCCCGGTTAAGCCATTGGCCTGGGCGATGTCTGCGGAAATCTCATAAGTAAAGTCTAAGGTTTCACGTCCGTCGATTTTCGTCTTCTCCGCCTTCCATCGTGCGGATTTCATTGCCGGGTCGATGGCCTTCCATTCATTATCGGAGACGATTGCCCGCAATTGCAGCAGGAAGCTGGGTGGGCTGGCAACTCCAATGTCGACGAAATCGACTTCGCGGCTCAGCAACTCCAGGGGCTGGTCGGTCAAAGCAACCTGGGTTGTCTGATTACTTTTGTTTCCGTCATTTTCGCGGACATAGTTGATCGTTACGGTTTCGCCAGATTTCGTCCGTTGCAACAGCCGGTCGAAATCCATCAGGGAAACAATCGGCTGGTCGTTGAATTTGGTGATGATGTCTCCTGTTTTCAGGCCCGCGAGCGCCGCCGGAGTCCCTTCACCCGCCGATCCCACGCGCAGTCCCTCGGTGACTTCGATCAAGTCGAGTTTGCCGATGTAACCGCCAAAGTGTTCCAGGTCGCGGTAGGCATAATTGCCGCGTGAATCTCGGGCATTGAGTTCCAGGCGGACCAATCCCGCCCCCGAGGTCGTAAAGGTTGCAAGGAAGCGATGTCTGCCATCTGCCGACAGCGACCCCAGCGTGACCAGTTCCTCCAGCGGTGCCTTCTCCGCAGCGATTTTGGGTTCTTCAGTTTTCGTCTCGGTGGGCGATTCGGAATCGGGAGGGTTTTCGTTACTTTTGCCTTGATTGACGATTTCGTCTGTCGGGGGCGGAGCCTTATCCTGCACAATCGCTGCGACTGCGGATTGCCCTTCGAAATTTGTTGCCAGACCGGCAATACCAATGACGACAAAGCACAATATTTTCAACAACCGACGTGGCACGGATTAGCATTCCTTCAAAGTGATTCAGAAACAGTAGACACACTCAAATAACGGAATCGACGACGCGTGCCGATCGTCAGGGATTAAAACGCACTTCTCGGCAGTCCGTCGGTGGCCTTCTGGAATCAATTCGAAAGACCTGAACGACGGTGTTGACGGGAGATGTTGCGATACGTCTGGGCGATGGCTTTTATTGTCGCCATTGGCAGGCGTTTGCAAAGGGTGTTTATTGACGCATTTACCCTGAATTCGGCCATCACCACGACCGTTTGGGCAACTTTGACCGAGGGCATTCGTCGCCCGACTTGGTTACTTGCCCTCTAATAGCCGTTTGCCAAAGAATTCATCCAACTCGGGGATTTCCTTGATCTTTCGACATGTCGCTTGAGCATCATATTTGACGCGGTGAAATTCGACTTCGCGGTCCCTCAGCGTGATGTAGCAGCTGCGCGGGTCTCCGTCGCGCGGCTGACCAACGCTGCCAACATTCACCATGATCTTCTGATCGCCCAGGTGATACCGTCCGCCAATTTCGTTAGGCGTGAAGAACCGACAATTTTGTGTAAAGATCCCAGGAACATGGGTATGTCCCTGAAAACAATATTTTTGAATAAACGAAAAGATGCGTTCGATTTTTCGTTGGTTGTAGATGTCTTCCGGAAAGACATATTCATTCAAGGGGCTGCGTGGCGAGCCATGAACCAGCATGATGTCCTGATCGCGATGGGTCCGCGGCAAATGCGCGAGAAACCGCCAACGCTTTTCGGCCTCAGGCTGACTACGATCCTCAAGTTGTTTCCGCGTCCAGAAGATTGCCTTCTCCGCACCGCTGCTGAAGCCATCGGGGTCGAACAAAGCGCCGTTGTCATGATTGCCCAAGAGACAGAGTTGCATCGTCGTGCAATGGTCAATACATTCGCGAGGGTTAGGGCCGTAACCGACGATATCGCCCAAGCAGTAAATTTGGTCGATGTTTTTTGAGGCTATGTCTGCCAGGACAGCTTGCAGGGCCTCCAGGTTGCCATGGATATCGCTGACGATCGCAATTAGATTGCCATTGGAGATCATGTTATCTTCCGGTAATCAATCGTTCGCCCAACATGTTGTCCAGCTCAGGAATGGCCATGATTTTCTTTCGGGTCGTCTGTACGTCGTACTCGATTCGATGATAGGTCACCGATTCCAATTCCGTATCGATGATCACATAGCAAGCACGGGGATTCTCGTCACGCGGTTGTCCGACGCTGCCCACGTTCACCATGACCTTTTCATCGCCGAGTTTGTATACGCCGTTTAATGATTCTGGCGTCAAGAATTTTCCGGACTCGGTAAACACGCCAGGAATATGAGTGTGACCTTGGAAGCAATATCGTTCGACGCGATGAAACAGGGCCGTCATCCGCTGCGCTTCGTAAATGTGCTCAGGAAAAACATATTCGTTGGTCGGGTCGCGCGGACTGCCGTGCACAAACAAGTAAGGACCTTCGTCGTGTCGACGCGGCAATTCACCCAAAAAGTCCCATCGCGCGTCGGCTTGGTCCAGGTTGACCTTGTCGTTCTCCAGTTGCGTCCGAGTCCACATGATCGCCCGCAACGCCACGGGATTGAAACCCGGAGGATCAAACAGCGCCGCCTGATCATGATTCCCCAGAATCGTCAAGTCGCAAAGCTTCATGACGGTATCGAGGCATTTCAGCGGATCGGGCCCGTAGCCGACCACATCTCCCAGGCAAATGATTTGATCCACAGATTGATCTTTGACATGAGCCAACACAGCGGACAACGCTTCAATGTTGCCATGGATGTCACTGATCAATGCTCGTTTCACTCGCGACTTGCCTTACAGAAATTATTAATAATTAGATGGGTGGTTTTAATGGGTGAAATTGTCGCTCAAAAAGAATCGAGCCGGACGTCAATTACTTCGCGGTTTTTTCAATTTTAACAACCTTGAGACAGTTATCGTCTTCCATGACTTCGGTCATGATCAACGACTGTTTAACCAGTCCGAAAAGGCCTTTGAACAATTATTCAAGCTTCCAAGTGCTTGTTAGTCTAAAAATGAACTAAAATCGATGCAATCTAGGGGGCCTTCAATTGGCAAACTTTTACAAACAATCCGTTTGGGGCGTCTCGGCACGTCGACACGGTCAAGGGTGACAATTTGCGAATTTTAGCGTTGGAAACGTCGACGTCTCAAATCGATGTCGCCCTCTTTGATGGCCCTCGGCTAATTGGAAAAAAATCCTCTGCTGAAAACCAGAAGACAGCCGCGGTCATTACTCCCCTTATTGCCCAAGTTCTCGCAGAATCAAGCCTCTCGCCTCAACAAATCGATGCCGTCGCTCTGTCGATTGGCCCTGGTTCTTTCACGGGACTACGAATCGGATGTGTCACAGCAAAAGTCTGGTCGTTCGCGCTTGACCGTCCAATTATTGCCGTCCAGACGCACGAAGCAATTGCGACCCAAGCCTGCCATTTTGGCGCAGGCCCGGCCAAGAAAATATGGGTTTGCACCGATGCCCATCGGCAACAGCTTTTCGTCAGTTCCTGGAATTTCAACGCGACAGAGAGTGAGTTCGCTTCGCTCGATCCGGTCAACGTTTGCGACCCCAAGGAATTCATTGAGCAGATCAATGCGGAAGATCTGATTACCGGTGAAGGGTTGAAAAAGTTGCCCGCAGCCCTGGCAGCGGAACTGTTGGCAACGAGAACGCCCGCTGACGTCTGGCGAGCCAAGGCATCCGTTATCGGCGAGATCGCACTGCGAAAGTTCGCGATAGGGGAATTTGCGGATCCGATGACTCTGAAGCCGCTTTACATTCGCCCGAGCGCCGCCGAAGAGAAAGCCAGGCTTGGGTAGTGACCACCGAAAATGCTAAAATTCAAGCGTCCTGAAAGCGTTGCCCGAAGCCAAGAATAAACCCCGCGAATGCAATTAATCAATGAATAACTTTCGACAGGAACGGTTGATGGCAAATCAGAATTCGCCGGATGCCTCGCCGAACTTCTCCCTCCGACAGTTGTTTTTCGTTGTAACCCTGGCCGCGGTCTACCTGGGCTTCGTCCAAGTCTCACCAGCTTTCGCGAACTTGATTTTGATCGTTGTCGGTCCAGCATTCGCGCGAACCATCATCGCCGAGGAGTTGTTGCAAAAACAGAACCAACAATTTCCATGGGCAATGCGCCTTAAAGTCTTGATTTGCTCGATTGGTCTGATGATCAGCGCGTTGTTGATTGCAGCAACGACTTTTGTTTTGGTGTCGATGCTGTTTGGGTTGATTGCATCGCTGTTTGGAGTTGCAATTGCAATGAGTGAGTTCTGGTTCGAGAACGCAGTGCTCGGGAGTTTGGGCGGAATGGTGATTGGTTCTGGTGTGGCCTTTATTGCTTTCGCCGTTTTTCTTTATCACAGGTGGCCACTTCGATTGATCGAAGAATCGAAATCGGATCATCGATTGAACGGTTGAACGTAAGTTCGGAGTTCCAACTACCGAAGCTATTTAGGTCGACAGCGGCAATTGCGAGCCTTCGAACGCATTTGCCATTTCGCGGAGAAGATGCCGTTCGGCCAACGGAACAAAAGCCAGAAACATGCGGAAGCGTCGGATAACGCCCTTCTCCAGGTTTTGGCAGCGCAACCTGGCGATCACTCGTGAACCGGTTGTTCCGGAATCAACATCCAATGATTTGAGATCCGAAGAATGCACCACCAAAGTGCCAGCGATGAAATCATTTTGAAATTCGGCCGCATTCAACCCGTGAAGTTGATGAGAGAATTTTTCGCCCTCCGTCAATTGAGTCTGATAGGTTGAGATTTCGCTGGGATTCAGCCACGGTAATTCAAACTCCACGACGTCGATGGGTTGGGCATCGAGCAATGAAGTCTGGATAGACAGGATCATTTCCATCGATGACCCGAAAGTTGTCCGTGGACCGATCTTCGGTTCAGCGAGGTTTTCGGAGGCATTGTATTCCGGACAATGACGCAGGATGATGAGTGTTTCGATCGACTGCGATTTAGTCTGCGAAAACCATTCCGTCAGTTGACTTTTGCGGGCGAACTGTTCATGGAGTCGTTCGGAATCGACAGGCAGCTGCGGCAATCGGAAGAAGGTCCCCAGCACGAAATCATTTACGAAGGCGTGGGCGGCGAGTCCTACTGCGGGGCAACCAGATTGATACTGGTATCGCACAACGGAATCGGCGACAGTTGAGCGGTTTGGCGACAGGTCCCAAGGGCTCATGGCTTAAAGCGGCTCGTCAATAAAACCGACCTAGAAACAAAAAACCCCGTCGTTAAGCAACGCCTAACGACGGGGCCGGAACAGAGAAGAGGCCAATGTGGGGAAGTAAACCTCCCTCACTTGCTGAATTGTACCAAGCCCAAAACCCAATTCCAGCAAGTTTCGGCATTATTTTTTTATTTTCTTGCTCAATTCAATTTCAATTCAACTCTCCCAAGCCCCTAGGCAACGGATTTGCAAATGACATCTTTTGACCCTGCCGCCTTAAAAACCTTTCAAGCGGTTGCCGAGGTAGTGGCGAAACAAGCCGGGGAATTCCTGCTGGGCCAAGCCGGCATCGCGAAAATTCGCGAAAAGGCCCCTGGGGACTACGTCACCAGTGCCGATGAAGCTGCTCAGGCCCTGATTTTTTCGGAAATTTCGCGACACTTTCCCAACCATGGCCTCTTGGGGGAAGAAGAATCGTCCAACGCCGATTGGAAAAAGGGCTATTGCTGGGTCATCGATCCGATCGACGGCACCAGAAACTTCATTTATGGCTTGCCCTCTTTTAGTGTTTCGATCGCCTTGATGTTCGATGGCCAACCCATTGTAGGCGTCGTCCATGACCCAATGTTGGCCGAAACCTACGTGGCATGCAGTGGTCGCGGTGCGTGGGTCAACGGCAATTCGATTTCACCGACGGCCATGGAATCACTTGATCAATCGTTATTGGTCTGCAGCTTCCCCGCGAGAGTCCATTCCGATACGCCAGAGCTGATTCGGTTTAATCGTGTCGTGAAGCGTGCCACGTTGAGAAGATTAGGCTCTGCGGCCCTTAACCTCTGTTATGTCGCTTGCGGAAGGCTCGATGGGTATTGGGCGACGAGCTTAAGTTTGTGGGATTTTGCAGCTGGAATGCTCATCGCAAAAGAGGCCGGTGCCGCCACGCGGGATCTCGACGGCCAGGATTTTTGCTTCGAGAAAAATGAATTCTGCGTGACCTCAACAAAACAGCTTGGCGACGAACTATTGCCGTTGTTGCGATTGTAATTGTCACCCAAGTTGGGCTCGACAGGCGCATAAAAAAAAGCCCGTTGGGCGAGGTCGCATGGCGTGCCAAAACCGTTTTGGCGAAACGAGTGATCAGGGGCAAGGCAATCACTTGAGTCAAAACGCCAGCGACCTCACGGGCTAAACTGAGCCTTAGGGTAAAGGCTCGATGGGATGCTTAAGCACGCGCTATGCCACATCTAGAAAATAATTTCAAAGCAGCCCAAAAAATTGACTTGCCTCGTCGCAGACGGCAACAATACGTGGTTTTAGCTGACTTTTATTTTTTTGTGGTTCGTCGCCTTAAACTCACGGCTTTATGCAGTACCTTTCGTTTGCACAACAATCGTTTAAACTCGATGATCAATCCTGCCTGCCGTGTTGCAGAATCGCTCATTTTCCAAAACTCCGCTGTTTTTTGCTGGAAACTCACTAATTTTGACCATGAGTTCGCGACCGACCTCCTCTGAACCGCGCCTGGTCTTGATCGCCAGAAACCCAACTGCCGGCCGCGGATCAAGTTCGACTCGAATTGCGGATCTCGCAAAATGCCTTGAGACTTGCAGCTTCGACGTCATGGTCGAATCGGACCTCACCCAAATCACACGGATTGCTCGAGAGGTAAAGTCGGCAGGCAACCTAAAGGCGATTGTCTGTGCAGGAGGCGATGGCACGATTCGCTTGATCGCCAATCATCTGGGCACGGAATTCGATTACGCCGTGTTTCCCTTGGGGACCGAGAATCTGTTGGCCAAACATTTCCGGATTTCAGGAGATGTGAATTCGTTCTGTCAAATGATTCAGGCCGGTATTCGGCAACGAATTGACGCCGGACGGGCAAACGATCAGTTGTTCCTGATCATGGTGAGTTGCGGCTTCGATGCCGAGGTCGTCGACAAACTACATCGATCCCGCGTCGGCCATATCCGCCATAGTTCTTACTTTGCTCCGGTAATTCAGACCATTTTTAATTATCGTTTTCCGCAGTTGCAAATAACGGTCGATGGGCAGCAATTGGCGGCGGCGAGGTGGGCATTCGTGTTCAATCTGCCGCGTTACGCGATGAACCTGGCGTTAGCCCCGATGGCTCGGGGAAATGATGGTTTGTTGGATTTGAAGACCTTTCATCGGGGCAATTTCTTGAACGGCCTGCTGAATTTTTTTTCCGTACTCTTGCGACGCGATCAAAAATGGAAGCTTTCCCAACACACGACCGGACAAACAATCGAAATCACCTCGGAATCGCCTGTTGCCTATCAAATCGATGGAGACCTTGGGGGACATCTGCCCGTAAAGATCGAAATTCTTCCGGCCTATCTTTCGTTGTTTACACCTGCGCCGCTAAAATGATCTGAATTCATTTCTCGTGAGATTCGCGATTCTGTTTCCAATCGCGTTTCTTTTCGCGGAAATTCTCAATCTGATTTTTTCTTGTCGGCAAAAACCAAAGATGGCGAATCGAACTGTGCAAATTGGCGGGGTGAGTATCGGTGAAAATCACGGACTGGCCCTGATTGCTGGACCATGCGTGATTGAGAGCCGCGATCTGACGTTTCGCATCGCCGAGCAGCTTAAACGCCTGACGACGCAGCTTCAAATGCCCTTCATCTTCAAGGCTTCATTCGACAAGGCGAATCGGACCAGCGCTGGGGCCTTCCGCGGAATCGGGTCCGAAGAGGGATTAAGAATTCTGCTAGAGGTCGCCCACGAATTTGCTGTCCCAGTGACAACCGACGTTCACGAATCTCATCAGGCGGCGGAAGTTGCCCGGCACGTACAACTATTGCAGATTCCGGCGTTCCTGGCTCGCCAGACTGATTTACTTTTGGCGGCGGCGGCTACAGGAAAAGCAGTGAACGTAAAAAAAGGCCAATTCATGGCCCCCACGGATATGCGTTACGTGGTAGAGAAACTGCAAAGTGGCGGTGCTCGGAATATTCTGTTGACCGAGCGCGGCACGTTTTTCGGCTACGGTCGGCTCGTCAACGACATGCGTTCGATTCCTGAAATGCAGGCAACGGGTTGCCCCGTCATTTTTGATGCCACTCACAGCGTCCAGCGACCCAGCGCTGAAAATGGAAAAACTGGTGGAGATCGAGAAATGGTCGGCTACCTCGCCGCCGCGGCGGTAGCGACAGGCTGCGATGGTGTCTTTTTGGAAACTCACCCAGACCCGGATTCTTCGCCCAGCGACGGCCCGAATATGGTTCCGTTGGCACAAATGGAAAAACTTCTAACGCGGTTGCTCCGCATCCACGCCGCCATTTCTGGCTGATCCCCAGATTTCACTGGCTTTTTCGAGTTTTTTGTTTCGGAAATTTTTTTCTAATTTCCAGTAACGGGGCAAGGTCCCTCGGCAGTTACCTTTCCAGGTCCTTGATGCGCCACTGACAGCGCGACCAAAAAAACTTTCCAGAAATTTGGGATAAACCATGTCACGCGAAGCACGCTCGAAAAATCGTTCAGCCAAGTCGAATAACAAACAACTGCAACGACTTCGTCCGGCAAGATCTGGAAACGAGAGCCGGAGTTTACAATTCCAACGGCTTGAACCCCGCGCCATGCTCGTCAACGACGTGGAGATTATTGATATCGTTGCCGGAGCAGGAGCCAGCAATCCCAGCGACTTCACCAACGTCAACAACACGGTATTTTTTGTGGCAAATAATGGCGTTCATGGAGTAGAACTCTGGAAAACGAATGGCACAGTTGCCGGAACTCAAATGGTCAAGGATATCGGGCCGGGCGCAGCTTGGTCGAGCCCCGGCAACCTGACCAATGTAAATGGAATGCTCTACTTCAGTGCATTTGACAGTTCTAGTGGTGTTGAATTGTGGACGAGTAACGGTTCGGATGCCTCCACGAGACTGGTGAAAGATATTTTTCCAGGTGCAGCAGGCAGCGATCCGCGAGCATTTGCCAACGTCAATGGAACTTTGTTTTTTACTGCAACCAATGGCGTTAACGGAACCGAGCTGTGGAAAAGCGACGGCACGTCAGACGGAACTGTTTTAGTAAAGGACATCAATGGCGGAGCTGGCGACGCAGACTTGGTAGAGTTGACGAACGTCAATGGCGTTTTGTTCTTTTCTGCATTCAATGGAATTATCGGTCGCGAATTGTGGCTTTCCGACGGAACCGGTTCTGGTACAAGATTAGTCAAAGACATCGCGACCACTGCCGGTGGGTCTGGCCCTGAACAATTGATCAACGTAAATGGGAACCTGTTCTTTACAGCCAATAATGGTACGGTTGGAACAGAACTGTGGCGGAGTGATGGAACGTCGGCAGGTACGGTACTTGTAAAAGACATTCGCGGCGGGGCACCTTCTTCAGAAATCAGCTTTTTGACAAATGTGAACGGTTCACTCATGTTTCGGGCCAACAACGGCGCACAAGGCCAGGAGTTGTGGCGAAGCGATGGCACTTTGGACGGCACAAACATGGTTCGCGATATTATTGGAGGTGCAAATAGTTCAGTCCCTTCGCACCTCGTCAACGTCAACGGCACGTTATTCTTTGCGGCACGGGACAACGTTGTGGGTGGCGAACTTTGGAAGAGCGATGGCACTGAGGCTGGCACCAGAGTAGTAAAAGACATCGCTCCCGGATCTCTGAATGACTCATCTCCCACGAAACTAGTTAACGTCAATGGGACTTTGTTCTTCCGCGCCAACGACGGTTCTGAGCTGGGGTTTTGGCTTTGGTCCAGCGATGGCACGATTGACGGAACCAAGATCCGTTTCCCCTTCAAGGGAACTTCAAATCTTCAAGTTGCTTATGCCAGCGAGGTCAATGGTTCTCTGTTCATCAGTGGGGGTGATTCATTTACTGGTAGAGAAATCTGGGTTGTTGACGCTGGTGATGAACGGGCCGTTGCTGGCCCAAGCCTGACCCTGCCCGGAGTTCAAGGTGTAGGAGTCAAACGAGCCCAAGTCGCGGGACCAGGAATCCCCGGTACGGGAGTCGCGGGCTTGGGGGTCGCTGCACCGACCCCGTCCAGCGAAGTCATACTCATTGATGTTTTGTCGGGGACACCAAACTCGAATCCACTGTATCTCACGAATGTCAACAATTCACTTTACTTCTCTGCCACGAATCCGCTTTCTGGGCGAGAACTTTGGAAAATCGTTGACGGCGGTGCCGCGACTCTAGTTTCCGACGTTTTAGCGGGTAGCGGAAGCTCGTTCCCGACTAACCTTACAAACGTTAACGGCGTTTTATATTTCACCGCCAACGATGGCACGAATGGCATAGAGTTGTTCCGCAGCAATGGCCTTCCGGGCGGGACCCAAATGGTGAAGAACATCAACACGGGATCGTTCAGTTCGAACCCCCAGTCCCTGGTCAATGTGAATGGCCGCCTCTTTTTCACCGCAGAAACGGCTTCCGATGGCCGCGAACTTTTTGTTAGCGACGGAACGGACGCAGGCACCTTCATGGTGAAAGACATCTTTCCGGGCCTATCTGGCAGTCTACCGAATAGTTCTTCTCCCGCCGACTTAACCAACGTTCGCGGAATGCTGTATTTCTCCGCTACCAACGGCGCGGATGGACGTGAGCTTTGGAAGAGCGATGGAACGGAATCAGGCACAACGATGGTCGCTGATATTCGTAGCGGCGCGAACAACGGATCTTATCCGTCGAATCTAATGAACATCAAAGGCGCATTGTTTTTTACCGCAGACGACGGTTCCTTCGGTCGAGAATTATGGCGATCTATGGGAATTGCTGCAAACACTGGGATGGTCAAAGACATCTACCCCGGCCCGGTGTCTTCAAATCCAAATTCATTCTCAAATCTCAAGGGGACTCTGATGTTCGCAGCCAACAATGGCACGAATACAGGTGCTCACGGGAACGAACTGTGGCGTAGTAATGGCAGCGAAGCAGGGACAGTTATGGTCAAAGATATCAACGTATCCGCAACCAGCGGTGGAGCAACGGATAATTCCTCTCCAGCCAATCTGACGAACCTTAATGGCGTCCTGATGTTCTCGGCGTTTGACCCAAGTCGCGGCACCGAAATGTGGCGCAGCAACAGTACGACAGATGGCACAATTTTTGTCAAGGACATTGCTGCAGGCATCAATGGCTCAGGTCCAACAAAGTTGGTAAATCATAACGGCACGTTGTACTTCTCTGCCTTCGTTTCCGGAATCGGTCGAGAACCATATCGCTCGGGAATTTCTGGACCATCGACTAACATTCTGCGCGACATTTTAGCGGGCGGATTAGGCTCAAACCCCAGCGACTTTACCAGCGTCGGTTCGGACTTGTTTTTTACCGCCGTTAGTCCTTCCAACGGCCGCGAGCTCTACTTGGTGACTGCACCAACAACCGGAGCAATGCCACCGGCCCTAATGTCCGCGCTCGAAAGTATGAATTCTTCTTCAAGAGGATTTACGCCTAGCCAAATCATGGCTTGGCGACCGAGCGACCAGATTGCCCGTGAATTCTCCAGTCGCGTAATGTCGAACAGAGCTGATTCGCCGCAAGGGTTCTTTGAACGGCAGGCGACCCAGGCTTCAAATCAAATGAGTTCCGTTGCTTCGATCCATCCGCGATTCAAGTCGTCCGGAAATTCGAACCAATCGGCAACCTCTTGCGATACGGTTATCGCCGAGTTGTTCGGTACCGATCACGACATGTTCGACAGTCTTGAAGCCGCGGAGAATCTCAATTGACGTCGTGATGTAAGCGCTTCGCCCACAGCCACTTATGCAACTCGACGGCCGGCACGATGAGAATGCTGATGCTAATCGCCACGCCCCAGAGCCACGGCGCCACGGGTTGAGTTCCCAGAATGTCTTGCATGAACGGCACGTACATTCCTAACAGGTGAACGAGAAAAGCGCCGACAGTCCCGAAGAACAACACGGGGCTGCGCAGTGGCGATAACGCAAAAGCCGATCTCGTCTCCGACCGGCAATTGCCGACGTGGAAAATCTCGAACAGAACCATCACGAGCAACAGCAAATTTCGAGCATCAACAACTTCCCACCCTGCCTGCACCGCAGTGAAATAGACCGCAAATCCACCGCCGCCAACGACGAGCACAGCCACGAGAATCCGCTCGAGCATCAAACGGTTAAAAATGGACTCGCCGGGCGGACGCGGTTTCCGTCGCAAGCTGTCGGCTTCGCCCGGTTCGAACGCCAAAGCAATTCCCTGAATGCCGTCGGTCACGAGGTTGAGCCACAACAACTGGACGGGCAGCAACGGCACGGGCAAACCGGTCAACACCGCCAGCAATACCATCAGCAATTCGGCGGCTCCCATCGAGACAAGCAGGTAAATCACCTTGCGAATATTGTCGTAGGCGATGCGCCCTTCCTCAATTCCACCAACAATCGAGTTGAAATTGTCATCGCTGATCACCAACTCCGACGCCTCGCGTGCCACATCGGTCCCAGCCTTGCCCATCGCCACGCCGATATTCGCCGCGCGCAAAGCCGGTGCATCATTGACGCCGTCGCCCGTGACCGCCACAAAGTGCCCTGCTCTTTGGGCCGCCTCAACAATCTGCAACTTTTGCGATGGTGTTACGCGTGCAAAGACGCGAACTCGCTGCACCATTTCGGCAAGTTCTTCAACAGACTTACCCTCCAAATCAGCCGCCGTTGCGACCTGCGATTCGCGATCCGCCAGTCCTAACTCGCGGGCAATCGCCAGTGCCGTTACGCGGTGATCGCCGGTGACCATGGCAACCGAAACGCCCGCACGATGGCAATCCGCGACAGCCTCCCGAGTCCCTGCCCGCAACGGGTCGATGATGCCGAGGAAGCCCAGAAACTTCAGATTCTTCGGAGATGGAGGAACATCTTCGGGACGAAGGTCGTTGGCAAGTTGCCCACTGGCGACCGCCAGTACACGCAGCCCGCGCCCCGCCATTTCAGTTGTTCTTTGATTGAGACGTGTTCGGGCTTCGGCGGTGATTTCAGACCCGCACATGTCCAGCACGCGCTCGGGAGCACCCTTCACGAACACTTCGATGCCGTTATTGCTACGATGAAATGTTGCGGCGAATTGGCGTTCAGATTCAAACGGAATGCTACCAACGAGCGGATAGTCTTCCAACGTCTTTTCGCGAGACACGCCCAACTTGATGCCCAAGACCAATGCCGCAACATCAACGGCATCTCCGCGCCAAGTCCATTGGCCATCGCGCTTGTCGAGATCCGCTTCATTGCATAACAAAACCGCACGAATCATCGCAGCCAACTCGGGGTGAGCGGACAGCTCAACGGGGCTTCCGTTCATTTGCACTTCGCCCTCCGGCGAAAATCCTTGACCGGTGGCCGCAAACGTTTCTTCGTTCGCCAGAAAAATTTCTCGCACGGTGAGTTCATTGCAAGTTAATGTTCCGGTCTTGTCCGTCGCAATCAGAGTGCAACTCCCCAAGCCCTCGACTGCCGTGAGTTGGCGCACAATCACATTTCGTCGTGCCATTCGCGTCGTGGCAACCGCGAGCGCCACTGTAATGGCTACCGGAAGGCCCTCGGGGATCGCGGATACGGCTAGAGCGACGACCAAGAAAAACGTCTCCACGAGTGTGTAGCCACCGATCGCCATTCCCAACACGCCGATGACTCCCGCTGCGACCAGCGTTGCAATGGCGACGAAGTTTGTGAATCGTTCCATCCGCGCCAACAGTGGCGGCTTTCCCCCCGAGCGATTCATCACATCCAAAGCCAATTGCCCGACACTGGTTGAGGTGCCGGTGGCCACGATGACTCCTTTCGCGCGTCCGCGTGAGATCAGGGAACCGGCAAAAGCCATATTTTGACGGTCGGCCAGCGCTGCTCCCTCCTCACCGATCCACTCGGCGTTTTTGGGTACTGCCATAGATTCGCCAGTGAGCAAGGATTCGTCGACCTCCAAACCTTGCGCCGAAAACAACCGCAAATCGGCAGGCACTCGATTTCCTGACTCCAACCACAACAAATCACCGGGGACCACTCGATCTGCCGCGATTTCACGAACCTCTCCATCGCGTTCCACATGGGCAGTGATCCGCAACAATTTTTTTAGCGCGTTGCTGCTTTGTTCGGCTTGCCACTCCTGGTACGCACCGATGACCGCATTGAGTAGCAAAACGATTCCGATGAAGAACGCATCCTTGACGTCGCCGATGACGACCGACACAACCGCCGCGGCGACAAGGATGTAAATCAACGGACTGGCAAATTGCCGGGCCACGATCACCCACACGGAAGTCGGCCCTTTTTCAGGCAACAGATTTGGGCCGTACTCCTTTAAACGCCGCTGTGATTCGATTTCGCTCAGGCCATGGGCCGAAGTCTGTTGGGCGGCGATCACCGCTTCAGACTGCAAGGCATGCCACAGATCATTTTCCACTGTCTGCTTCGGCATTCCCCTCCCTTTCGTCGTTGAATGCGGCCATTTCTTGATTTTGCCAACTTTGGATTGCGTGTCGAAACCACGACCGGTTTAGTGAAGATACAGATCTAGTCGTAGCCATGTAACGTAACGATACGAATGACTCGGCAGTCGAAAACGCCTAGTCGAGCGAAGTGAGCCTCGCAGACAAGCTTCGTTCAATGCGTCTTGCCGGCAATGCCGTGACAACTCCCACAATGAATCCAGTGATTGATACAAACAAGCCAAATCCCATTATGTTCAGCAATCCTCCAGGCACGAGGCCTGCCGCAAGCGCACCGCTCGGAAATCCAATCGTGAATGCGAGCGTCGTGAGAAGGATCCAATTTGAACCTCGCAACTGTTGACGCATCACAACCCATTGCGACACGCCGACAGAAAGCCCCGTGAACAAACCAATTACCAACAAACTGATTGTTCGCGTAATTGCCGATCCACCGAACAATCGCATCTGCGTGCCCGTAATTGCCCGTCCGACAATCTCGACAACAACGATTCCCAATGTCATTCCAATGCCGACAGCAATCCCTGTGGCAACAATCCATGCAAATCCCTTGCGGTGCAGTCGCCAGATTGCAAGCCATTGCGAACCACCCAACACGATGCCCGCCACGAACAACACAACTGGCGTGACGAGCATCATCCCAACCAGTTTCTCCACCGGATCAGCCACACTGAGAGCGAGTGCGATACCAGCGGCCAAGCCAAAGCACGAAAACAAAGTCCAACGTGCAAGCCAGCCCGTAAACACATTGTTGATGGAATTGTCTTTCATGAATTCTGCCTTATTTACCGTTTCGATCGGATAACGATTTCGGATTTGAGTCGAACAATGTCACCGATAACGAGGCGGCGACGATTGACTTTCCATTTCAGATCCCCCCGACGTCGACGTTCACGTAGAGCGGTTGATTCGGCGTCAACGAGTATTCTATCGCGCAATCGCCAGATATGTGAACAGACCGCCGAGGACCAGCGCAGCAAACCCCGCAACCCGAAACCGCCACGCGCGTGCCGGCGTGACGCTTTCATACACCCTGAGGCTCAACTGCGGTGCTGAAAACCGAACCAGGCCTTTCAGGACTTGTTTGCACAAGCATCCCGGCACGACCGTGCAAATATAGCGGACGCACCAGGCCCATCGGCTCTGAGCGAGTGAGCCGCTTAGGTGGCGTGGCCCCGCACTCTGGCCTGTACTGCGGTCACCAGCGGCGAGATCGCCGACGGCGGGAACGGCGACACGCTGCTGACGTTAATCTCGCACAGCACGTAGCGTTCGGGCTCGCCGGTTGCACGCTCGCCGAACATGAAGTCGCAGTCCCACAACAGCGGCAGCTGATCGGAGGCGACGCCGACACACTCGCAAAGCGCATCGATCCAACCGGACTCGAGCCGCTGCTTCAAATCCTGGAAGCGTGCATCGTCGGGACCGTGGTACAGGCGTGGTCCCGCCGGCGTCGGTGTTCCACCGGGTCGGTCGGGGTAGAGCGCATTGACGGCCTGGTGGCCGAATCCGCCGACGCGGTCCCCGACCAGATAGGCGCGCACCATACCCTCGGCGAGACGCCGCTGCCACGCCTGGTCGATCATGTGGCCACCCTGGGCGGGCTCGAAATACGGTGCCAGACGCGCCAGTAGCGTCGGCCAGTCGACCGTTTCCTCTTGGCTTCCTCGTGCCGCGTGGTGTAGGCGCACGGTGCGGCTTTCCGGTTCGTCCCATTGCACCCGCCACACCCCGATGCCGCTGTGGCCGCGGTGCTGTTTGAGCACACGAGGACCTTGGTCCAGGCGCGATGGCAACTCGGTCGCGAGTTGATCAAGGCTGTCGATGCGCTGCACGTCGCTTCCGAACGGAAGTTCGCGCGTGTCGACGAGCACGTCCTTCGTACCCAAGCGTAGGATCGTGTCGGGGTGCGTGCTGACGAAGACGCCCTCGCGAGCGACCTCACGCAGGATCGCATCGAGCCGGTCGCGCCGGTGCCCATCCTCGATTGGGTTGCACCAAACCAGTACGGCGTCGACGTGCCGCAGCTGCGCGGCCACTTCGTCGGCGAAGTCGTTGTGCCAGACGGCCGGCTCGGCGAGTACGCCAGCCTCGGCAAAAGCCGCGAACAACGCCGCGAATCGACTCTCGGCCGAATCGGACCGATTTCGCGCTGCACGGTTGCCCGGGTAGAGCAAGGCCAGTGTTACAGGACGGATGCCACTCATTGCTCGGTCTCAGATGATGAATTTCAACTTGTGCTTGATTGGCAGTTTAGGTCAAAGTGGTGGACTGGTTTGCAAGGCACGACCAGACACTCCGCAACTCGCCTGCTTTTCTTTGTTCGTGCCTGTGTTTATGTGGTTTACGCGAGAGCCAGGCGAGACGTGGATGCGTTGAAGCTCGATTGTCATCATTATGCAGCAAAAAAATCTGCCGTAACACAGCGCGGAGCCATTCTGTTCGATCTGATTGCAGCATCGAGCCGAATTTAATGAAACGATTGGCCCGTATTTCGATGAGTTTATTACTTCCGCTGTCAGATTGCCACGGCGTGCTACCAAATTCTACGGCCCGTACTTCCCTTGCATTGAACCTCTTCTTCCATCGAAAAAAGGCAAATCCAGTTGCGACATAGGAGTCGAACTCGTCGATAACAACCTCAACCTTTCCGAACAGGTTCACAATCGCCACTCCCACCATACCAATTCCTATCGTGACAAACGGGATCAGGAATACGCAGAGAAACAACGTCTCCCCCAGATCCATCGGCTGGCCGTTCATTTCCGGCTTGCCATCCTTCAGTCCTGGGGCTGGAAACCAATTCGGAAGGGGGCCAACGAGATTGGTGTACAATCCCGCGATGGCAAGCAATACAAAAATAGAGGTGATGCCGTTCCAAAACAGAGCGCATCCGGCCGGAACCAGAAAACCGGCCAGCGATCGCAATGAAACGGTCGCAATTGCCTGTTTACCATCCGAGAAGATGGAACATCCTGCTGGCGGCTGGGCTAGAATCTCGGCAATTGAACGACCAGAAGAATTAAGTTCTGATAGCCTTGATAACTTGCCGCACTTTGGGCAAAGTGCAACGCCTTCCTTGATGTTGATAACCTCTGAAGTGATTGGCTCGTCGCAGTCGGCGCATCGCTGCGATTCGAAGCCCAGCGATATCAACCGTTTCAAAATATCTGGCATCGATCACCTTTGGAAAAGTTAAGCTGGTTTCGAAAACGTGTTAATTGGAAACCTCCTCCTGGAGAGACCGACTCAAGCAGCCTCGGCCTAAGCGGCGATGGACTCTAACAACACATTTCTTTACTCAATTGGAAAGACCGTCGAATTCCAACTTCGTGCTCTTCGTGCCCTTCGTGGTTCTAATCTTCCCTTCGCCCGCGTTTTTAAATTGAGTCGCAAGTA
>JBEBGH010000061.1:0-20267 GCA_040081565.1 Pirellulaceae bacterium
ATCTAAGGGAGCAAAGCGAGCGACTCCGAACGACGCTTGCCAGTATCGGCGACGCCGTCATCACGACCAACGTTGAGGGACGGATTACGAATATGAACGGAGTGGCCGAAGCATTGACGGGTTGGAATCTGGCTAAGGCTGAAGGCGCACCGCTGCAGCACATTCTTCAGATTCATCAAGGGCCCAATCGAGAATTGGTGGACGACGTTTTGTTTACGTTTGCTCGCCATGACCTTAAAGATCATGCCAATCGATTGAACAATCTGATTTTGACTGCCCGAGATCAATCTCCTCGAGCTGTCGACGTGAATGTTTCGCCTATCCGGACGGATGACGGAATGGAGGTTGGCAAGGTGCTAGTCTTCCGGGACATTTCTCAACGTCGGAAACTAGAGCAACAAGTTGAGGATCAACTTGCCAACGCCCGCTTGCTTGCGTCGATTACGGAATCATCGCAAGACTCGATCGTGCGCACTACTTTGGACGGGACGATTCAGACTTGGAATCATGGTGCCCAACAACTGTTTGGTTACACGGCAGAGGAAGCAGTTGGTCGTCCGATTTTTCTAGTGATTCCACTGGATCGTGCTCACGAAGACATTCAGATTATGGACCGAATTCGCGCTGGTGAGCGAGTGGACCATTATGAAACGCTGCGCATGAGGAAAGGTGGGGAATTCGTTGATATTTCGCTCACTGTTTCTCCGATTCTTAACGAATTGGGTGAGGTCGTAGCGGCTTCAAGAATTGCTCGTGACATTACTCGTCAAAAGGGAGCAGAGCGATCGCTGATTGAAAGTGAGCAGCGTTATCGCGCGTTGACCGAGGCGACCGCGACGGTTGTCTGGCGCACGTCGTCATCCGGCGAATTGTTCTTTGCCAGCGATATCTGGCTCGACATCACCGGTCAAACGAGGGAGCAGGTAAAGGGTCACGGTTGGCTCGAGGCAATTCACCCGGACGACCGCGATCGAACCATTGGCTTGTGGACTCACTCCTTGAAAACGCGGACGTTACATGAAAATCAGTTTCGAGTGCGACAAGCCGATGGCTCGTATCGATGGTTCAGCGTTCGAGGCGTGCCCCTCTTCAATAACGATGGCACCGTTCGCGAGTGGGTAGGGGCCAACACCGACATTCATGACCGGGTCAGTTCGGAAGAAACGTTGCGGCTGAGTGAGGCATTTAATCGTACGGTGATCGAAAGTAGTCCAGATTGTCTGAAAGTCCTGGATTCCGAGGGGGCGTTGTTGACGATCAACACCCGCGGACGATGCATTCTGGAAATCGATGACTTTGCGCCTTTGATCGGTAAATCCTGGCTCGACCTATGGCCGGAGGAAACGCGAAGCAAAGTAAAGAACGCAATCGAGCTGGCACGCCGCGGGGAATTCGCTCAATTCGAGGGATTTTGTCCGACTGCCAAGGGCACACCGAAATGGTGGGAAGTTTACGTAGCACCCGTAATCGGTACAGATGGAAACGTGGATCGTATTGTTGCAGCGTCCCGCGACATCTCCGACCGCAAGCGAGCCGAGGAGGAACTGCGGGATAGCGAGACCCGTCTGGCTTTAGGCGTTCAATTGGCCGGATTGGCGTTGGTAGAAGTCGATTTTATGAATGGATTAAGTCATTTAACTGCTGAGGCTGCGAGATACTTCGGCCTGGGCGATCAAGCGATGACCGTGCCGCGAGTTACCATCCACAACTTATTTCATCCCGAAGATCGAGAGCAAGTAACGGCTAACATCGCCAAGGCACTCGATCCGGCCGGCGAAGGTTGGTTTGCGATGGACTTGCGTATCATTTCTCCCGCGCAAGAAGTCCGCTGGCTACGGGCCCGCAAACAAGTTTTCTTCTCCGGGACTGGAACGTCGAGAAAACCGGAAAAGGCTTTGTTGGCCATCTTGGACATTTCATTCGAGAAGAACGCTGTCGAGTCGGTGCGACTGAGTGCCGAGCTGGTCCATGGCGTGCTCGACTCTTTGCCGGAACAAGTCGTGGTGCTGGATGAGCATGGCAGGGTCAGTATGCTGAACGAACCATGGCGCAATTTAGCCCAAGAGCAAGGTGGCTTCCTCAAAAGAATGAACATTGGCTCAAACTACCTCGAGGTTTGGGAAGAATCCGAAGCACAAAGCGACTTGCGAACGACGACGATGTTGCCCGGCCTGCGGGATGTCCTGGCGAAACGTCGATTGGAATTCGTCACGGAATATGCCTGCGAAATCGCTGGGCAGGAGCGCTGGTTCCTCATGCATGCGCGGCGAACGACCATCGGGCCCCCGGGCGTTATTTTGAGCCACGTCGACATCACACAGCAACACCAGTTCGAGCAATCCCTACAGGAAGCGTTGAAAATGGCAGAGGCTGCGAGCCGGGCCAAGAGTGCTTTTCTGGCAAACATGAGCCATGAGATTCGGACACCAATGACGGTAATTCTAGGTTATACAGACCTGATCGCAGAGCAACTGTCACAGGGTGAAATCGCCGGCCATTTGAGCATCATTAAAAAGAATGGCGATTTCTTGCTGGAGATTATTAACGACATTCTGGATCTATCGAAGATTGAAGCCGGCAAGTTTGAAGCGACCAAGAAACGCTTCTCGCCAGCTGCTTTAATTGACGACGTAGTTTCCATCATGGTGGTGCGTGCCCGCGAGAGCAAGATCGAACTCACGGTGGAGTACTTGGGCACGATCCCCGCAACCATCGAGTCTGACGCCAAATGCTTAAAACAAATATTGATTAACTTGGTCGGCAACGCCATCAAGTTCACGAAACAAGGTAGCGTGCGTATCGAAATTTCATGCATCGACGAAATGCTGCGAATCGCGGTTGTGGATACCGGCATTGGCATGACGCGGGAACAACAGACGCGAGTATTTGAACCCTTCTCCCAAGTGGATGCCTCCGTTTCACGGATTTTTGGGGGAACGGGATTGGGTCTGGCGATTACCAGCCGTTTGGCCCGGGTTTTGGGGGGAGACGTCAGCGTTCAAAGCGAACTGGGCACCGGCAGCACTTTTACCGTCACGATCGCAACGGGGAATTTGACCGGCATATCGAAGGTTGATCACGATCTGGACGAACCAACCGTGGAATCTCCAGATCTGCTGCCAGTCGACATTTGCCTGGATTGTAAAATTTTGATTGTCGATGACCGTCGCGAAATTAGAATGCTCAGCCGGCATTTTTTGACCAAAGCGGGAGCGGTGACTTGCGAGGCTGAGGATGGCGAACACGCCCTACGAGTGGTCGAGGACACATGGCAAAACAACTCCAACTTCGATTTGATCCTGCTGGACATGCAGATGCCGCGATTGGATGGATATGCCACGGCTACAGAGTTAAGAAAAAAGGGCTATGTCGGACCCATCATTGCTCTGACGGCCGACGCCATGCAAGGCGACATGAAACGCTGCCTTGAATGTGGTTGCGATGATTACTTAAGCAAGCCCATCGACAGGCAAAAGTTGTTGGAAAAGGTCAGCTTTTATCTGGCCCAATACGATTTAAACCGCGCCAAATAAGCGGCGTTGCTTTCTCGAACGACGTGATGTGGACTACTCGGTCATCCCTTCCGAATCTGCCAACAGTGCCTGCCCCTTGACCAGCCATGCGGCGGAAAACGCCCAGACGGCAATCCACTCCATCCAGAACAAAAATTTCCAATTGGTCAGCCAATCTCGTGGAGATTGGGGCAGCAAGAACAGATAGACCCCCATCAGGAACATGCAGCCGAGAATGGTCAAGCCCGAAGCGAAATAGATTCCGTCCCGCTGTTCGTCTCGTGTTTTCAATCGCAGTCCAAAATGCCCGCGGGGAAAATGGTACGTCGAGTACAAGGCCAGCGTGCTGAAGAACACACCACCGCTCAAGGTATGAACATAACCACGAATTGTGGATTGATGGAGCGGATCACTATTGGGCTCAAGTGGAAAGAGGGCGACGCAGATCGCCGAAGCACAAGCCAAATTCCCCGTCCAGTTTTCTAGAGTATCGTATCCGTGGTAACAATACAGGAAAATTCCCATCGCACACATCACGCCGACGAAGACATCGCGGAGCGGAGTGTGATAATAACTGCTCATGTTTTCCTGAATTGGAATTCCAAGAACGAGATAGCCGAACGGGCCCAAAACGACTGGCAAAAGAAAAGCGAGCATTCCCAGCGATCGGCGAATACCCAGATAAGACATCACGACAGAATGCGCATGAGGATTACGACTGATTAATGCTTGTTCGCGAGCAGTCTGCGGCAGGGCCATTTAGCGGAACTCGATGAGCGGGTCGTAGATCAAACGGCTGTTCCTATAAAAACGAATTCTGCCGGAACAGTGGTTGTGACGGAAGATCAAACACCCCGGTTCCGACAGAATTCTTAGATCTGCCATACCAACGGTGACTGTTAGACTGGGGGTGCACGTCCACTGACGACATTCATCACCAGGCTGAGGATGAACAGCACGAGGAAGATGAAGAACAGGATCTGGGCAATCGAAGCGGCACCAGCGGCAATGCCGCCAAAACCGAAGACTGCGGCGATGATCGCCAACACAAAAAATGCAATTGCTGCTTGTAACATGATTGACTCCACATAACGTTGAATTTAGCTCGTTATCCCCGCGTGCTTTACAACAAGCAAACGCTGCTGTGGCGATAAACGTTGCAAATGGTTATCGCAAAGGGCGTGCCAACCGTTAAAAACTTCTTCTGCACATGAAATTACTGCGTTTTGCCGGCGCAATCAATTGTTATTTCATTTTCTTCTTGTTTACGAACTCATACTCCACTGCCGCATTCAATGCTCGCTCCAGTGGTTGAATCGAATGCAGACTGGTTGTCGTTCGTTCAAACAACAATTTACAACCCTCCGCAACAACAATTGCACATCGACCTAACCTTTGCCCTAAACGCGTTATCTTGTCTCTTTTTTGTCAGTACCGGTTTTAGGTCAAACTGGCACAGGCTTTGCTTCACTGAAAATCAATCGCTGAAGCTCTTGGCAGCATCGTGTGTCACTTCGGCGGTTGTCGACACAGTTTTCAGGAAATAAAAAATGGCCAAGAAAAACGAAATTCGAAATGACGATGTTCGCAATGAAACTCGTAACGAAACCCGCAAAGAACTGCGCAACGAAGATCCACTGTCCGGACAAGCAGGCGCCCATCCAGTTGGTACTGGCCTTGGTGCTGCTCTCGGCGGAGCGGCCGCAGGCGCAGTTGTTGGCACAGTTGCTGGACCCGTTGGGACCGTGATCGGCGCAGTCGCCGGTGCCGTTGCTGGTGGTTACGGCGGCAAAGCAATTGCCGAGTCAATTGACCCAACCGTTGAAACGGAATACTGGCGAGACAACTATACCTCCCGCGACTATTACGATCGCAATTATGGCTACGAAGCCTATGAGCCAGCCTATCGCATGGGTTGGGAAAACTTTGATCCCAATGCCCGCTTCGAAGATCGCGAAAGTGACTTGCAAAAACGCTGGGAATCGGAAAACAAGAGCACCGGATTGAGCTGGGAAAACGCCCGCCGCGCCACAAAAGACGCGTGGGAACGAACCGCCGGTCAATGCTGCACTCCAGACGGCAACTGCTCCACAGACGACCGAAGCCGTCGCGCTAAATAGCCTCCCGCAAGTTGGCGACGACGATCAGAATTGGGCGACATGTGTTGAGCATGCCGCCCTTTTTTTTGCGCACAAACCAACATTAAAGTTCTAGAACGTTGAGCACGGTGGCGATAAGCTAACTGTTTTCGACTTAGCGGCGACAGCTTTTATTCTGACCCATGAGCCTAACGGCGGAATCGAAACAGATCGGCGTCATTAACCAGTTCATTCCGCCAAGAGCCGGGGGATGAGCTCAGCCGCAATGGCGCTGAAGGCAATTTCTATGCCGACAGTTGAGTACGATCGTGCCCCCACGAACGCTGCGCGAACAAGTCCAAATTTTGGTTGTATTCCAATCAACTTGGTTACAACTCGATCAAATTTTCGACAGCACTTCTTTTGTTTCCAAAAACTAAAAAAGAACGAGCCGTTTTCTCCAAATTTGGATTTGGCACACAAGTTGCGTTAAAGTGCATCGCAACTAGATCTGATGCAAGAGATTTCTTGCAAATGAACGTTTTAGGACGATGGTTGATCATTTCAACCGGAGTCGTGCAGTCATCTAAACTTTTTGGAATGTAAGGGGATATCATGTCAAAGTCTTTAAGTGCAGGTTTGTTATTGGTGGGTTTTTTGCTGGCCGCGATCGGTTGCGAGCCGACTGTCGTTGACCGACAGGCTGACGCGATTCGGGCCAACACCCGCCATGAAGCTGAAAAGGTTCGTGATTCTTCGCAAGCGACTGCTGATGCAATTCGCGATCAATCACAGGCCAAAGCCGGCGCGATTCGCGACGCCAACGGAAAAACAGTTTTCGGAACTGCGAAGGATCCTTCTGCCGAACGAGTCGCTGATCGTGTCGAAGAAGTTGGTGAGAAAAAGGCCGATGCCGTCGAAGAAACCGGTGAAGATACTGCCGATCGAATCGAAGACAAAGGCGAGAAGAAGGCCGACAAAGTTGAAAAACGTGGCGGCTAGTAACAACAAAACTCCGGACGCGTTCGCGCCTCCGGAGCTTTTTCCCAATTCACCGAGACCATAAATCTTTTTTTCCTAATAGACTTAGAAATGAGCGCTAAACGGAATGGACAACAAAACTGCACTCATTACGATTGCCAGGTTCACACAAGCCACGTCGATCGTTCTATTCATGGCGGTCCTGTATTTTGCTCGGGACATCTTCATCCCCATGTCTTTGGGGGTGTTGTTTGCTTTTTTACTTAGTCCCGTTGTCGACCGATTACAACGCTTGGGCCTTTCCAATCTGTGGGCCGTCCTGTTTACGGCGACGTCTGTGTTCCTTGGCTTAACCGCCTTCTTGTTTGCGATGTGGTCCGGCCTGTCCAGCTTTAATGAAGAGTTGCCCCAATATAGTGGCGAACTGAAAAAGAAGCTGGAGTATGTGCAGTCGAAATTACAGAGCATGGGGGGGACTTTCAATCAACTCTCGGGAGAGATCTCCGAATCCGAAGACGCAGGGGATACCAAGAAAAAGCCGAACGACGAAACTGAAAACAGACAGGTTGCTCATCGTCAAACGCCGCCTAAAGCGAGTTCAACACTTGATCGCATTTTTGGCAACCTACCTGAAACGCAAAACAATGGCTCTTCGCCCAGCGCTCCGCTGTACGTAAAAGAGGCCCCCTCACGCAAGATCGACATCAAGACTTGGGCCGGCGGTGCGACGGCAATTTTGGGTCCAATTGGAACCGCGGGTCTCGTTGCCGTCTTCGCACTCTTCGCTTTGTTGTACCGCGACGACCTGCGCGATCGTTTTACCAGTCTGATCTCGCATGGGAATTACGTAGTAACCACGGAGGCACTTAACGAAGCCGCGGACCGAATCGGCAAATACTTGATGGCTCAAGTGATCATCAATATTTCCTATGGCTTTGTCTTTGTCTCGGGGTTGCTTGTGATTGGTTACTTCCTAACGCCTGACAAGTGGTTTCCGTATGTGATGGTATTGGGAACCATCGCCGGATTGGTACGGTTCATTCCTTACGTTGGGCCGTTGATTGGGGCGGGTATCCCGCTGTTGGTTTCGCTGTTGTTGTTCCCCGGCTACCAAGTGGTATTAGCCGTTGGGGCCTTAATCCTGGTGATGGAGTTAATTTCCAACAACGTGGTGGAGCCGTGGTTGTATGGGACCAGCACCGGCGTTTCCGCGATGGCGATTATTATCTCGGCAATTTTTTGGGGCTGGCTGTGGGGCCCGATTGGTTTGCTGTTGGCCACTCCCCTGACGGTGTGTGCCGTCGTGTTGGGGCAATACGTGCCACGCTTTAAATTTTTGAACATGCTGCTCAGCGAGGAAGTCCACATCAAGCCATCCGTTCGAGGCTACCAACGCTTGTTGTCTACTGACCAACACAAATTTACGGAGTTCATTAATGAGGAACGGAAGGATTCAAGTGCTCTGGAATTCTTGGACGAAACGGTGGTCTCGATCGTGAAATTGATCATCAACGACAATGACAAACACGGCGTGAGTGACAACGCTCTCTTCGATCGATTAGAAAACGGATTGATCAGTAGCAAAATGTTACCGGATCCCAATGCCGCCGAGGCCGAGAAATCAAAAGCCGATACAGACGAGGAATCGGTTGTTGATGAGGCGTCGGCAGATTCTGCGGTTGTCCTCCCTCGAGTCGTTGGCGTTGCAGCGCGGCATCAGGGTGAGGAAATTGTCTTGCGAAGTATGGGTTATGCACTCCGCGATAAGATCGATTTCATGCTGTATGAAAGCGCCGAGTTGCCGGATCGCCAAGCGGTGGAGATTGTCGAATCCAATCCTGCACTGATTATCATAGACGTTATCCCCCCCAACGGAATGAGTCAGGGGCGCTTCTGGTGCTCTGCCCTTCGCTCCGCGGGCTACAAGGGCGCCATCGTTGTCGCTTGTCATGGTCGATTCAAAAATTTTGACAACGTTTTTACAAGTTTCCGCAAACGTGGGGCAACTTGGGTAACAACTTCCGTTGGACAAACCACCAGCACGATTTTAAGTGTTTTGAAGAAGCCTACAAAAAACGCACTGCAAGCCCCTTCACCGCGCATGATTTTAGAAGCAACCCTCACAACTAAATAATTTAGAAAGTACAACAATGGTTACCATTTTGATCGTCGATGATCGACCTGAGACTTTGCAGACGCTGGAGACACGACTGCAAAATCGTGGCCTTGTCGTCGCTTCGGCCACGAATGGCATCGAAGCAATTGCCGCCTGCGCCGCCCAAAACGTAGAGGCGGTCTTAATGGACATGAACATGCCTGAAATGGATGGCTGTGAGGCAACAGAGTTTTTGAAATCGCAGGATTCCACACGTTCGATCCCGATAATCATCTGCAGCGCCCATCCGTTGCCGGGAGATGAGGCGAGGGCGATCGCCGCCGGCTGTGACGGCTTCATCGAAAAGCCGATTGTGTTAAAGCAATTTCTGGAACTGCTTGGAGAACTTTTGCAGCAATCGTTTGATTTGAATGATACTGCAGAGTTGGGCGACATTCGAGCTGCGCTTGTTTCAGACGCGAAACCAACCGTTTTGCCAGCGACCGATGCGATATTACTCCCAATCAGACCATCGACCAATAATTAAGAAACGGATTACGAATCTCACCGCTTTCGAGCTGGTGTCAATGATATGCTGCAGTTTCGGATCAACTTCAACAATCACAAATTAAGGATATCCAGGACGAAATGAACACCTCAATGATCGCTACAACTCAATTAGGTGCAGCTCCCCAAGAAGATGGCGTGGCCTTCGGCGTTTGGGCTCCTCATGCCGATGAAGTTGCGGTGATCGGCGAATTCAACCATTGGGACCGAACAAAGAATCCCTGTGAACGGGACGAGAACGGGAATTGGTTCGCCTTCGTGAATGAAGCCAATCCGGGACAAGCTTACAAGTTCTGGATTCGAAACGGGGAACGTGAATTTCAGCGCATCGACCCACGTGCAAGGGAGGTATCGAATTCAGTCGGTCATGGAATTATCGGGCGGACTGATTTTGATTGGGAGAATGACTCGTTTACTCCGCCGCCGATGAATGAGATGGTCATTTATGAAATGCACATTGGAACATTCAACACAGACGGAAATGGTGTCGGAAGCTTCGGGTTGGCGATCGAAAAGTTGCCGTACCTAAGGGACCTGGGAATCAATGTGATCGAACTTATGCCGATCGCTGAATTCGCTGGTGACTATTCCTGGGGCTACAACCCAGCTCATCCGTTCGCGATCGAGTCGGCGTATGGCGGGCCAATGGAATTAAAGCGGTTTATTCGCGAGGCCCACCGACATGGAATCGCGGTAGTGATTGACGTCGTCTACAACCACTTCGGACCCTCTGATCTTGATTTATGGCAGTTTGATGGTTGGAGCGAGAACAACAAAGGCGGCATTTATTTCTACAACGATTGGCGCTCGGCGACTCCTTGGGGCGATACTCGACCGGACTACGGTCGCGGCGAAGTCCGTCAGTTCATTTACGACAACGCCATGATGTGGATTGAGGAGTATCACGCCGACGGGTTGAGGTTTGACATGACCCTCTACATTCGCAGCGTGGACGGGAACGAAGACAACATGATTGCCGAAGGCATTTCTTTGTCTCACTGGATCAATCAAGACATCCAGGAACGCTTTCCCGGAAAAATATCGATCGCAGAAGATTTGCGAAACAACCACTTGATGACTGCCGATGGAGGGGCCTGCTTTTCAACTCAATGGGATGCCAACTTTGTACATCCAATTCGGGATCAAATCATCAAGATCGACGACGCCCACCGCTCCGTGGACGTCGTGCGTAATGCGATTTGCTTTCGCTTCAATTCGGATGCTTTTGAGCGAGTCATCTATACCGAATCGCATGACGAAGTCGCTAACGGCAAACAACGGGTCGTATCCGAGATTGACCCGAGCGATGAACCCAATCGCTATGCCGTAAAACGCTCAACTCTTGGTGCTTGCGTCATGTTCACGAGTCCCGGAATTCCAATGCTGATGCAGGGTCAAGAATTTCTCCGGGACAAGTGGTTTAACGACGGGCGGCCAATTGACTGGAGTCGTTGTGAAAAATACGCCTCGGTGGTTCAAATGTATCACGACCTGATCCAACTACGACTCAACCGCAGAGGAATCACTGCCGGATTAACGGGTCAGCATGTGAATGTTTTTCACCTGAATGAAGAACCGAATATTTTGGCGATGCACCGCTGCAAAGAGTCCGGACCCAAGGACGACGTCGTCGTTGTCTTCAAATTCAGCGAAGGTACCGCGGATGATTATCGAATTGGTTTCCCCAAACCGGGAGAATGGAAGTTGCGTTTCAACGGGGACGCGAAAGTCTATGGAGATGCATTCGACGGAATCCAAAGCGATCATTTGACCGCCGAAGCTGTTCCTCACGATGGTTTCGAATTCTCCGCAACCATCAACATCGGTGCCTATTCCTGCCTGATTTTCTCCCAAGACGCTTAGCTTTCGTATATTGCGTTCAATCCCGCGGCAATTGCTTCACGACGCTCCAAACATCAACGGGGCGTGTTGATCACGCATGCTTTTCGCGTCTAACGCGCGTTAAATTGGCCGAACGATTGCCAACGTGATCTCTATTTGACCTTTACGCTCAACGAGGCCGCTTGGTGACCAATGCAATCGATACGTTTTGCTATGACATCGCCGCTGTGCTTGCAATTAATGAATCGCGAATACCGCAAAATTGCTAGGAAAAAGACATTTCCTGTTTTTTGCAGAATTGGCACATCCTTTGCAATTACTTCGATCGACAGTGATTGCCCAATTGTTACAAGGCATCATTAAAACGAACAGATTCAAATTGACAATTCATCGATTCAAGGTGGGATCCTATGTTGCACTCCGAAACTTCTATTAGCCCTCGATTTACTACTCCAATTCACCACAGCCAACGGGACGTCGAGCCCAGCCTCGCCGAGATCCAAGCCCGTGTACAGAAAATCAAGTCATGTTGGTCAGCAAGTGAACGTCGTCAACGTGCGTTGATTGGCAAGATCCGACGAGCCCAGTTGCTCGAACTGTCCTTTGGGGACGACGGCGACGCGACCGCTACGTCTGCAGGCCGACAAGAGAACCTGGTTGTGGCTTTGCAGTAATCAATTTTCGTCAAGTTTGCACAAGTTTTAAAACGGCGAAGTCGATGACCTTCGCCTTTTTTTTATGCGCTCTGTCGTTTTTTGTGCCTTTCGTCGACAGATGCTCTTCACAGTGCTTTTTAGGGTTTCAGCTATCTCGATAACCAACGCCAGACGCTTTCAGAGTTTGGCAATAAAAAAACCCAAGCTGTTGCCAGCTTGGGTCGCATCAAATTTCAGCTTGGAAACTGAACTATCGGTTGCTGGTTTCGGTCTTTGCGTTTTCCGAAGCCAGATTCTTGCAAATCGTCTCGGCCTTTTGCGCGTGGTTCTGAACTGATTCCTTGGCGCTGCGAATGACGGCTTGGAAATCACTTGGAGCGCGGCTTTCCAATGCCTTCAATTCTGCCAGCAATGCATGATGGCCAACGAGTTGGGCATCCATGAAAGCCTTGTCGAATTCTGCACCACTCTTCTTCGACATCATTTCCTTGCCTGCAGTCATCTGGTTCTGATGAGCTGCCTGGCAAACTTCATAGAGTCGAGCAAGAACGGCGCTGTCGCCGGTTGAAGTCGTCGATTCTGGAGTTGTTGCAGTCTTCTCACCACGGGCCGGGGTGTTCGGACGATCGGGAACGACAGGCTTGTTAGCTACTACTTTATCCGAGGTTTTGTTCGAAGTTGACGTGAGGGCAACTTCGCCATAATTCGCCACGAACGGCTTCAATTGTTGATTGAAGTTGGCGTGATCGTCGGCCAACATTTCAGCAAACTTTTTGACTTCGCTGTTCGATGCTTTGTTGGCAGCCATTTGGCCCATCTGAATTTCGCCATTGTTGCATAAGACGAGTTTCGAAGCAAAAAACTCGACCATCGGTCGATCCATTTCGGATTGGCTCGTGGTTCGATTTGTTGTTGTCGTTCGGTCTTGGCGTTGGGTTTCGGTGGTTTGACAAATGCCAACATTGGCACATAACAATGCCAAGCTACCGGCGATGCAACTCAAAAATAATCGGGACATAGGATTCTCCTAGAATTTAAAAATCTGAAGTGGGGAGCTAGACGATGAGAACCAAGTGTGGAGAGTTGATGGTTTGGCCGTCCACAGATTGAGATCGCAGCATTTGGCCGCGATCGAGAGTGAATCCGTGTGTGGCAACAAAATTTAAACCGACAGCATAGTTCTTCATCGCAGACAACTAACGAAGTTGTAGCTCAAGACGCATGTTTAGCCCGCAAACTGTGTGCCGAATGCCGAGGCCTGCTTGTTAATTCGCGAGATTGCGCTGGGGACTAGCGGTGGGATGCGTAATCAACATGGAATTCGGGAAGTTTATTTCTGCGATTCACGCGCTGGGACAACGGTCGGATGATCGCTAATCAAGGACCTGACGGCACGACGACCAATTTGGTTGGTTAGAAATCAGTAACGCTGGGGTGCCGAACTGCAAGCATTAGGTTTCAACTTGAACTTGGGGATTTTTGGTCGGCGAGGCAACTGGGGCGAGGTTTGTATTGGCAGGGCCACAAATTACCTTTCCATGTTTATCAAAACGCGAGCCGTGACATGGGCAATCCCAAGTGCTTTCATTGTGATTCCATTCCACGACACAACCAAGGTGCGGACAGACCGCCGAACATTGGTGTACGGTTCCAGATTCATCGCGGAACGCGGCGACTTTGGTCAAACCGTCTCGAACAACGGCACCGCAACCAACTGGAATATTGTCGATGGAGGCAACGTCACCGCCCGTCAACCATGAACCATACTGCATTGCCACATTCAAGTTCTCTTGGACGAATCGGCGGGCAGCTCGCAGGGTTTTTCTGGCTGGTTGATAAAGGTCCACCCAATTGTTCGTCCGGTTCATGATCAAGTCAGTAATCAGCATTCCGGCAATTGTTCCGTGAGTCATCCCCTGCCCCGAGTCTCCGGTAGCAATGTAAACATTTGGGCCATCGAGTGGGTTCCTGCCGATAAAGGCCAATCCGTCTATCGTCTCAAGGACTTGACCGGACCATTTGCAACGTGCTGCTCCGGTGATCGGATAACGTGCTCGAGCCCACTCCTCCAGCCGACGGTAGCGTTCTTCGGCATTGTCGGCCTGGCCAGTTTTGTGATCTTCGCCGCCAACGATCAAGAGCTCTTCTACATGTGGATCGCCTAATGAATCCCGCTTGGATTGCTCTTCGGAAATGCTTTGCAGACGAACATAGTGATAGGGATCCAAAGTATCCCAATACAAGGCTTTCGCCACGGTACCACGTGGCACTCCAAAGGCCATCGCATAGCTCAAATAAGGTGCCTGTTTTGTGTGGATCGTTACGAAATCGTTGAACGGTGTGTTCGTGGCGACGACCACGGATTCAGCAGTGACAACTGGACCTTCGGAGGTCGGGATGCGGGCCGGAGGGCCACTTTCGATTTTCTCGGCATGCGTTTGAGTGAAGATTCGGCCGCCCTTGCGCAGTATTGCGGCTCGCAGCCCTGCCAAATATTGCCGTGGGTGAATTTGGCCTTGTCGCGGAAATCGCAAGCAAGGTCCTGTCTCAAATGCGGGAAGTGGGCAACGAGACACCATCTCGACGTTTGCCAGCCCCGCGCGGCGCGCTGCCTCCAGCTCTTGCTCCAACAGTTCTCGATCTTCATCTCTGCCAGCAAACAAAAAGCCATCGAGTCGCTCGAACCCGCATTCGATTCTCTCTTGCGTTGCAATTGCCTCGATTTTATCGATTGCCGCAGAATGACTTTCGGCGGCCAGTCGTGCGCCTTCTTTACCGTGCCACTGTTCGATGTGGACATAACGATCGTCAATTGCATTGGACAGGTGGGCAGTTGTTCGATCCGTCTGGCCTCCGCCGATTGGGCCATCGTCCAGTACTACGACCGATTTACCCTCAAGCATTAACAGGTAAGCGGTGGTCATTCCGGAGATGCCCGCTCCCACGACGCAAACGTCCGCGGTTACGTCTTCGGCTAGAGGTGTATTCCCGGGAATCTGTGCAGATTTCATCCAGACGGAAACTGTCTGTTCGAGATTCGAGCCCATGATTGTTCTCCCTGAAAAATAGCGTCACATCCAAGCACTGCGTCATGTCCGATTTTGCGAATAGTCTTGGCCAACACTTCGGTGCAAAATTGCAAAAACGGCTTAAAAAAACGTTGTGAAATGCCCGAGAGCACATCACAACGTTGCCTTACAGCGATCGCTCGCCTTCATTTTTTGTTGTCTGAGCAAGTCGGCGGTTTACCAGATCTTCAATTTCCAGCCCAAGACAAAACCGATTCCAAACGTCCACATCGCCACGACTTCGGGACGTTCACGAGCGTACTCGCGAAACACTTCCCATGCCGCTTCACCGCTTGTGAGATTCTTGTCTGCGATGATGTCGCGTAAGCCACGTGGTTGCTCTCGATTATCAACTGCGACCGCGCCGTTCGCGCTGTTCGAGCGTTCGCCTTGATTATTTCGTTTGTTATCCGAAGCCATTTTTTCAACTCCTAATTGGGTTTTTGGAAAGGTAAAAGTTTTGTTATTCATGGCGACTTGGGAACTGATCGTTCAACCAAGTCAAATTGTTGTTCAATTCACGATGCGATCGATCGAAGGCGCTGATTGAACTTTGGAGCGAAGAAATGGCGCCGAGCACCAGCAGTCCGCCGAGGATTAACGCGACACCACCGACAATCAGCAAAGCCCAAATCAATTCGAGGCCAGCCAAGGTCAAGCCAACGACCGCTGCCGCCAGCAAAACTGGGGTCGCTGCCATGACGAGGAGGCCACCGATCGCGAGCGTTGTTATCGCAGCAGTTGAGCGACCTAACCACTCTTTCGCGTCGAGTTTCAGTAGTTGCAGTTGCAAGCCAGCGAGGGAAAGCGAATTCTTGAAAATTCCCACCCAGCCGCGTGCAATCCCTGCCCCCGATTTGCGATCCGACGCGATTCGATTAGCGAGCGTTATCATTTTCGTTTCCAAAACAATCCGAAGATTGCGCCCGCCAGGATCGCTCCCAACAACAAGGGCAACACGTGTGAAGGTTCAACTTTCAACAGGCTGTTCTGCTCATCCGCACTTCCGTCCGCGTTGGCCTCGGGGGCATCCATACGGTTGGTGTAATACCATTCGATATTGGTTGCCCGACCGTTTCGATGAATGGGTTGGGTGAGCTCTGGAATTTCATGATTCATGGCCATTACTCCAGTCTGATGGCGATTGGCCGTTAGTACCGGTGACTGCCGAAGCCGCGTGACCCCCTGCTGTCGCTGGACTCCATGCGGCCATTACTCGGTTCAAGGCGCCGTTGGCTACACTTCTCAACAACATCGATCCGACTGTCATCGCGAGGGTTTGCCCCAGTCCTAGGGCCGCCTTCGGAGTCGCGGTTTGTTGTTCCACCAAAGCTCGCATTTCTTCCAGCGACTTTTCGACCACTGATGAACGTTTCTTTGGAATCAACCAGTACCCAACTGCCGCGGCGATGGCCGTCGCAGCAATTGGATGAGCCGCCACCTGATATTTCCAATCAAGTGCCTTGCGTGTTTGTTCGGCAACCCTTTCCGACTCTTTCGAAATTTGACCTCGCAATTCGGACATCTTTTCTTGAAGCTGTCCTGGATCATTTAGATGAGTAGGCATTAGGTCGATCTCAAGGTTTAGAAAGGGTTGCCATGAACAAAAACGTCGATCAACTGGACCAACTTGATGGAGTCAAGCTGCTCAGGCGATCCATGACGCGTCGACCGATCTCGGTCGCGCTCCATTCGTTGCGGCGAGATTGTGGAAACATACTCACCACAAACATGCCGGCGACGACTCCCAGTCCGACCGCGGCGACCACGGCTCCGACCGGTTGTGATTTGATAGCGCCAACCGCTTGGTCGACGGTGCTTTCGTAAAGTCCTTGTACGCGATTTTCCATCGCAGTCTCCTTGTCAAAATGAGTTGTTGGGGAAAAAGGCCGCATTCATCCTCGGCCAAACGGGATTAGCGAGAACGCATGGTCAATGCGACGACAACACCAGAAATCAGACCGATGCCGAAGCATACTGCCAACGATTCCATCGGGCGTTTTTCGATCATCTTGCGAGTTTCATTGAAACCAGTTTTTGCCATTTCAGCGGCTTGGCTGGCGTAATGTTGCGTTGCTTCAGCAGCCGAGGAAGCATATTCCTGGACGGTCGAAACAAGCTTGTCCTTCATTTCGGCGCCTTCCTTTGCGGCTGACTGCAGAAACTTTTCGATTTGTTCGCGCGACTCGCCGGTCTTGCGTTGAATCATCCCCAACACTTGCTCAAGGTTGCCGCCCGTACGATTGACTTCATCGTCGGTCAACATACCCCACTTCTCGCGAATCTTGCCTTTAACTTCGTTCCATGTTCCTTTGAGTGTTTGTTCGTTCACGGAATATTCTCCAGTTGACTAAGTGTCGTTGATGACGGTTACACGAAAGAATGTCATCGCAAAGTTCGTGCCAAAAGTATTTTTTCAATTGATTTCGAAAAGTAACCTATTGTTGGTTGAATTGGGTTGCGATTGACTGGTGTTTGCTTGGTTCCTTGATCGGAATGGGTTCGATTTGACCAAGGTGGTTCTCACCCGAACATTTTTGGCCAAAGCGATCCCAATCAAGTTAGACGCGATCTTTCAATCCTTTGACGCCGCTCATTCCTGCACAATGGTCGCAGCAATAGAACACGCCTTGGGCCTCCATTCCGTGCCCGATGATGCGGCAATTGCAATGGGCACAGGTTGGGGCCAGGGCCTGAATTGCACATTCGAAGCTATCGAAGCAATGTTCCTTGCCGTCTTTTATCACTTGAAAACTTTTGTCGTATTGGTTTCCGCAGGTTTCGCATTTTCCCATGACTGACTCTCAGACTATTGATTGAGGAGAAGAATTGTTTGCATTAAGGGTGAATTCTCTCGCGCCATCGCAATTTTCGCGAATTAGAAAGACGCCACGCATTTCAGGATGGCTGCATTTGACATGCCATCTATAGCGCGAACGCAGAGCGGAAAATTTTCAGGGCGAGTTTGCAATTGGTAAACGAAAGTTGTGTTGGTAGCACTGCGTCGCTGGGCGCATCGCAACCAACCTGAATCTGATGCAACCAATCCGCGGTGCTTCGTGTAGCAAAAGTTATTTGATTCCGCTTAAAACAGTTGTATTTGCTTTGGCACTTCATTTGCTGACTTCGTGAAGCTTCTGCTCGAGCCTGTTGGCTTGAGCGCGTTTATTCTAAACAAAGGAGACAACTATGAAGTTCAATGGCTTTAAGCTGCTAACAGGCAGCACCGCGCTACTGATCTTAGGTGCGGCATCGTCGGTCGATGCGCAAAACACTCGAACATTGGAACGGAAACTGGATCGCAACGAGCGACAAATCCAACGTCAAGCCAATCGAGCTGACTACTACACGACTCAGACTTGGCAACAAATTAATCCTTGGATTGAGCAAAACGGTATCGCGCCGATGTCGAATGCCGCTCGTTCTGCAGTAAATGCCGCAGGACGCGCCGTTGCACAAACGGCTGATGCAGCAACTCGACGAATGGATGGGCGATTTGGCTTCCAAGACAAATCTCAAGCCAACGTTTGGTTCTACGATTACTACACCTATTCGCCGACCTATTACAGTCACAAATCTGACAGCGCCTATTCCGGAGCGGTTCGATATTTTGATTCGGATAACGATGGTGTTTACGAGTCCTACGGCTACTATCGCGACAGCGACAGCGATGGCCGCTACGACGAATATGACCGCGTAGACTTCTTTGCTCAAACGTCAGGTTCAACCAAGACTTCCGACAAGACTTCTGAACCTTCTGAAGCAAAGAGTGAATACACCGGCCCAGAAGACGCTCGTCGTTATACAGTCAAAGGCAAGATCGAAATGATCAAAACCGCGACTGTAAATGGCAACAAGCACTTGATCGTCGGCATCAATCAGGAAAAAGAATCGACTCTCGCGATTGATCTTGGCCTTGCCGATTCGATGAAAGACAAAAACGTTGAAGTTGGCAAGTCAATTGAAGCGACTGGTGCAATGGAAACCGTTGGTGAAAAGCAAGTTTTGGTTGCCGACAGCGTCAAAATTGGCGACGGCGAACGAATTGAAATTGCTCATCACAATGGCGTTCATGTGACCGGAAAAGTTGTTGATGTGAAGACGACGACGATCGGATCCGTTGAGAGCTATCTCGCGATTGTCGAAGTTGATAACCAACGTCAACTTGTCGACCTCGGACCTACAGCAACCTACAAAGTAAAACTTCTACCATCGACCAAGATCACGCTGCGTGGCATTCCTGTTCGCAGCCAGGATCATCGAGTGTTGATGGCCGAACGAGTAGAGCTGGACGGCGAAGTCTACACAGTTGACCGAATGAAGAACTTCAAGTTCTAACTCCAAGCTTAAGCCTGGAATTCCTTAGCAACACGGTCTCGACAAATTAGTTATCTGCTCTGTGGGTAACCAAATTTGCTCGAGACCGTTTCTTTTGCGCGCTTAGGGAAAAACGTTTAAGGTCGTGATTCACGATCAATCCTATCTTCACAGCTGGTATGGCAAAGGGTTTGCTTCACTAATTGCATTCGCTTGAACGTCATCGTTGATGACGAAGCAAAACTCCGAATGTCACTTTCTGAATGGAAGGCGGGACAGCCGGCGGTCTGACCGGTGGCCTGATTGGACATGGCTTTTCAGAATACGACGCCAAGCAATATAAAACCTATTTGAAGGACGGTAATGCCCTAATCTCGGTAAGTGTGCACAACACGGAAGAAAGCGACCGTGCTCAAAAGATTTCTGCAAAACGCCGAAGCCGAGCACATCTCGGTTCAAAATGTCGTAAGCAAAGGAAAACTTGCCCCTGTAGGCGTTAGGCGTTGGCGTGAGCGTTCACGCGAATGCTCAATTTGGTCAACAACTTATCGGTAGTCTCTTCTTCATGGAGGTTTTGCCCGAGCAGTTTCTTGGCGGAAGAGTATCCCAGGGCTTTCGACCAAGTGCACAAAGTGCCATAGGTAGCTATTTCGTAGTGCTCGACCTTTTGTTCCATGCCAACCAGCACAGCGTCGGCAACCTCGTCTTCCATATCCTCCTTCATCATTTCTTCGGCTTCCTTAATCAGCCCAGTCATGGCTTCACATTTTTTCGACTTCACTGATTTGCCGGTTTCCTCGAAAGCTTGTTCAATTCGCTTCACTTGGGCCTTCGTTTGTTCCAAGTGCTCCTCGAATGCATTCTTCAGCTCAGCGCTCGTCGCCCGGTTTGCCATTTTCGGCAAAGCTCGAAGCAGTTGCTTTTCAGCACCGTAAATATCCTGCAGCTCTTCGTAGAATGCGTCGGCAAGTGTTGACATTTTAGACATCGGATAACCTCATAGAGTTGACAATTTCATGGATTGCATCTGCCAGACATTGGCGGAAGTCAAGCATCACAATTGCATTTGCCGTGCCAGAACTTCAGCTTGAAGATTTGCGGTGCAACAAGTCAAGTCGCGGCGAAAAACACGATTTTCCGTTTCGTTTGGT
>JBEBGH010000062.1:0-20147 GCA_040081565.1 Pirellulaceae bacterium
TCCCGTACTGCAAAGCCTCGTTGAAATACAAATCGACGAACCTCAGGTTTTTCTCCCGGAAAGACAAATATTTCCTCGCAATTCAGCATCGGTACAACTTCAACAGCGGCCTGTTGGTCATTTGGGAAAGATCCTGACCAACTGATGATGCATACGCCATTTCTTCCATTGAACGCGTCGGGAATCAACATCGCGAGGCCGCCGCCCTTCTGGGCGTTGAAAATGGATCGGCCGATGTTTTTCACCACGACTGGCCGAGACATTTTTTGCGAGGGGTCATGTTCGAACTCGACCGATTCGGCAGATTCAAGAGTGGAACAGCAAACTTGAAAGTCGATTTGCAATTCGCCATTTTCCTGCAGTGTTGGAATGGCTTGCATCTGTATTCCAATTACCGCGAATTCGACTTTTGGTTGCCAAGCGATTTTTTTCTCACCTTTGATCGAGCCTTGTCCCTCCAGCTTCTCGTAATGAGTAACAAAAGGGAGTTCCTTTCCTGACAAAAATTCGGCGGGCCGTCCGCTTAGGGCCATCAACGTTGGCGATAAGATTTGCTTCGCATCCGGAATCGTTTCCAGCTTGCTCTTCATTCGTTCCAGTTCCTGCTCGTCGATCAGGGCAGTATTGACGGGCAAATTATTTAGTTTGTTCGTGATGTGGCTTGCCGCTTGACGATCCGAATTGTTTTCAAGAATATCGAGCTTGTCCTGTTCTTTCCACTTGATATTCAATAAGTCGACCGATTTGGCATCGATTTCGACGACTCTAATCTGCATAGTATGTACCAGCTGGTCATCGGTTGGTTCTGCCGGAGCAGCCACAGTGGCGGGTTCGTTCGCAGCGGGCTTCGCTGGTTCCTGTCCCAGCACAAAGGCGGCACCTGGCAGCAAAGCGGCGCTCCCTAGCAGGAGCACGAGCCAAACCCAGGCTGGTGATTTTCGATGACATCCTTTTCCCAATCTCATGACTCTCTCCAATCGAGCTGATGTAACGTCCACCGGTCGCACCCCCGGCAACGCCGGAGCAACACGCAACTGGTGTTTAAGTTCCAGAACATTCAATAAACAACGCGCGTAAGTCGCCGGCGAACACCCCAGGCTCGCGATAGTTTCTTCATCGCAACTTCGCTCCGCTTCGCTCGTCAACTGCCGATCGGCAAGGTGAACGAGCGGATGAAACCAAAGCAGACAGCGGGCCAGCGATTGAATCACGGCCCACCACAAATCTCCTCGACGCAAATGAACCAGTTCATGCGCGAGCAAGGGTTCGAGTTGCTCATCGGTTCGATTTCGCACGATCGATTCCGGAAGAAGAATCGTCTGGCGAAAGAACCCGAGAACCGCCGGGCCTACGGGAATATCCAACACCCGAATTCGCACAGGTTGTTTGGTTCCGAGTTGTTTCGAGAGCCGATCAATCAATTTGTCGATCTGCGGAATTCGGGTTTCGGTCGAGCGGGAAATCCACCGCAGGAACATTGCGTATCGCAACATCAATCGCACCATGGCCAATAGTGCACCCACTACCCAAATCGCAAATAGCCAGCGTTGAAAGCGGCTCCAAACATCGGCAGCCGATGTTGTTCCATGCGGAGCATAGACCGGCCGATCGATCACGAAACCCGAAGTGGTGATTTCGCTGGCAACTTCAGGCGAGGTTCGTGTTACTGGGGTAAATTGATTGGTTACATTCACTACCGCAACTGGATTTTTGCTGGCCCCGATCCAACAAAACGGACTGGTAGGACTGGCCAGAACCGGCGGCGTCAGTGCCTTTAGCAAAACCAGCAACCACAAAGCATGAGCCAGATGGGGGCGATTTTGAGCGGTAGTTTTTACAAGTACCCAAACCAGCAGAGCTACCGCAGTGACCTGCCAAACCTGTGTCCACAGCAGGGAAAAAAGGGCCGATTCATTCATTACTTGTTTCCTCCCACGCGGTCCATCCGGTCAATCAATTGCCGCAATTCTTCCAGGCCCGCTTCGTCGATGCCGCGGTCTTCGATCAGATGTCGAACGAGCGGCAAGGAGTCGCCGCCAAACAGGTTGTCCACGATTTCGCTCACCGAGTCGCGAATCACCGTGTGGGGTTTGGTTCTCGCGGAATAGACTCGCACACGTCCATCGAGTTTCGAATTCGCGTGCCCCTTGGATTCCAAGCGTCGCAGGTAGGTCTGCACGGTCGCCAGTTGGATGGGCTGAGTGGCCGTCATGATTTCATGAATTTCACGAACCGTCGCAGGGCCCGCCTCCCATAGCGTTCTGGCCACCGCCATTTCTCCCTTGGACAAATTTGGACGATCCACCATTGAGGCATTCCTTTCGCTCGTTACCAGTACAACTGTACGCAACGGCGGCAATCCTACAATTACATTTGTACGCGAACAAGATCACAATTTGGCGGCAGGTGATAGCACTTTTCAGGAGCCGGGCAGCAAGCGACTTTGCTTAAAAATCATCCACGAATTCGTCGCCAGCGACGGTGCCGAGAGCACTCCAGACTTGGGCGTTCGTGGTTTGCGGAATGAAGACCACGTGGCCGTCGACGAACAGCCCATTGATGCCGCCGCGATGTCGGCTGCCAAAAGAAATCTCCTGTTCGTTAAATCCCTTTAACTTGAGTTTCGTGGCATTGATGGGCACGCCGGTCGAACCATAGACATGACTGAATTCTCCGCCAGAGCCTCCCAGCGTTAGGGTTTGCCAATGGTCGACCATGTCTGTGCCAGCTGTATTTCGAACTTTGTAAAAAGAAATCGCGTCGCCAACGGCAAACGTGTACGACAAACCATCCGCAACCAATCGGGTATCCGCGCGGGGGAAGAACCCGTCGAACGATCCGGTTTCAAACGATGGAGCCGGGCCCAATTCACGGGTTACCACGCCACTGGCCGAACCCAAATAATTGAGGGGTGTTCCCGTAATCGTTTGACTACCCAATTGCACGACTGTGCCGGGATCTTCGCCAGAGGATGGGCAAAGATTCAAATATGGACCGGCCACATCGCGGTAATCCCGCAGGCCGCGAACGCCTTCCGACAAATTGTGATGCAGGCCCAACCCGTTTTGCTTTAATCGATTCTTGCAATCTGTCGAACGAGCCGACTCACGCGAGAGCTGAACGGCCGGCAACAGAATTCCCATCAAGACGCCAATGATTCCCAAGACCACCAGCAGTTCGATCAGTGAGAGCCCTAGCCGATCAAACGTGGACCATCGGCGCCGACGTTCGTCAACATTAAAGCGGTCGTTAAACGCATTTGCTCGAAAGCCCGATTCAGGAAGATCCTGCAAGTTATTCCAAGTCATTAGCGTCAAAGTTTTCCCCGCCGTTGATGGTGCTGATGGCCCGCCAGGTTGGGAGCGAGATTGCGGACGAAATCGTCCGAGTTGAACCATCGAGGAACGAAAGATTAACCAGGCCCCCAACGTGGTGACTGCGGACGGTGACTGCGGCGTAGGTCGGCTGAGTCAGTGATTTTCCTTCCTGGATGGAATTGAAATCGATGTCGTAAAGATTGCCGCTGTAGTTATACGAGACCTTGGTGTTGGGGGTATACGTCGTTGTAAATCCACTGTGATGCACGCGGCCATCCGGCCATTCGGTATGCCCGGTGTTATCGTTGGTCGTCGGACCAAGTTTAAGTTGCCCGACCATCCCATCGAAAGCATTCGACGAGCTGGGAGGCACCGGTCCAGGGTCCGCTGTGTTTCGGATGTACGATGTAAACGTGGTCACTTCGGCGGCACACAAGGTATTGCTGGCACCGTCCGGAATCACGCGCACTTTGCTGTTCACGTAGAACGGCCCAGGAGGTCGTTGGGCTCCCGTCGGATCATAGACCAGCCAAGTCCCCATGTTGAACCCATAGTTCAGCGGATACACGTAAGGAACTCCCGCATTCAGCCGCACCGTGTCGTTTGGCTCAGAGGCACACATCAACATCGGGATTCGCAAGGTTGGCACGCCGGTCGCCGTTTGAGCATCCCAAGCGACCTTCAAGTCTACTTGATCGTAAGCGTTTGCCTGTTCGTAATACGGCAGCAATCGGCCTTGAATGGACCATGATCCGTTGTTCCCGGCGAGAACGGTGCCGGGTTTGATTTCAAAGCTGGGAGGGAGATGCTGTCGAGCGGATTGATAATTGTGACAAGCCATTACGAGCTGCCGCAAGTTATTCAAGCAGCTGGTGCGTCGTGCCGCCTCGCGGACTTGTTGAACCGCGGGCAAAAGGATTGCGGTCAAGATTCCAATGATGGCAAGCACCACCAACAACTCAATCAACGTAAACGCTCTTCGCGAATCAGTCATCTGATTTCTCCTCTCTGGTCAGCCAATCTACAGTTCCGCGGTCTATTATGGCTCGACCCATAAGCGAAAGTCCAGTGCGATGGAGTCGTTTTCCGTTGTCGGCCGCAAAACTTGAATTCTGAGAGATGACGCGGCGTGGTTTTTTCGCGAATGCGGGCATTAGCGGATTAATGTTGCGGTTGAAACCGGACGGCTTGCGCCGTTCCGCTGCGATTTCAAGTTGAAACCGGACGGCTTGCGCCGTTCCGCTAACATTTTATCAGCCAGAAAACGTTCTCGTTTCGGCTTTGGCACTGAGCGATTCCTTCGCACGAGTGTTGCACTCCGCAAACTCCCGGCAAAGGACTAGCACTCAAGGTGAAAGCATTTTGGAATTTCGTTGGTATAACCCCAATTGCCTGCTAATCGCTCAACCAAATCGCGACCCGCGGACGATGGAGAAAAAACTCAGGATGCGAACCGCCCACGAGAAAGAATCATGCCGGCAATCGAAGCTCTTTTGCAAACGTCAATCGAAGCTCACGAAGCGGGCGACTTGCGGCTGGCGGCCGAAGGCTTTGCCGCGGTGTTGGCGGTGGCTCCGGAATTGCCAGATGCATGGTACAACGCCGGACTGGTCGCGTTTCAGTCTGGCCAAAACGACCAAGCCATTGCTGCCTTGGAGCGCGCCGCAGCTTTGCAGCCAGAACCCGAGTACCTGACCGATCTGGCGGCCATCTACCAAACCATCGGCGACGACTCCCGCGCCGACCAACTCCTGTCGACCGCAATTGCCATCGACAGTGATTACGGACCGGCACACTTTCATCGCGGCGTCGTCTTGTCCAGTCAAAATCGTTTCGACGAAGCCCTACTGCATCTGCACCGCGCGATCGATCTCGACTATGGAGTGGATTCGAGCTTGCAACAAATCGGCTTGGTCTATGATCGGGCGGGCGATTCGGCTAGCGCGATTCAAGCCTATGAATCGGCTCTGGCAATCAATCCCCAACTGACGCATTGCCTGGAACGGATTAGCCACTATTCCATTTTGGGCACTCACGAATTGAACTTCGAGTCGATCACCCAAGTCGAACATCTGGGTACCGTTTTCGCCCAGTGCCCCAGCCATCGCCAACGGGGAGCTAAACTGCTGGTCGCCGCCGGGCTCTTCTTCGAGCAATCCGAAGCGAACGAAACACGCGATTAATTGCCCCGCGATATCTTTTTGAGTTGGCATCTGGCTGTCGTGATTCCGCAAAATCACGTTTATAATGGCTTCGTAGCAGCCGCGCGCCAAACGAACAGCATGTTTAAGCCGGCGTCGCCATTCCTGTTCAGTCATATCGGTCAGGCATCTGCGTTCCGACGATCATGGCCCCGAACTTTTTTTGTCCGTTCTCATTCAAAGTAGATTCAGTTATGCATTCTCTTTCGCACCAAGATCCAGAAATTCTTGATTTGATCAATGCCGAAGCACATCGGCAGCACGATGGCTTGGAAATGATTGCCAGCGAGAATTACACCAGCCCCGCCGTGATGGAAGCCGTCGGCAGCGTGTTGACGAACAAGTACGCCGAAGGCTACCCCGGCAAGCGCTACTACGGCGGCTGCGAGGTCGTCGACAAGATCGAACAAATTGCGATCGACCGAGCCAAAAAACTATTTGGTGCCGAGTTCGCCAACGTCCAGCCGCACAGTGGCTCGCAAGCCAATCAGGCGACCTACTGGAGTCTCGTAAGTCCCGGCGACACAATCCTCGGGCTCGATCTCGCGCATGGCGGGCATTTGACGCATGGCATGAAATTGAATGTGTCGGGCAAGCTGTACAACTTCCACCACTACGGGGTGACGCGCGACACTCATCGCCTGGATTTCGACCAAGTCGCTCGACTCGCGCGCGAACACAAACCAAAACTGATCGTTGCGGGAGCGAGCGCCTATCCGCGTGAAATTCCACACGAACGTTTTCGTGAAATCGCCGATGAAGTTGGCGCAAAGCTCTTTGTCGATATGGCACATTACGCGGGGCTGGTGGCTGCGGGGCTTCACAACAACCCGGTGAGCGTGGCCGATCTGGTGACGACGACGACGCACAAGACGCTACGCGGTCCGCGCGGTGGGCTGATTGTTGGCCGCGAGGTGCACGCGAAGGACGTCAACCGCTGGGTCTTTCCGGGCTGCCAGGGAGGTCCGTTGATGCATGTTATTGCCGGCAAGGCCGTTTGCTTTGGCGAAGCCTTACGTCCAGAGTTTCGCACGTATTCGCAAAATGTCATTGACAATGCCCGCACCTTGGCGGCAACTTTGATGGCTGGCGGGTTGAGACTGATTTCGGGCGGGACCGACAACCACTTGATGCTCGTCGATGTAACGCCCTTCGGGATTGGTGGGAAGATTGCCGAGGAAACGTTGGATCGCTGTGGCATTACGGTCAACAAGAATATGATTCCGTACGACGAGCGGAAACCAATGGACCCCAGCGGAATTCGGATCGGCACCCCCGCCCTGACCACGCGCGGAATGGGTCGCGATCAAATGGAAACGATCGGCGGCTGGATTCTCGCGATTCTTCGCAACGTGAACGACGAATCGACGCTCACCCGTGTCCGCGGCGAGGTCTCCGATCTGTGCCAACATTTCCCCGTACCGGCACAAGCGATCACCGTTTAGACGTGAAATTTCAGCCTAGAAATCCCAAGCCATTCGCGTGCCGAAGCCGTGAACAACTCCGCTGCCAGCGGCGAACGCGGCGACCTCGTCTACATTGCGTACCGTTGCCATGTAATTCCATTGAAACTTCAGATTAGGATTCAAATACCAATTCAAACCTAACGTGAAGTTGTGGAGCGTTCCCCCGTTCAGTCCCCCATCGTTCAAATCGAGGAAGTTGTAACGTGCACCCACTTGCCAAGCACCCGTTCCCCCACAACTTGTTTCGGAGCAGCGTGCGAATTTTGAGCTTGGTTCCACGCGTTCAAACACGCCAGTCTTCTTGTTGTAATGGTCGAAATCGTCAGTGAGGTATCGCAACAACTGGATATAGCCGCCGTGATAGCTGGCGCTGTTTCCTAACGGATTGCCAAACGCAGTGCGTGCGTCATGGAAGTTGCTGAACAAGTACTCACTTTGTAACGTCCAGGGCCCACGAACCATCACAAATTCGCTGTTGAGCCACTGCATGTCATCACCAAACAGATTGATGCCCGCAGGGACCGGCCAGTCCTGAGACAAACCGGCACGAATAGCGTCGCGAGTACGAAATGTTTGAATCCGGCCAGGAACTCCAGCTTGACTGACGGCAGTCGCGTGGCGGCCTGAAAACCCAACATGTGTCAGATAACGGCCTTCGTCGCCGTATTGCAGAAGACGCGTGATTCGACCCACTGCGCTGTAGTCTCCGTCGCCCGTGCTAAAGGCAAAGACGCTATTGACCGGCTTGAAAAGGCCCAATTGCAGGACACCCATTTCATCGCAACCGTAATTGCGTGTGGCTTGGATTCCGGGAGTGAAACCGTTGAACGTGCCGCCGTAAAAAGTGTCTTGATTAAACGAGCGTTCCATGAACGGCAGAAAACGACTGCTCACAAGGTGTTCAAATCCGATGGCTTCCTTCTGGTTGCCGATGCGAACTTGGCCGAATCGAGGGACATCCTTGAATTGAATCCACAAGTCGGTAGGAGCCGTGACGGATTCATCAAAGAAACCGGGGTTAGTGCCCGAGATGGGTTGATTTCTAATTCGCACAGAGTTCACGAAGTCAAATTCGGCGGCCCAATCAATAAACTCGTAGAAAGTGCCATCGGCACGCAAGCGAGCGCGACGGAAGTCGACGCCATTGCCATAAGGAATGTTGATATTTTGGTTCACCTGTTGGGGAACACCAAACCAAGCCGAATCCAGCTGAACTCGCCCACCAAAATGGGCCTTGAATTGTTTGTTGGCCGATTGAAGTTCAACACCATTGTTCCATTTGGCGGACATTTTCAGATCGTCTTCAGGCGATTTGGCCTCGGCTTTTTTTTCTGCTGGTTTTTCCTCTTTTTTTTGCGGCTCCACAGCGGTCGCTTGAGGCGGATTTGTCCCGAAGCCTCCAATCGACTCCAAAACCGGATCGCCCGCATTCGTTCCGGACGGCAATCGCGTTACAGGTGGTTGCGGCGATTCCTGTTGCAATCGGGCTTGGCTGATCGAACGTAAAGACGGGTATTCACTGGTACGAACATTTTGTCCCTGCGCGACTTGGCAAACACTGCATGCGAAAATCGCCAGCAACATAAATTGCAGTTTTGAAATCATAACCCGATCCTTGCCCTACCGAACGAAATGCGCCGTAAGCTGTATCGGTTATTCCGCACTGGTTGAATAATCGGAAGATTCCGCCACAATTCAGTACCCGCAGTCGCCGCTGTTTACCAAGACAGCTAGCGATTTTTCGGCTTAGGGAGTGTACCGGAACTGGATTGCAACAGAATTCGGAACAATGTTTCGAGTACTTGGAGATCCACCGGACCTTGGTTGAGGGCTTTAATTCGTTGCAGGATTTCGGACTCGCGATCGGGGCTATACAAGGGCATTTCGGCTCCCGTTTTCAACCGGCCGATTTCTGCGGCGAGCTGCACCCGCTGATTGATTAACGAGACCAACTGTTCGTCGAGGGTGTCGATCCTCGCGCGAAGCGCCAAAAGTCTGGATTCGAAATCTTCGTTGGTCATTTTTGGTTTGCCAAAAAAAGCTGAGCCTGGGCCCAGCTTCAATTGGTTGAAAATGGCAGTTGCTTGATGAAGCAGTTTACTTGGATCGCGGAAACATCGGTTGCATTCCCAGGTTGTTCGCCAGAAACGCCCACAAGTCGGCGACCTCTTCGATCTGTTTCGTTGTCGGTTTTCCGGCACCGTGGCCCGCCTTGGTTTCGATGCGAATCAATGTCGGATTGGGTCCAGTTTGAGCGGCTTGTAAACGCGCCGTGAATTTGAAGCTGTGTCCGGGCACCACTCGGTCATCGTGATCTGCGGTGGTCACGAGCGTTGGCGGGTAGGCCGTGCCATTCTGGATATTGTGATACGGCGAGTAATTGTGCAGAGCCTGAAACTCTTCGGCCGAGTTCTGGCTGCTGCCATAATCATCCACCCAAAAGCGGCCCGCGGTGAATTCCTGGAAGCGAAGCATGTCCATCACGCCGACGGCGGGAAGGCAGGCGTTGTACAAGTCAGGTCGCTGAGTCATGCATGCGCCCACCAGCAGTCCGCCATTGCTGCCTCCCTGGATCCCCAAGTTTTTCGGACTGGTGTATTTGTTTTCGATCAACCACTCGGCAGCGGCGATGAAGTCATCAAACACATTTTGTTTTTGAGTCTTGGTCCCGGCCTTGTGCCATTTCTCGCCGTACTCGCCCCCCCCGCGCAGGTTCGGCATGGCGAAGACGCCCCCCATTTCCATCCACTGCAAACGGCCGACGGAAAAGGTTGGTGTGAGCGAAATATTGAAGCCGCCGTAAGCATAAAGGAGTGTTGGGTTTTTGCCATTAAGTTCGATTCCCTTCTTATGAGCGATGAACATCGGGACCCGCGTGCCGTCCTTGCTCTTATAAAAAACCTGTTTGACTTCGTAGTCGTCGGGATTGAAATCGACTTTGGCCTCCCGCATCAATTTGCTCTCACCCGTCGCGAGGTCGTAACGATAGATACTCGTCGGCCGATTAAAGCTCGAGAAAGAATAAAACGTTTCCTTGTGATCTCGACGTCCACTAAAACCTACGGCAGTTCCCAGCCCGGGAAATTTCACTTCGCGAACGAGCTTGCCATCGAGCCCGTGGACTTTGACCTGGGTGACCGCGTCCTTCAAGTATTCAGCAAAGAAATAATCGCCGACCATGCTGACACCGGTCAAAGTCTCCGGCGCTTCGGGAATCAGCGTTTTCCAAGTGGCCTCTTTCTGAGCCACGTCGACGGAAACGACCGCCCGGTTGGGTGCGCCTTTGTCGGTCTTGAAGAACAATACCGTTCCCTGGTTGCCGATGAACGTGTATTCCTGGTTGAAGTTGTCGACCAGGGTCACAAGCTTCGCCTGCGGAGTTTTCAAATCCTTGTACAGGATGCGATATTTGTCGTCCGTGCCTTTCCAAGTCGTGATGATCAGGAAGTGGCCGTCCTCGGTGACTTGGGCATTGAAGCCCCAACTCGGATTCGCCGCGTCGGAATGGACGAGCGTGTCCTCCGATTGTTTGGTCCCCAGCCGATGGTAGAAGACCTTTTGATTGAGGTTCAGGCTTTGGAAGGTCTTGCCTTCTTCCGGAGCATCGTAGGCACTGTAGAAGAAACCTTGATTATCGGCCGACCAAGATGCCACCGTGAACTTCGTCCAGTTGATTTTGTCGTCCAGCAATTTTCCGGTGTCGGTTTCCATAACGTTCCAAACCGTCCAGTCCGACCCGCCTTCGGAGGTCGCATAGGCGACATACTTGCCGTCGTTGCTGAAGGACATTGGGCCGAGCGCGATTGTGCCATCCTTGGTCCATTGGTTCGGGTCGATAAACACGCGAGCTTCGCCATCCAGTGAGTCAAGCTGATAAATCACGTTTTGATTTTGCAGCCCGTTGTTTTTCGAATAGTAATAACGAGTGCCTTCGCGCGATGGCGGCCCGTATTTCTCGTAGTCCCACAATTTCGTCAATCGTTTTTCGATTTCGGACCGAAAGGGGAGTTTCTCGAGATACCCGAAAGTGACTTTGTTTTGAGCTTCCACCCACGCCTCGACGTCTTTCGAAACGCGAACGTCATCCTCCAGCCAGCGGTAGGGATCGGGGACTTTGACACCGAAGTAATCGTCAATCTGCTCCACTGTTTTCGTTTCAGGATATTTCAAGTCTTGTCCCCACGAGTTAACCATAGTTCCGCAAATGCCAAAGGCACACCATAAAACTGTCAGTAGATTCCGCACGACGATATCCCTCATCTTTGCCCGCGATTGGCGAGATTTTTTCAAAATTGAAACGACAGAAATCGTCGCCGCGAGAAGATGCCATCTCCAGCCAGAAACAGCAATGCGGCAACGAATCAACACAACAACGCCAAAAGAGAATTTAGTCGGTCGAGCGGTCAAGAGCAAGCATCAACGGATTGCTGCAATGCGGGCCAACGGACCGAAGGTATGTCGAGCCGAGGGACCCACGAAATCAAATCTCGGTTGGTACAGTTAAAATGCCATGCATCCGATTTGCTATAATCAGAGCTGACGTCGCGCGGCTGAATTTGGGCAGAGGACAATGGACAACCGATTATTCAAATTCGTAATGCCGTTAGCGAGTTACGATCGCGAGTTATTACCCGAAGGCCAACGCGACCCGAACTCGCCGGAATTCGGGTTGGCGGTGAGTCGTCAGTTGACCAGGGAAATGTTGGCTTTGGGTATAAAGGCACGAATAGTCGTCAATGACGAATTCGTCGAAATCGAGTGGGACCCCAACAGCGAGGTCGACTTGGTTACTGGTTGTGTAAATCTGCTACGTCAGGGAATGCACCGTGCCGCGGTGCCCCTGTTACAGGGCATTTTAATGGAACGGCCCGACGAACAAGTCGTCTTATTCAATCTGGGAATGGCGCTCAGCGATCTTGGAAAGCTCGACGAGGCCATCGAACACCTGGCTCGGTTGGTGAAACTCGCACCGAACCAAGCCGATGCTCACATATCGCTCGCCGTGGCGTTGATCCGGAAGGGTGAAACCGGCAAAGGAATCACCGCCTTGGAGCAGGCGATCAAGATCGATCCCCAAAATGCCTATGCCCATCGCAATTTGGGCGCTGCGTTGATGCAAACCGGGAAATATGACGAGGCCTTTGCGGCATTGAATCAGGCGGCGTTGCTTTCGCCCAACGAACCGGGCATTTGGTTTGGCGTGGCTCAGGCGGCAGGCAACTTAAACAACTTGAATAAGGCTACCGACGCATACAAAAAAGTCATTGCGCTCGCTCCTGATACCAGCATGGCCGACGCGGCCCGGACCGAGCTGAACAAGATGGCGGAACAGACCTTGAGAAATCGCGGAGTCTCTGGCGTACGTCCGGACGTCATGGAGTATTGTATCGAGGCACTCAAAAAGTTTGCAAAGCTCTCGAATCAGGAGCTGGGTTCGATCCTGCTGGAATTGGCGACCAAGGGAAACACCGGTTTGGATATCAACGACCCGACCAAGCGATATTCGTTGGAATCGTTGGAGGGTGATTTTTCCGGTTTGAAAATCGTGACCTACATGTACGTTGCCAGCCAACGCCTCCTCCCCGGACAAGACGTCGGCATCGACTTGTCGAAGGAATACCAATTGGCAAAATCATTGATGATCGGCCAGTGATCTCGGCGCGGCGCTAATTCGCCTGTCCCGTCCATTGAAATGTCTCTTTCAGGTCATTCAACTGACTGAACGAAATTATTTTCTCGTGCTGTAATCGACCGACAACAATTCCAGGTGCAATCCCTATCCTTTTGGCGAACTCAACGATTTTAGTCCTCGAGTTAAGCGAAATTAAACTTGAATTGTGTACTGCTGGAATCAATAGGTCTCGTGCAAATTGATTTGCCGCCTTTTCTTGAGGATCATCGGAATAGGCGACGTCAATGTACGTTTCTTTTTTGCTGTCGTTGAGAATGTGCCCAACCTCATGAAACAACGTGAACCAAAATAAGTCATTCTTTTTGCCTCTTAGATTAACGGCAATTAATGCTTTTTCTGGCGATAGCCACTTCGCAGCCCCACTAATCTTACCGCCAGGAATCTCGGGAACCAGACACAAGGCAACACCTGCCGCAGCAAACATGTCGATCAGCTTCGGAATAAACGCCGCTGGCTTTGCCGTTGTCATTTCACGCATAGCCTTGGTGGCTTTGGTGAGATGTTCTCTGTTGTATTTACTGATCTGTCGCTCTTGTCCCTGTAACTCGGCTAATCGCAACCAGCTTGCCAACCTGCCGTCGTTAGTCGCAACTTGGTGAGATTTCCTAAAAGCGAATTGGCCACCGCGCCATCCCTCTTGCCAAGCTTCTACACTAGCGACGCCAAAAAATTTCAAAGTCTGGTCCAACAATTCAACACGATCGGTTGTCGCTTGCAGAACTCCCCGCGAAATGAGTTCTTTGGTCGGCATTTCCTTGAGCCAGGCGATCTGTTTCTCAAGCACTTTATTGGACGCAATTCGCGCGAGTTGTTCACGATAATTGCACTCAAGATTATTCCAGACTCTGGCTGGAATACTCGTCACTCTCTCTAGCAACATAGCCGTTTGCTGCGTGAGCGGGGCTTTTCCTTTGATGATTTGGTTGATCGTCTTTGCTGTCATTCCCAGTCTCTCGGCTAACTCGTTTTGATCAATGCCCAAATGATCAATCGTCTCTTGTAACGATCGGCCGGGAGCTACCGCGTAGTCGGGTTCAAATGCAATTCTTGTTTTTTTCTTTGAAGCCATATTTAACATCTATAAATTAAGTCGACGAGGTCAAATACCCTGGGACTATCCGTGATAATCGCCGATACCTTCGATCAGAATTCTCGTGACGTTCGACCAATCAAGCCCCCCATCCGGCAATTTGGGAATGGGATTGTGATCAGGTGAAAAGACCAATCGATCGGGATGAACCAAATCAACGGCGAGCATACCTGATAGGTTTCCGGTCAATTCGTGACAACGAGCAGCTGGAAACGCACGCATGTCCGCCAAAGTTTCGGCACCTCGAAGTTCAGCCAAACGCTGCTGAAGTTTTTCCGCCATTCGTTTCCCGTGTTTCGCCTGCATTTCTTTCCCTGAATTACAGACTTTTGCGAGTTTCTTGTTGGAAAAGCTAATTTCCACTATCGGTCGCTTTCAAAAAATAGTTTACGTGATAGGTAAATGATTTTCAAGGCGTGTACAATCGGCCTTTTAACGTCTAGGCGATTTCAAGTTGGGGTAGGCTATTGACGATTTTCATGGTTTCGAGGCTGACGGTGATGACTCGTTGCAGGAGTTCGAGGGGGTAGGCGGGGTTGTTCATGGTTTCGGTGGCCCAGAGGTTGGCGTCGTTGACGATGCCGCTGTCTTTGTCGGTGGTCACGGCCTGGCGTTCCATGACCCACTCGATGGCGGGCTTGCCGTTGACGACGTAGTCGTAGGCTTCCAGCGGGATGCCGGTCACGGTGATGAACTCGTTGTAGATCACCGTGGACTTGTCGGAGACGCTCTTGCCGGTGTCCGGGTCTTTGCGTCGCGGGAACTTCATTTTCACGACGCGAAACTGCTCCGGTTGCAGAGCTTTCAGTTTCGTCGCCCCGCCGGTCAGGTCGAACGTCACGGGGTAGCAATCGACCGTTTCGTAATTCAGATGCCAGTGAGCCAAATCCCGCCCCGCCTGACCGAACGCCTGAAAGTCCGCGAACTTCTTCACGGCGGGGATGCGCGGCAGTTCTTTACTAAGATTGTCGGCGTACCGAGCACGGTATTCTTCCGAATGCAGCAGTCCGTAGACGTAGTAAAACAAATCATCTTTGGTAATCGTGCGGTCAACGTCATCAGCGGCATACGCGGCCCGAAATGTCGTCAGTCCCTCGTCGGTGATCGCGTCCTTCCGAACGTAGTCACCGGTCGCAATTGCACCAATGTCGTCGTCGAATAATTGGCTTGAGCCGGCGCACTCGTAGACGTATCGAGGAAAGCTCTGACCGTTTGCGTGTATCTGCACGTCAATCACTCGATCAAGCATCAAAACCGTAAATTCCTTCGTGACTCCAGTGCCAGTGAACGAGATCACTAGATTCTTCAAGTCTTCGTTCGGAAAAATACTCGGCATCTTGTAAACGCAATTATTGAAGTCACGATTGAAATACACCCACGTTTTTTGGAATGGACGATAATACCCTGCGGTGATGCTGTTGGGCTCAAACGCGCGCTGCATTCCGCGTTCAAGGCTCTGCTTAATTTCGCGGGTCCAGCTAATTTGTGTTGGGTCCGCGTTAATGAATGCTCCGGCATCGGGATACTGTTCAGGCGACAAACCTTTGCACGCTTCACCGTATCGACGAACTTCGCGGTTGTAGACCTCGATCATCGAACCCATGCTTGATTTGAGGGCGGCCTCGCAAAAGTTGTAGCACCATGCGTCTCGGTTCGTCTTGATGCCACTGGAGTACATTGAAAAGAGCGTCGGACCGGCCTCGCGGTCTTTCGAAGCCGTTAGCATAAACGCGCCAAATGAATCGTCGCGTTGACTCGTCCAGTCGTTATGGACATTCGGTTTGACGACAACCCAACGATTTGACTCGGTAATGCTATTAACGCTTCGGAAGTCGGCAATCACGCCGAGCTTCTCTTCACGGCTCAGATAATCGCCGATGTCGCACCACCTAATCGCAGCGCGTGCGGTCTTATTTCTTGCTGCGGGACGTTTCACGAGGAGCGTGATCGCAATTGGCGCACGCGAGCCACTACCGAAAATCTTGCCACCCTCTTTGCGAGATCGTTCGCCCGATGTCCGCTGGTTGCCGCGCAGGTGAAATATGTCGATCCTGCAAAACTCATTTTCTAAGCATCGACGCATACCGTCGGCTGTGTTCGCATCCAGAAATCCCGCGTTTGTGACAAAGGCGACAATTCCGCTGGCACCAACTCGGTCGCTCGCCCAGCGGATTGCACGCACATACGAGTCGTACAACGCATTCTTCAAAGTCGCGGTTGAATGGGCCGCGTACGTGCTTCGAATCCTGTCGTCAAGTGCTGGATAAGCAACGTTCTTGTTGTTGTCGTTTTCGCTCTCCTGCATCGCTGAATACGGTGGGTTTCCCACGATCACTCTGATGTCGAGTTTCTTCTGCCGCTTCCGGCGTTCGCTGTTATCGGGAAAGAACCGTTCGAGCATGTCGCTGCTCTCGTACATCTGAAACGTGTCGGTCAGGCAGATGCCGTCGAACGGGACGTACTTGCCGCCGACGATGCTGTGATAGACGGCTTCGATGTTGATGGCGGCGATGTAGTACGCGAGCAGCACGATTTCGTTGGCGTGGATCTCGTGCTTGTACTTGTGCGGCAGTTGCTCGGGGGTGATCAAGCCGCTTTGCATCAGCCGCGTGACGAACGTGCCGGTGCCGACGAACGGGTCCAGAATGTGGACCCCTTTGCTGCCCAGCGTCAGGCCGAACTCTTCCTGCAAGATGTCGTTGACGCTGTGGATGATGAAGTCCACCACTTCGACCGGCGTGTAGACGATCCCCAGTCGCTCGGTCATCCGCGGAAAAGCGTTGCGGAAGAACTTGTCGTACAGCTCGACGACGATCTTCTGTTTGCCTTCGGCCTTGTCGATGCCGGCGGCGCGACGGCGCACCGAGTCGTAGAACTGCTCCAGCGTGTCGGCTTCTTTGTCCAAGCGGTGCTCGTTCAAGAGATCCAGAATGTTCTGCATCCCCTGCGAAACCGGGTTGTGGCTGGCGAATGAATAGCCCGAGAACAAGGCATCAAAGACCGGCTTGGTGATGAGATGCTGAGCCAGCATCTCGATGACTTCTTCGTCGGTGATGGAGTCGTTGAGGTCATCGCGGAGTTCGTTGGCGAAACCGGCGAAGGCTTTAATCTCTTTGGTGTTCTTCGGGTTGCTTAATATCGCCTGAATGCGGCCGATGTGGGTTTGAGCAATCTTAGCGATGTCGCCTGCCCATTCTTCCCAGTAAAGCCGGTTGCCGCATTTCTTGACGAGGCGGGCGTAAAGGGCCTTTTCCAGTTCGCCGACGTTGAATTGAATTTTGTGTTGGTAGTCGCCTTTCGTTTCCGCAACGATGCCGATGGTGTGGGAACCTTTGGCGACGTCGGCTTTTGTGGTTTTCGTTTTCCGGCTGAGGGTGTCGGTGATGGCGACGACTTCCATTTTGCCGGACGGGTTTTGCATCAGGTCCAGTTTATTGATGAACGAATCGAATCGGTCATCGTGGGAACGGAGGGCTTGGAGGACGTCCCAGACGACTTTGTAGACCTTGTTGTCGTTTAAGGCCTCGTGGGGTTCCATGCCGTGGGGAATGACTACGGGTAGAATGACGTAACCAAGTTTTTTGTCAGGGGCTCGACGCATGACCCGACCAACGGACTGGACGACCTCGACTTGAGAGTTGCGGGGGGAAAGAAACAAAACGGCATCCAAGGCTGGGACGTCGACGCCTTCGGATAAACAACGGACATTGCACAGAATGCGGCAAACGTCTGCCTCGGCGTTTTCCTTCAACCAAGTCAGCTTTTGGCCTTTGATTGCGGCATTCATGCTGCCGTCGACGTGGTCGGTTTCACAGTGAAGGCTTGAATCTTGTTCTTCGGCGGATTCCTGGTAGGCGTCGATGACGTCTTGGAACATCTGGGCAATTTGTTTGGATGAAACTTTGTGTTGCTTCTTCCCGGTGGTTGGTTCAATGACCTGGCAAAAGGCAACGGCCCGTTTCATGGGTTCGGTATCTTTGACTGGATTTTCGTGGAGACCGACTTTGCTCAAGGCCTTCCAGCAACCGATAATCCGGGCGGCGTCGTCGACCTTGAGCTGGTTGTTGTCGTCTTTCAGGAGGCTTTGGAGGCGTGTGGAAACGTGATCCTCGTCGATGGCCAGAACGATGACCTTGTAGTCGGTGAGCAGGCCCAGTTCGACGGCTTCGGAGAAGTTGATAACGTGAAGTTGTTCGCCGTATAACTCCTCGTCATCCATTGAGCAAATCGCGATGTTGTCTTGTAGGGCAGTAGCCTTGGCACTGTCGGCGTAAATTCGTGGCGTGGCGGTCATGTAGAGACGTTTTCCGCCCTTTATGAACTTTTGATCGTGGACGCGGACGAAGGCAGATTCTTCGTCATCTTCAAAAGTCGCCCCGGTGGTGCGGTGGGCTTCGTCGCAGATGATCAGGTCGAATTCGTCCAATTTGTGTTTGCGTTGGGCGTCGCTGATGACTCCGATGGAATGATAGGTCGAAAAGACAACGGTCATGTGCTTATTGTCTTGCCGCTTTGAAACCTCGATGGAAAGCCGTTTGGCGTCCGTTACGGCGGGATAGCGGAGTTCGTGAACAAAAGTCTGGACAACGTCGTCGTCCGCCTTTCGTTTTTTTCCTACTTCGGCATCGGAGCAAACGGCGAAACAATGAAGCGGCGTTTCGCTTTGCTGGGTCCATTCCGTTAATGACTGGGAAAGCAGGGCGAGACTTGGGACCAAGAACAAAACCCGTTTACCCGCGCCGGCCATCTGTTCGGCGATCTTCAACGAAGTGAATGTCTTCCCAGTACCGCAGGCCATGATCAACTTGCCGCGATCGGCTTTCGATAGGCCCTCGACGACTCGTTTGATGGCCGTTTGTTGGTGGGGGCGGGGAGCGAATTTGGATTTGAGGGCGGTCTTGGCGTGGGGTTTGTATTTGGACCAGTCAATCTGGCTGTCTTCCAAGTCGGCTAGGTCGATTCGCACGACCGGCGGGTTCTGATTGATGAGGGCGGCCTCGGCGTTTTCGCTCCACGAATTGGTTGTTGAGACAATGACCCGGTGGGAGAATGCCTTGTTGCCGGAAGCGGTGAAGAAACTATCGATGTCACTTTTCTTGATGTGGTAGCGTTCGTCGTAGAACTTGCACTGGATTGCGTGTAACTCGCCGGTCCCTCGGGTTTTGGCTACGAGGTCAATGCCGGTGTCTATTCGCGGGATGCTATATTCTGCCGGGACGTCAGACAACAGCCAAACGTCGCTGTACAGGTCAGCGTAAACGGGCTCGTAACGAAGGTAAGTGCGGATTAGCTCTTCAAAGTACGTCCCTTTTTCCCGTTCGGTTACGGATGCGTCGCGGAATGATTGGAGGATGGACTGTAACGGCGTGGGCATTGGGAGCACTCAAAGGTGGAGGTGTCGGCCAATGGCAGTATCGTAGATCAGTCGACATTTTCGGGAAACAGGGTATCGAGGGGCAAGAGTAACAAAACGATGGATCACGTTGTGTCTCTGGCGCTTTCTACGACTCCTTTTATGAAGCGAACAAATCAAAGGACGGCTCTGTAGAAAAGCATAGGGCACTAGCGGATCATGATGTTGTGGGCGAGAACCGTGAGTCTGAGGTCGCGGGTTTGTGACCGTAAGTCTTACCTCAGATGTGATTGCCTTGACGGCGTTTGAGCATGGAGACGGTAGTTTCAGCTTGAGCTCGTTGCCCATAAGTTTGTTTGTCGAATCGAGTTTGCATCAGGCGGCGGAAACTGCCCCGCGCCGGTTTGTGCCGATCCTGGAAACGATTGACGGGCGCTGTCACAAAACAACGCAGCCGTTTTCGAACGCTTCGTCACCCAGCTGACCGAGCATTTGCTACCCCGCCGCAAGCTGCGAATCCGCAAGGCAGTTAATACAGGCAATGGGTATACGGTATTCCATGAATTGATCGATTGTGGCAAAATGACAATTCCAGGCTGGAATTCTATCGAACCAAAGTACGTTTTCAAATGAATTCGATTTGCCAAAAATTCATTCTGATGCTGATGATATCGGCGGCGTTGATTTGCGCGCCGGGTCGTTCGATCGCCATGGTGGTGGTTTACGATTCTGAGGCTCCTGGCCACTCCGTTGAAACATTTGAGTTCGTTGAAGCTGGGATCGTCCGTAGAAATCGGCGAATTCGCGTTGAAAGCCCCAGTCAACAAGAATCGAGGGGTCTCGTCTTGGAGCAAAGACCCAGCTCGGTTAGCACCCGCCTAACAGGCCGGTTCGCTCTTTCTGCCACTTGTGCCGGCCATCGCTTGCCCAACGGCCTGCTCGCTCCATTGCTGATCTAGTTCCTTCGTTTGGGTAATCGTTTTTTTGATTACCGTCTATCGCGCAATCGTTTCGTTATTGAAGCCAAA
>JBEBGH010000063.1:0-20145 GCA_040081565.1 Pirellulaceae bacterium
TTCGGTTGTGGCAACTGGAATTTTTCTTGGCACTTTCATCGGCCGTCGAACTGGCAATTGGTGTGCGGCGGCATTTGCAAGTGTCAGCTTCGGGACCGTTGCGCAGATTCCTTTTTATGCAACCGAGGCACGGCCCTACGCCTTGTTGATGTTCGTCACGGTCGTACAAGTCGCTTGGCTCATCGATTTTCTCAGCACGCGGTCATTGTCGGCCGACACAAAAGTCGAGCGAATAAAACCAGCGGTTTTTGAAGCCGGCGTGGGATTGATTTTGGGGTCGGCCCTGGTTGCCATACATCCCACGGCATTGCTGATTCTGGTCGCCGAACTCATTGTGCTAACCCTTTGGAGTTTACGGAATCGGAATTCTGTCGGTCAAAAGGTACCAATTGGAATTGGCCTAGTTGTTTTGGCCGTGGCTGTTGCTTCAGGCAGCATCTGGTTAGTTTTTTTAGAACGGACGTTCACGCAACGTCAGCTTTGGCAAGGAATTGCCGAGCCAATACAGCTTGGTGTTTGGTTTATTTGGCTTCTCATTTGGACTGTCGCACCGACGGTTGTCATGACGATGTCTAAGAAAAGGGAAATCAAATCCACGGAAACGGTTTCGTTTGATCAAGGTTGGTTGACCTTTGCAATTCCTATGGTCGTTGTCGGGTTGATGTTGGTAGTGAATGCTACCCAAATCTTTCCAGTCGCCAATATTCGTTACGCCATCGCAGTGTTGCCTGTAATGTTCGTAAGCATGGGCCTGTTCCTTGGCCGACAATCGACGACTGTGACGATGATTTGTGGTTCCGTAATTCTCATGGGGTTGGCGTTCGTTCCAACACCAAGTTGGAATTCCAATCGATTGGTTTGGTCGACCGAGCGGAATTGGATCGTTGATGCTTGCCTGGGAAATGTCAGGCAACTTCGGTTTGAACACTGGGACGAGGTCGATTCTATTTTGGGCCAAGAAATTGGAACTGGACCTGCCGTGGTTTTCCTGATGGCCAATGTACTCGAGGATAGGCAGCTCACCGTCGGCAATGCAGACAGTGCCTCGAGCCCCGTAGATGACTTTTTGTTTCCGGTTGCAAGTTTCCGCAGTCGCCAACTGGATGTCGAGTTTCTTCCGCGGTCCACTTTGATCGGACCTCGATTCGGACCCGACGACCTGGCTCGGCTTAAACAAGCCGAGGTAAAGCACTTCGTGGTGCTCCGCGGGACAGACGCGACCTTGAAAGCTATTCAGAACGAAATTCAAAGTGCCTTCGAAGCCGAAAATCGCAAAGTCGTTTTCAATTTGTTGGGTCCGACCCTCAGCAACGTTCGCGTTTGGCAGGTCGAACTTCAATAGCCGTAAGTCAACTTTTGCCATCGCGATAGTTCGTGATTTCAGCCAGGATGTTTTGCAGCAGAGGTTCGAGCTGTTGCTGGATTAGCATGATTTCCTCAACGCGAGTATCAACGGCCTGTAGGTTCATCAACAACACCGATGCCGGTTGGTTTTGAAAAACTCGCAAAGTCCCCTGAATGGAATGTGCGGTTTTCCTTAATTGAGTTATGTCATGATTTGCGGCATCGACTGCCAGTTGTGTCATCAAACGACTCAATTCTTCGACGGCGACTTCGGCGATGCTGTAAAGAATCTCATCGTTACCTGCGACAACCTCGAGTGCCGTTGGCCAATCTACGACTGACGAAATTGGATGCGCGCTGGGAGCCGAATCGTTGCCTCCGTTTGTCCGCGACCCTGAAATCTCTCGAAGTGCCTCCTGTAGTTTCTCTTTTTTTATGGGTTTCGAGACGTATCCATCCATACCGGCGGCCAAGCATTTTTCGCGGTCGCCAGTCATGGCATGCGCGGTCATGGCGATGATTGGAATGTGCTTGCCTGTTCCCTGCTCCAATCGGCGAATTTCCTGAGTTGCGGCAAGGCCGTCCATCTCCGGCATCTGCAAATCCATCAAGATCAAATCGAAATTGCCGTTTCGCCAAGCCTCCACCGCCTCCCGACCGTTCGTGGCCAACGAAACTTGGTGGTTCCATTTCGCCAGCATCGCCAATGCCAACTTTTGATTGGTCAAGCCATCTTCTGCCAACAGAATTTTTTTCGGACTCGATTCATCGAACGTTGCAATCTCTTGTGTGCGGCCGGGCGAGGTCTCGCGCTCGTCGACTCCAAGTGCGAATTGGATTGCCGACACCAATTCGGAATCCTTGGCAGGCTTTAGCAATTGTCGGACAACTGCCAGCTCTTGGGCAGATTCAGACGTTACGATCCGTTTGCCCGAGGTTAGCAAGATTGCTGGAACGGGACGACCGGTTTCGTCCTTCCGAATTCGCCGAAGCAATTCGAGCCCATCCATTCCGCTCATTTCCAAGTCGACGAGAAAAACCGCAAAAGGCTGGGCGGCATCCGCGATTCTTGCAATCGCCCATTCGCTGCCGCCGGCAACCTCAACCTCCATTTGCCAATGCGACAGTCGTTCGCGCAAGAACTCGCGTGTTGTTTCGTTATCATCCGCGACCAAAACGCGTGCACCGTTGAAAGTCGGCTGGCGTTCCGGCGTGGGAGCCTCCGCGGGGATTTCCACGTTGCACGTGAAGGAAAATATTGATCCCCGTCCCAGTTCACTTTTTACCCAAACGCGACCGCCCATGACATCAACCAACTTGGACGCGATCGCCAAACCGAGACCCGTGCCGCCGAACTTTCGAGTCGTCGTTGAATCGGCCTGTTGGAAGGCATCGAAAATCGCTTCAATCCGATCGGCCGGAATTCCAAGTCCAGTGTCGCGCACACTGAATTGAAGTTGGCCATGTTCATTTTCCTGGTGCTTGAGTTCAACCCGCACAACAACTTCGCCACGCTCAGTAAACTTGATCGCATTCCCAACCAGATTGATGATGATCTGTCGCAAGCGGACGGGGTCGGTAATGATTCGATCCGGCACATTTCGGGCGACCTGCCACGTCAATTCAAGGCCGATCGCATGTGCACGCGGTGCCAGGAATTTGAGGGTGTCGCCCAGAAACTCCCGTAGCGAGACCGGAAATTTCTCAAGTTCCAGCTTCCCGGATTCAATCTTCGAGAAGTCAAGAATTTCGTTGATGATGGTCATCAGAGATTCGGCAGAAGTAAGTACCGTCTGCAGGTAGTCTCGTTGCACTTCATTCAATTCCGACTCCAACACCAATTCCGTCATTCCCAGAACGGCGTTCATTGGCGTGCGGATTTCGTGGCTCATGTTGGCGAGGAATTCGCTTTTGGCGCGATTCGCTGCCTCCGCCGCTTCCTTCGCGCGTCGCAAGGCCGCCTGAGCTTCGTATCGCCAACGGACGTCGGTAATGCTTGCCCGGACCAACCTTCGGCCTTTGTCTGGCATCGCGACCAATCGAACATCACAAGGGATGACTTGGCCATCGGAACGCAAATGCAGCCATTCAAAGACTGCGCGATCTCCGGCCAGCGTGCGGTTGATTTGCTCGAAGGCAGCTTCGGCCGATGGCCGCCCGTCGGCTTGGCGCGGAGGGCTTAAAGATACCGGGTTGGAATTCAGAAACGCTTCCCGATTAAGTTTGAAAAGTTGCAAAGCGTTTTCATTCGCATCCACAAATTTGTTGGCCTCCACGTCCAAGAGCACGATGGCCTCCGGCGACTGTTCGACCAGACTCTTGAAGCGGGCCTCGCTATCGCGCAGAGCCTGTTGGATCGCCAGTCGTTCGGTAATTTCCCGCCCCGTCGCGTACAAGCAATCTTCCCCTTCTTCCGACGCGGGTGAATTCCACTCTGTCCACTTATAGGATCCGTCTTTACAGAGTGTGCGGTTATTGAATTGCACAACATCGGTTCCCAACGCGACCTTCTCAATTGCTTGTTGAGTAGATTCGCGATCGTCAGGATGGACGAATTCCATTACGGGTTTGGCCTGCAACTCTTGTTCAGAAAATCCAAAGGTTTTCTCGAACATGGGGTTCACACGTTGAATGTAGCCGTTAAAGCCGACAATACACTGAAGATCCATGGAATTGGTGAAGATGCGATCGCGTTCCACCTGAGTCTTCAGTTGTTTAGCTTGCGACTCCAGAAGTTGTTGGCTGAGTTCAGAAATGTTGGTGAACCGGAGTTCCGTTTCGACCAGTTTTCCAAAGTGCATCAGCATTTTCCGTTCGCGTTCGCTGAAGGTTCGCGGCACACGGTCGATGACACACAAGGTTCCGATCAATGCGTCCTCCGGTCCACGGATCGGTTGGCCGGCGTAAAAGCGAATTTTGGGGTCGTCAGTAACTAATGGATTGTCGGCAAATCGAGGATCAACGGTCGCATCCTCGACGACGAAGGTTTTATCTTCGGCAATTGCATGGGCACAAAACGAAACATCCCGACCTGTTTCTGTGGCGTCGAGCCCGTAACAAGACTTGAACCATTGACGATTGACGTCAACCAGGCTGATGAGCACGATGGGAACTTGGAAGAACTCGACGGCGAGTTCTGTGATGCGGTCAAATCGTTCCTCTCGCGGCGTGTCGAGAATTCGAAGCTGACGGAGGGCTGCGATCCGCTGTTCTTCATTGAGCAGAATTGGTGGCTTGCCCATGTTGGCTTCCTGACGTGAGAAGGAACAGTCGCTCTTCACCTTATGGTATCGGTCTCGAGCGCGCAATACAAAAAAAATGTGGATCGTCCAATTGAATACGTCTTGAAACGTAGCCGCAAGCCTTTCGCAAGTTCTCTAAACAGCAAACACGCGGTTCGGACGAAATTGTGAAATATCAACCGAAAGCGGGCGGTTGGCGATCAGATCTGCGATGACTAGAGCGGCTGCCGGAGAGGCTTGAAAGCCAATACGAAAAAGTCCGGTTGCCACAAAACCATTGTCGAGGCCAGGTAAACGACCGAGGTAGGGTAAGCCGTCGAAACTAGCAGGGCGCAGGCCGGCCCACGATGCAATCGGTGGCGACTCCGCGAGACTCGGCAATAGCGTCTCGGCGAAAGACCGCAGCTCTACTAACGCTGGTTGAGTTGTTGAATCGTCAAAGCCGACTTCTTCCATGGTCGAGCCGACAAGGACGTGCCCATCGTCCCGCGGAACAATGTAACGGGGGCCTTCGTTGATTACGAATTTTATTACGGGGCTTGGCAAACGGTACAAAATCATTTGTCCGCGCACCGGAGTTGTGGGGAGTTGCAGAGCAAGCGGCTTCAAGAGCTCTCCGGTCCAGGCTCCCGCAGCAACGCATACAATATCTGCCTCAACCCGCCTGCCGTCGACATCAACGCCGCGTATGCGATTCTCGTCAACAACTAATCCAATCGCCTGCCCCGCATAAATAGAGTTGCCGGGTTGGCTGCAAATAGCGGATCGCAGCGCGTGCAAGTGTCGAGGGCTGCGAATTTGGCCTTCCGAGGGAACCCAAGTCGCCCGACGCAACTGCGGGTGCGCGACAACGGGAAAACGAAGCGAAACTTGGTCTAACGGAATCGACTCAAATTCGATTCCCTCATCCAGCCAGTGTTGTTCCAAGCCAGCGAGTGCGCCAGCCTCGCCGTTTGATCGCGCGACATATAATCCTCCGTCAAATCGCAAGCCATTGTCGATGCCCGTTGTCTCGCGCAACTCCGTCGCCCACCGACGATGAATTTCTGTGCCGAGCGCACAGAGTTGGTCCATCGGGTGCAAAGTCCGACGCGGGCTGGACGGTAACAACACACCCGCGCTGGCCCACGACGCATTTCTCCGCTCCATCATTCGATCCACCAGAGTGACGCGCCAACCCTCTTTCTGCATCTGATAGGCGATCGAGAGGCCCATTACGCCTCCTCCGAGCACGACGATATGTCCGTTCATTGGCTGACCTGCATTAAACGATCAAGTTCGTCCGCCAAGTCATGCTTTCCCGTGCCTGGTGCCGAGAATTTAAGCTCGCTTGCTATTCTTCTCAATGAATCAAAATCGTCGACATCTTCGCTCTTTGGCAAGAATAAGTGAACGAGTTGGCTGTCAGATACGATGGCCATCGTTTGCTCCAGCACTCGATCGGTGCTCCATTCGATATTCTCAAACAACTGAACAGTCGGGTGCGCAAGTCCCAGGAGATAGTAACCGCCATCCAACGCCGGCCCAAGGACTACGTCGGCTGAATCAAGCCGCCGAAAGGCCTCTTCAATAAGATCCCCAGAAACAAACGGGCAATCGGCTCCGATCAAAACCACGCGTTGATCTCCCGATGAAAAAGCATCGGTGACATACGTCGCCAATCGCCTTCCCAGATCACCTTCGCATTGCGGAACCAACCGCCATTGGTCGCAGAACGGTTCCAGCTTTTCTCGGTCCTCAGAAGGCGTGAAAACCAAGTCCATGTTTACAACCCAAGGTCCGCGTTTCAATCCGCTCAGTTCACGCAGCAAGTGCAACAACAGGGCCTTGTGGATTTCGGCCGCCGATTGATCCCCCACGGTTTGCGCCAAACGAGTCTTCACCCGGCCGGGAGTCCAGAATTTTGCAAAAAGTCCCAAGCGGTTCATGGTGTTCCATAGCGGGTGTCGAATGCCCATATCCTACCAGTCCAACATTGGAGCCGTAAATCGCCGCGATTGGCGGTTCGTGTGGAGTCATTTTCGGGACAATTGACTCGCGAAACCAATGCTGCTGTGTTACGCTAAAATAATGATGCCTCCCGACGCCACTTCCGACCTCCAGTTTGGGATGTAGTAACATGATTGACAATGCAAGGCGAAATCGATGTCGGAAACGCTGAGTGCCAAAAGCTACCTGAACGTTTTGAAGAAAAGCGAAATCGTCCCCGCCGAAAAGCTGAGCGAATCACTCAAGCGACTTTCGCTGAAGGCTAACGGGACCGCCATTTCTCTCGAGCAACTCACCGGCTATCTGCTGTCCGAGGAGTTGATCACGAAATGGCAGAATGAACAGCTCTTGCAGGGCAAACACAAGGGCTTTTTTCTGGGTCAATATCGGCTGCTGCGGCTCTTGGGCAGCGGCGGGATGAGTGCGGTCTATCTGGCGCAGCACATGATCGCCAATAACCTTCGTGCGATCAAAGTCCTTCCGAAATCGCGGGCGGCCGACAAAAGCTATCTGGATCGCTTTTATCTCGAAGGCCGTGCGGCGGCATCGTTGCGTCATCCCAACGTCGCGCAAATTGTCGACCTCGCAAACGATGGAGATTTGCATTACATGGTCATGGAGTTAGTCGAGGGGATCGACCTTGACCAGCTCGTTAAACAAAGCGGACCTCTCGACTACGTTTCTGCGCTCGACTACGTCCGGCAGGTTGCGGATGCCTTGAGGCATGCCCACTCCCGAAATATTATTCACCGCGATATTAAACCGGCGAATATCATGGTCTTGAACGACCGAAAAACTGTGAAGTTATTGGACTTGGGTTTGGCGTTGATGCGCGACCAGGAAACGTCGCTGACCATCATGCACAATGAAAAAGTCATGGGGACGGCCGATTACCTATCGCCCGAACAAGCGATTGACAGCCACAAGATCGACCAACGCGCCGACATCTACAGTCTTGGCTGTACATTGTACTTTTTGATTGCCGGCCACCCACCATTTCCAGACGGGACCATCGCTCAACGGATTGCCAATCACCAATCGACCGATCCCATTAGTTTGGAAGTGTTGAAACCGGGCTGCCCAATCTCCGTCGCGCGTCTTTGTCAAAAAATGATGAAGAAAAAAGCAGAGGAAAGGTTCGCCAACTGTCAGGAGCTGCACGATGCCGTTCAGAAGACGATGACTTTGATTTCCCTTGAACAAAAGGCAAAAGTCGGGGTTGCACAAACGGTTCAGCCCGCGCCTGTTCCGAAGGCCGCTTCAACCGCGGCGACTCCGCCCGCGAATGAGAGTCCCAAGCCCCCGGTCATGCGTCAACCGGCTTTGGCGAAGCCGACAGAGCAACCAAAGCCAGTCGCCGCAGCGGCTCCTGCAAAGGCCCCTCCAGTTGCAAGACCTGCCGCTCAAGCCGCTCCGCCAAATGCACCCACCAATCGACCTGAGCGAACCAAGCCTGCGGGTGCCGAATCGGCCCATACCAAACCAGCTGCAACTCCTGTTGCCCCAGTCCGACTCGATTCGCTGCAGGTCCCGGAGGTGCCCAAGGTCCTGGCCGCGGAAATGCCGACCGGAAGGCCAAATCGCGAAGTCAAATTTGATTTTGCTGAACGCGAGGAGAGTTTGGTTGCGGATCGTGCACCTGGCGTCATCGATTTGAACGCCCTCGCCGATAATGACTCTGGTAGCCGCACCGATTTTTCGCTTCTACAAAACTCGGCGGATGTTGCCGTGCCAGTCTCGAAGGTGCGGACGCAAAAGAAAAAGAGTTACGCTTCAGCATTAATCGTTGGAGCGATTATTTTTGGCATGTTTTCAATTTTGATTGCGGTGCTGTTCATCTTGAACCAAATGTTGAACTAACAAAGGAAAGACCAATGGTTCCGAAGAGGTTGCTTTTTACATTGCTCGTCCCTTGGTTTGCATTAATCGGACTTGCGTTAGGAGCTTCGCACGTTTTAGGCCAGGAAGAACTTTCGAAGAAAGAAAAGCTACTCGTCAAGCAACTTGAGGACGACATCGAGAAGGTCGAGAGCTTGCTCAAACGTGAGCGATTCCCGCAGGCTCAAAAGGCCTTCGAGGCTGCAGTGGTTCGTTTGCAATCGATCGCGAAGACACCCACATCCCCATTAGTAGCCGCAGTTAAAGACGATCTGGAAAAACTAAACGGGTTCAAAGCAAAGCTCGCCGAAAAGAAAATCACGGTACCGGAGATTCCGACCATTTCGGCCCCCGCCGCCGCTGGATCAGTCAGTTTCAAAAACGCTGTGGCCCCGATTCTGGTGGGGAAATGTGGGAATTGCCATGTGCGCGGGACGCGTGGCGACTTCGGCATGGCGACGTTTAGTGCGCTTGAAAAAAGTGGGTTTGTGGTTCCCGGCGACCCTGTTTCCAGCAAGTTGATTCAGGTCATCGATAACGGCGAGATGCCAAAAGGCAATTTGAAAGTTACGGAGGCTGAGCTTAAGACCCTTCGCGATTGGATCAAGGCCGGAGCCGTGAATGATGGCAAACCCGACGATCCCCTTGCCGGAGCTGCAGCCGCGCCCCCGGCGGAAGATCGAGCTCCCGATGTCGCCATGAAAAAAGCAACGGGTAAGGAAACCGTCAGCTTTTCTCGTGACGTCGCTCCGATTCTGGTTGGCGAATGCAAAGGCTGCCACGTGGACAGCGACCGACCTCGCGGCAACCTGAACATGAACAACTTTGCGTCGATCTTGCGGGGAGGCGATGCTGGACCGATGCTCGTGCCAGGAAAATCATCGGAAAGTCTGCTCATCAAGAAGCTGATGGGAACTGGCGGCGGAAATCGAATGCCGCCACAACGCGATCCGCTCAAGGAAAATCAAATCGCCTTGATCAAGAAGTGGATTGACGAAGGCGCAACGTTCGACGGCAATGCTCCGACGACGCCGACCAAAGTCATTGCCGCCGTCGCAAGGGCCGCCAGTCAAAATCACGAGGCCTTGAGCGCCGACCGATTGAAGCTAGCCGAAGCCAATTGGGCCAAGGCGTTAACCAATGTCAAAGCGTTGAAACTTGACCGGCCAGAGATCCGAGCCCTCGGCACCGTCACTGACGAAAGGTTACAGGAACTCGTGAACTCGGCAGAAGACTTGATCGAGAAATCAAAGAGTAACCTGAACCTGGAGAAGGACGAACCGCTGGTGAAAGGCAAATTGACAGCGTACTTTTTTGAAAAACGCTATGACTTCAATGAGCTGTCGATGATGTTGGAGGGGCACGCTTTACCGAAGGAAACCCGATCGACTTGGAAAAATGATACGGTGGATGTCTACATCGCAATGGCGGTTGATCCCTCGGTTGAACTAAACTCGCTACAGCCGGAATTGTGCCGCGTTATTGGAGCGGCGGGTGTTTCGGCTATGTCGATTGGAGTTCCGAATTGGTTTGCAGATGGCATGGGTTACACGATCGCCGAACGAGCCTTCCCGAAGTCTGACGAAGTAAAGGCGTGGCGTCCGGCAGCGATTGAAGCGGGCCGCAAGGTCAAACGAATCGAAGATTTGATCGACGGCAAGTTGTCGCAACAGATTACGGGCCTCGCCGGTTTCCAGCTAGTGACTTTGCTACGCCAGGACGGGGCGACTTTCAAACGTCTCATTGCCGATCTCCGCGCCGGTAAAGACTTCGACGGAGCCTTCCAAAAGAACTACAAGAGCGGCGCGAACGATTGGATCAAGCAACTTTCCAGCCCGGGAAAATAATCGGGTTAGTCAAACTGGAAAAGCAGTTTCTTCCAAAGTTTCGAGGGCGTCTCGATCCATTTCGAACCGTTAAAAAAAAATCTGAGCCGGGCAAACGGCTATTTGAAGTTCGATTTTTCTCCGCAATTTCAGCCAAAAATTTGGCGTTCGAGGGGCTTTGACTATGCTGGAAGGGGGGGCGATTTCGGCGGTCCTGTGACAAAATGTTTGACTGCCCGAAGTTCACTTTCTACAATGCCTCGCTCTCGCTTGACTTACCAACAAAACGGGCACAGGCAATTCCCGTTTCGAGCGATCTCGAGCACGTTAAAAGAATCGGAGAACAGAGAATGAAGATGAAGAAGTCGGAGTCTAAGCCTTTCAAGGAAATGCTGCTGTATTTACGCGGTAGACTTCGTGGCGACGTCAGCTCTTTGGCAAACGCCGCATTGAGTGCTTCGAGTGGTCAAGGTGGCAGTGTTTCCACGGTTCCTAGCCATATCGCAGACATGGGCAGCGACACTTTTGAACTCGACAACACGTTGCAACTCATGAGCAACGAGGGTGAAACACTCGAGCAAATCGAGCAGGCCCTCGAGAGAATCGAAGACGGCGAGTACGGAAGCTGTGTTGAATGTTCTGGCAAGATCCCTAAAATGCGGTTGCAAGTGATCCCTTACACGCCCTACTGTGTGAAGTGCGCAAGTCAAATTGAATCGCAAAAATCCAGCTAGTTCGAACGACCAAATCGAAACCAGAAACGGTGTGGGCTTTGCGCCTGGCACCGTTTTTTCGTTTACCGTCAACGCCATCCTGTTCGTTGTGATTTTGGCGCTAGGGCTATGGGCAGATTTGGGGACGAAGTCCTACATTTTCGCCAACTATTATTCGCCCAACACCGACTACCAGTCCGCTCATTGGTGGGTCGATGGGATCTTCGGCATTCAAACCAGTACGAATCCCGGCGCTTTGTTCGGGATCGGTGCCGGGTACCACTTGTTGTTCGCCGCGATCTCGTTCGTGTTTTTGGGATTCATCTTGACGTGGTTGTTGGGTTTCGGCGGGTTGCGTGATCGCTGGCTCAGTATTTGTTTTGGGATGATCTCGGCCGGCATTCTCGGAAATTTGTACGACCGTCTCGGGTATGGGCACGGGTTCGGCCTGCCCGAGGCCTGTCGCAATCATGTTCGCGATTGGATTTTGTTCCGCCTCGAAGGCGTTCCCGGCTTTGATCCGTGGCCCAATTTTAACATCGCTGATTCACTTCTAGTCGTCGGTGCAATCCTGTTGTTCATTCATGGACTCCTGCGACCGGCTGTTCCCGTCCCCGATTCACCGGCGACTCATCGCGGACCAGAATGAACCGCGGCAGTCGTTCAAACTTAGCAAATAATCAATAGTGAATTGAATTACCGTAAATGGAACTCGCATCACGACTCGAATGGGCCAGGCAGATCGCGGTCGAAGCGGGCAAGGTCACACTCGATTTCTATCAGACTTCTGGGCTAAATGTTGAAACCAAGGCCGATGGGTCGCCGTTGACCCTGGCCGATCAAGCTGCGGAGAAATTGCTCCGAACACGGATCGCGGATCGATTTCCTCACGATTCAATTATCGGCGAGGAATTTGGAGAATCCCGAGGCACCAATGAATATCGATGGATACTCGACCCGATCGACGGAACGAAATCGTTTATTTGTGGGGTACCGCTTTACGGAACGATGGTCGGTGTGGAACTGGCCGGGCAAGCGGTGATCGGATCAATTTATTTCCCGCCACTCGACGAAGGAATGTATGCCGCGCGCGGCATGGGAGCGGTTCATTTTCGTCGCGGCAAAAGTTCATCCGCCCGCGTCTCTAAAGTCTCCGACCTGTCGCAAGCGGTCGTTCTTACGACCAGCGTCGAGGCCTTTAGTCAACGAAGCGCTCTCGAGTCCTATTTGGGCTTATCGAAACAAGCGAAATTCGCGCGGACTTGGGGCGATGTCTATGGCTATCTGTTGGTGGCGACAGGACGAGCGGAGATCATGATCGACCCGCTCATGAATGTCTGGGATGCGGCGGCTCTTTTGCCAATCATCGAAGAGTCTGGCGGACGTTTCACGGATTGGCAGGGGCAATCCCGTATCGACTCAGGCGATTCAATTGGTTCCAACGGCCTGTTGCACGAACTTGTGGTGCAGCAGCTGCGCGCTCGATAGAGCCTTATTTGTCAGTTCCACCATCGAATTTCAACGACTTGGGTTCCTCAAGTTTATTTGCGAGAGCTTCGGGTCCGGCATTGTCGTTTGCTTCGGCCGACAGCGTCAAACAAATCAGTTGAGTTCCGGCTCGCATTATCAGCCGATCGTTGACAACCGACAGTGGAGTCCAGCAACGCTTTTTCATCACCTCGAACTCGCCCCAGTTCTCAAGCCCTGCCGGCACACCGGACTCCATGGTGACACGCAGTAGTTTCAGATTGCCAGTGCCAGTCAGAGCCAACAGACCGCCATCTGCCGAAAGCAGATTGGCGTCGGCAATTCCCCTCCATTGACCGATCATGGTCCCATTTTGCGTGTCGATGACGGCTAGAAATTTGTCGGTGCAGCCAATGACGAGATTTTCTTCGAGCTTCAGCCAATTCTGATAAAAGAAAGTGACTCGCGGCAAATACCACAATTCGTCGATCGCCCATTCCGAATCGGACTTCGTGACTTTCAGGCAACGCACGCCTTTAGTCCCCTGCCCTGAAATCAAGAACCGTTCCGTATCCAGAACCAGCGGCGACGGAACGTTGGTGAGTCCTCCTTCCACGAGCCCCTTACTCCACAGTTGACGTCCGTCATCACGGGCAATGCCGATCACATTGTCTTCGCTGACAACCAGGATTTGTGGGACTCCGCCGAATGCAGCAAACGTTGGCGTCGCATAGCTAAAAGTCTCACAGGGTGCTCGCCAGATCGGTTCAGCATTCTCAAGCTTCAGACATAGCAGGCCACCGTTCTCCCCCGCAGCAATCACGAAGAAACGATCCGGAAGTTGTGGATCCACAACGGGACTGGCCGCAAAGCCAAATTGGACGGGTTTGGCGCCAAACGCCTGGACTAAATCTTTTTTCCAAATCACTTTGCCAGTTTCGGCTTCAACGCATTGCATGATTCCGGTGAAGCCAATCCAGATTACCTGTTGCCCGACGACAAGTGGTGTCGCTTGCGGCGAAGCCGGTGTGCCGCTGAAATTCTCTTGGCCCTTGAGCATTTTCGAGACTTCTACGCTCTTCCAAATCACTCGCCCAGTCTCGGCGTCGATTGCCTCCAATTTCTCAGTCAGCTCAACCGACTTGTCCTCCAGCGTGCGATTGGTCGCCGATGCGACGAATAGCTTGTTGTCATTTGCAACAACCTGCGCGCGACCATCACCGACTTCAACGGACCAAGCAATGCGAGGGGCAGATTGAGTTTCGATTTTGATTGGCACCTGCCAACCCGATTGATGGCCGTATTGAGAAATTTCGTTTTGAGCCTGCGAGACCAGCGTCAGGCACAGTAGTACAAAAAACGCAAATACTGGCAGAGTTTTGTGTTGCAGTTGATTCATATAGGTCTCAATTTCAATGGCGCGATTCGAATATGGGGAAACCGTTAATTTGAACAAACAGCAACGAGAAAAGTTGGTCCTTTTCTGGATTGGTGCCCAGAATCGCAATTCCTGTCAAAATTAGGTTAAGATGTCGGTTGCCCTACGTACCGACCTTGTCTGAATTTTGCTGTTCGGAATCGTATGAAACAATCAAATCAACGACGAACTGGGTCTGCAGCACGATTTACAGGCCAGATGGTTATTGTGTTGGCTTGGGCGGGTATTGTTATTGGCACTACCGAGCCGCTTACAGCCCAAACGGTTGATTTCCAGCGGGATGTAGCTCCGATCTTTCGCGAACACTGTGAGGATTGTCACGGGCCGGAAACGCAAGAAAGCGGTTACCGGGTTGATTCTCGCAAGATCACGCCGCGCGGAGGTGATTTGTATCCTAGGTTGATCATCGCGGGAAATGCAACCGACAGCCCCCTGATGAAAATCCTGAGCGGTACGGATCCGGATCTGAAAATGCCTCCCGATGGTGAGCGGCTGTCGGACGCGGAACTGGATATCCTTCGCCGATGGATCAACGAGGGGGCACTTTGGCCGGAAAACTCAGCGGACGAGGATTCTAATACGAAATCTCTTTGGTCGCTCGAACCCGTTGTTCGCCCCTCGGTTCCCGCAATCGCGGCAAATGTTGACGGAATAAGAAACCCAATTGACGCGTTTATTGCTGCGAGCCTTCGCAACAAAGGCCTCAGTTTGTCCCCAGCTGCCGACCGGCGACAACTCGCGAAACGACTTTTTCTCGTGACCACGGGATTACCTCCAACATTTGAGCAGGTCGAGGCGTTTGCATCTGATTCGAGCCCAGACGCGATCGAAAAGCTTGTTGATCAACTGTTGGGCTCTCCACATTGTGGCGAGAAGTGGGCCAGGCAATGGCTTGACGCCGTCAGGTTTGCCGAGAGCGACGGGTTCGAAACGAATCACGATCGTCCAAATGCTTGGCGTTACCGTGATTACGTTATCCAAAGTTTCAACGAAGACAAATCGTATTTTCAATTCGTCCGGGAACAAATTGCGGGCGACCAATTACAGGCAGATGTCGCCACTGGTTTTCTGGTGGGAGGGGGCACCGACATTGTAAAGGGTGATGCCGACCTCACTCAAATCCAACGGATGAATGAATTGGCCGACATGGTCAACACAACCAGTACTGCGTTCATGGGACTTACAGTCGGTTGTGCACGATGTCACAACCACAAATTTGATCCGATGTCTCAGTCCGATTTTTACGCGATGCAGGCTGTCTTTACCGGTGTACATTTTGGCGAAAGGGATATAGCTAGCCCGGATCAGCCCGCCCGTAACGCCGAGGCCGACGGGTTGGCAAAGGAACTCGCCAAGGTCGAATCGGCGTTGGCAAAACTGGTTCGTCCTGCCGTGACGCAGCGGGCAAATATCGAGCATTTTTCGCCGGTTGAGTGCCGCTTTGTGAGATTCACGATCACCAAGTCGTCGTCGGCAGAACCTTGCATCGATGAATTAGAAATTTTTTCTGCTGCCGATCCTCAACTGAACGTGGCCATTGAATCTCGCGGAGTAAAAGCAAGTTCTTCTGGCAATTACACGGGCGACCCGCAACATCAACTGCCGCACATTAACGACGGACGTTACGGGAATCCCTTCAGTTGGATCTCCAGCAGCACTCAAACGAGTTGGGTGCAACTCGAGTTTCAACAAACAGAGTCGGTCGACCGAATTGTTTGGAGTCGCGACCGTCGAACGGAGGGACAAACGTTTGGGGACCGATTGCCGATCGAGTACTCCATTTCCACAAGCTTGGACGGTCAGAATTGGCAAGTTGTCGCGACGGGAGATGATCGCTTGGGGTCGCCGCAATTGTCTGAGCGGTTGAAGATTCAGGATCCAGCAACCGCACGAGCCGAAGACTTGCAACTCAAACGATTGCTCGATTCGCAGACGGAGCTCGTGGCAAAGATCTCGCGATTGCGGTCATTGCCGAAGGCTTATGCCGGACGATTTGAACCGCCGACAAAAACCCATCGACTTCATCGCGGCGAACATTCGGCTCCGCGCGAGGAAGTGGTTCCCGACGGCTTGGCCGTTCTGCACCCGCAGTTGGGCTCGCTTTCCCTATCGTCCGATTGTTCCGATGCCGAGCGCAGGCTGGCACTCGCGCAGTGGATTACACGCCCGGAAAATCCGTTGACTTCGCGAGTCATGGTTAATCGTTTGTGGCAAGGCGTTTTTGGTCGGGGGATTGTCGCCACACCTTCCGATTTTGGCATGATGGGCGCGTCGCCTACCCATCCCGAACTATTGGATTGGCTGGCTGCTGAATTGGTCGAGCAAAAGGGCTCATTGAAGAGCATCCTGCGACTGATCCTGACCAGCGATGCCTTTTGCCAATCAAGTGCACCGAATTCAAAAGGATTAAAGGTGGATGCCCAAAGCCATTTTCTGTGGCGATTTCCACCGCGGCGATTGGAGGGCGAGTTGATTCGCGATCGAATTCTCGCATCTTCGAAACAACTTGATTTGAAAATGGGTGGCCCGGGATTCCTGCTGTTTGTTCCCAACGACAACTACGCTCGAAATTGGATTGCAAAAGACGACTTTGGTCCTGCAGATTTTCGCCGAATGATTTATGCGACGAAGTTAAGGATGGAGCATGACGCGATTTTTGGTTCGTTCGACATTCCGGATGCTGGCCAGGTCTGCCCCAGTCGTTCGCAATCCACGACTCCTATTCAGTCAATGAATTTGTTCAACTCGGAATTCGTTTGGCAGCAAGCGAGTCAGTTGGCCGATTCAATCGTCTCGCAAGATGTGGCGATTCCCGAACAAATCGGACACGTCTTCCGCCGCGTTTTGTTACGCGATCCAGATGCTGATGAAGCGACCGCGGCACAGTCGCTGGTAGACCAGCATGGTTTGGCCTCGCTTGCTCGGGCCTTACTGAACACCAATGAGTTTCTTTTTATCGAGTGACGCCGGATGGAAATTTCAACGAATGGTTTGCGTTTGCTCGATCGCCGTGGCTTCCTCGGTAATACGCTGACGGGACTGGGATCCATTGCGCTGATCGATTTGCTGGAAAGGAATCGTCAGGTCGCATTCGCACGGACTTCTTCGTCTTCAAGCAATGTTCCGGCAGACCATCTCGATGACCAGCGCCCGCATTTTGTTGCGCGTGCCAAACGCGTGGTCATGGTTTACTGCACGGGAGCCTTGAGCCACGTCGATACTTTCGACTACAAGCCCGAGTTGTTTGCCCGGCACGACCAACCGATGCCAGGCGGTGAAAACTTGAAGACGTTTCAAGGTGCCCAGGGGAATCTGAAACGACCGCTTCGAGACTTTCGTCCGCGTGGCAAGTCCGGAAAAATGACCAGCGATTTATTACCCCAGCTCGGCGAACTCGCCGATGATTTTTGCTTCCTTCATGCCATGACCAGCCGGATTAACACCCATGGACCTGGCGAAAATTTCATGTCGACCGGTTTCATATTGGACGGATTCCCGTCGATGGGAGCCTGGGTGAACTATGCACTTGGGTCCGAGAACGAAGACTTGCCGGCATTTGTGGCGATTCCAGACCCGCGCGGAAATCCGCAAGCTGCCGGAAACAATTGGGCTTCAGCATTTCTGCCCGCGCGATATCAAGGGGTTCCGCTCGGGATCCAACGACCCATCAAGACGCTCAATCGTCCCGGCGCAGTTGGTATCGAGGCCGATATCGCCACGGCCGATTTCTTGAAGAAAATGAATGAGCGACACCTGTCGCGATTTCCGGGCGACGCCGATTTGGCTGCAAGAATCGCCAGTTACGAACTCGCCGCGCGGATGCAGCAGGTGATTCCGCCTCTCGTTGAATTGGAGTCTGAACCCGAACATGTCCTGCGCGAGTATGGCGCCGATCAGGAACTGAATCCCGTGAAGGCGGCGTATGCTCGCAATTGTATCTTGGCGCGAAGGCTATGTGAGTCCGGCGTTCGCTTCGTGCAATTATTCAATGGTGCCTATGCGATGGGTGAAGGGGTCGGGAACTGGGATGGGCACAAAATGATTGCGGACCAGTATCCAGGTCACGCTGAAATTTTGGATCAGCCAACCGCGGCGCTTTTTCGTGATCTTAAACAGCGGGGATTGCTGGAAGATACGTTATTCGTTTTCTGTACAGAATTTGGAAGAATGCCGACTTTCCAAGCCGGAGCCTCAGGTCGCGATCATAATCCTGCAGGCTTCACTTGTTTCTTGGCCGGAGCTGGCGTTAAGGCTCCCTTCAGTTGGGGCGCGACCGATGAGTTTGGCTGGAAAGCGGCTGAGAACATCACCACGGTTTATGATTTTCACGCGACGATCTTGCATCTTCTTGGGCTCGATCACGAACGCCTGACGTTTTATCACAACGGTACGCAACGAAGGTTGACGGACGTCCATGGCCACGTCATCAAGGATGTTTTCGCTTGATCCGACGGTCTCGGATTCGCTGGGTGGGCTGACAATTTCTTTGGAGAATTGGGTTGAGTTTCGGTTCAGCATTTCGCAGACTGTTTGAAAATTGGCTTCCAGTCTGGGTGCTTTGCATCATTCATTTGATCAATCTGTTGATTACTACATTTTGCTCGTTAAGGTCGGAGTTTCCTCAATTCCTGATTTATGTTTCGGCAACCGTAATGTCTTTTTGGTTTTGGACCGGAAGAAAAGGGCTATTACGAAGCATTCTCGATTTTGGCATTTTGTTGGCTTGGCTAGTGGTTACCACATTACTGGTTACGCAATTTCTTTTCCGTTTCCATCCCGTTTCGGAAGATTCGTTTTCTACTATTCTTGGGCATGCAGCACTTTCTTCCTCATTGTTTCTTTTCCTCTCGGCGTGGCCAATGCGCTACCTTTCCGGACTGGTTGGAGTCGAATTGAGACATTTTGATTGTTCAGGTCCAGTGACCCTTTCGGACGTTTTTTTTGTGGCCACTTTAATTTCCAGTTTGCGTGGTGGAATGCTCATGCTGAAGGATGTTTTTGCGCAAAATCCGGAGCGGGCACTGTCCCTCCTTCTTTCTAAGCGAGTTGCGGTCTACGACGAAGAAATTCAAATATTTTGGTCGGGAAGTATCCTGTTCCCAATAGTCATTTTCCCAATAGTCATTGGACTTGTATGTGCCATTGTCTACGTACCCATTTGCCGAATTGTTAACAAATTGTTTTCGTCAAAAGTGAAATGGCCATTGCGTCTGTTTGTGGGTGTCCACGCGATCGTCGGCATCTCAACGTTTGTGACCATTAGCGCCTGGAATTTCGCTTCCGGATACGAAGGAATTGCTGAAATAATCATAGCTGAAGTATTGATCTTTCTTTCGATCGTCGCTTTGAATGTCGTTGTCCGGCATTTAGCATGGAATAATGCCGCGAAGTTAAGTGAAATCGACGAATGAAAACCGCATCAGGCTATTTAAAAAACGGCTTCTTCGGCGCATGATGTAGTATTGATCGACCGGCTTGAATTGACGGCCGGAGTTAGCTTCCAAAGGTAAAACGATGAAAAGACGGAACAGCGTAAGGGCGATTCTATTTTTGGGTCTGATACCCTTCATTTTGTCAGGCTGCGAAACCACGGACTACGAGCCGCTGCGGGTCAAGCGGATCAAGGAATTGGAGGCCGAAGTCGAAGCACTGCAGGCCCGAGTGAAAGAATTGGAGTCGGGCAGCTCGGCAGCTTCGGCGAATGTCGGAAAGCAGTCCAAGCCAACATCGCCGAAGACAGCAAAGAAGCCGGCAGAGGAAACAAAGGTCGTATCGGCGGAAGAATTTCAACTGCTGAAACAACGCGATGCTGCGGCGGTTGAAGCGCTCAAGCCTTTTGAAGCCGCTTTCACAACCGATCCGGTAACTGGACTCGTTTCGGAAATCGATCTTTCAAACAGCCGTAATGGGAATGAGGCTCTCTCGCAACTCGTGAATTTTCCCGGCCTGAAGTCGTTGACGGTCAAAGGCTCGGACTTGGTTGCGGCCTCCTTCGACGAAATCGCCAAATTGACGGCACTCGAAAAACTCACAATGGATCTGGCACCGGTGACCAACGAATCGCTGCAAAAACTGTTGACGTTGAAAAACCTCCGCTACCTGCAACTGTTTCGGGCGGACATCAGCGACGAAGGGCTGGGGATCGTCGCTCAGTTTCCGAAACTGGAGCAGTTGCGAATTGGTCAAACTCGAGTGGGGGACGACGGGATCGCCAAACTGGTGAGTCTGAAGACTTTAAAGGCGATCGA
>JBEBGH010000064.1:0-20023 GCA_040081565.1 Pirellulaceae bacterium
GTTTAGTTTGTTGTTTAATTAAAACTTCGTGGTTCGTTTTGAACCCGTTGGCGCTTTCATTTTGTCGCCGCGTTTTCCAATTCGTTCGTTGCGTTTTCCAGTTCAAAGGTGCAAACGCCTTCGGCCGAATGACAACGACAGTCTGTCAGACGAATGGGATGTCCCAACAATCCGGCAAACATGGATTGCTCCATTTCACAGATTTCGTGGTGCGTTGGACCCGATAGACCAGGATAAGGACAACCGGTAATTTTCAATACCGGTAACGCCTGACCCGCGACCTGTTCGACCCGTGCTCCAATTTCTCGCGAGCGAAGGCATTCAGCCAGCGACTGTAAACGTTCCTCGTTCGTCTCGCCGACGATTTCCGCCGCGTACATTTCGGACATTCGTTCGCCAATGCGATTCAGCAATTGAGTGCGTGTTTGCCGATCTTCAATTCGGGCAATTTCACTCCACATCACTCGGGCCAAATCTGCCAGGTTGTGACCCAGTAATTCGGCACCCGCATCCGTCAATGTGTATTGATAGGAGGGACGACCTCGCCCTTGCCGTAGCTCTTGGCGCGTTACCGCCCCAGCGGCAATCAAACGTTCCAAACGTTGGCGAACCGCCGTGGCGGTTACCGCCAGCGCCTCGCCAAGTTGCTCGACCGTCATCTGCTTGCCGTTGCGCAACGCCTCAAGCAAATGGCGATCCGATCGTTCGATTACTCTCGCCATGAAAACCTCGGAAAACCTCGTTTTCACAATTTTTACATAAAAATATGTGTAAAAGGAAGGGCCTAGACTAATTCCCGCCAAAAAACGTGATATTTCACGCGAAATCGCATTCACGTGAGACTTTTTTGTTACGGATTTGACTAGATGACACCGTCGCAAAGGAGCGAGGGCAAAGGCTCGGGCAAGGCTACGCTAGCATTGCCCATCGATTTCTCGAGCAATTCGACAACCTCATGGCAGCGGTCGGCAACGTCGTTTTTCTCCCAACGATCATCGGGTTTGGCGAACAACTCGTGGGGACGTGGCGGCTGAAACAGAAATTTCCAAGCGTGCGTGCGGAGCGCTTTGGCATTTGAAGAATTCGCACTCGTACAAGTCAGCCATTCGAGTTCCTTGCGAGGCAAGATCTCGGGTCGAGGGAGTTCCTTCCCTAACATCCATTCATTCACACATTCAGTCCAATGATCGGCATAAGTCAACGACGAAACGCGTGAAGACACTGCGCCGATAGCTGGGTTGTAAATAAATAGTGGGACATGGAGCGCGTCATCGTAAAGACATTCCGGATGAGCTCCCAAAAATCCATGTTCGCCAATGGGAAACGCTTGGGGAGAGCAGACGCAAACCAGCGGTTGAATCGCCAGCCTCGCCAAGACATCACAAAAAAGCTCAATGCAATGATCAAGCGCCGCGATTTGCGCACCATAGGCTTGTTGCCAACCCAGCAATTCGTCGGGATCGATCTCCTGAAAACGTCCCGTTTCGAAACTAAGTTCTCGAGGGGGGGGCGGATCGTCTTCGCCTTGTAATGCCTCGCGAAATTCGTAAGGAGCATCCCAGGGAAACAACAATCCCGAGGTGTGCAGAACCAGCAATTCGCCCTGGTCGAGTTGCAGGATTCGCTCGATCGCTTCAGCGAAAAAACGGGCTAGCCGCGTCTCGGCAACTTCGCTGGCCGCGGCAGTGGTTTCGTTCGGTGGAATCTCGACAACTTCGTCAAATCGGTCGGCACCCCAATCGCCGACGGTTGCCGAATCGGTTACCAAAATGGATCGTACACCGGGATGCTCTTTGGCCGCTTGCTGAATCGCTTCGTTTCCTAATCGATCCCAACCCCAAGCCTCCGGGCCTTCACCGCCGGCAACGCGAGCCAAGGCAGTTTCGAACAGCATGGAACGACTCGCCAGCCGATTGAAACCGGGTGTGGTCATGGAGGTGTTGCCATATGGCCCCAAATAACGAGCCCCCAACCCATCAATCGAAAGTACGACCGCCGACCTTCGTTGATCAAGTTCCATAATCCCATCCAAAACAACAAGATTTTTGTTCGAATACGCCCGACGAAGGCATCGCATTACCGTCAAAAGTAACCAGCGATGAGGCTAAAGACAACGCGGCTACCGTCTTTTGCGAGACCAAACGAATCCGACACTTGTTCGCGCGACTGGTTCAAATTTCTTTCGATACTCCGAAAAAGCTCCCGCCAATTTTGTTTCGAGTTTGTTATCTTAGAGCCTATCAGGCAAAAAGAGATTCTGATTCTTACTCGTTTTCAGTCGTTTCGCAGAAAAGGTGTTGAATGGCCACAGTAACGGAAAAAAGTTGGGCAATGGTTTGTTCGGAAATTGGCAGTTTGTCCGTCGCCGAATTGGTGCGGAAATACGGTACGCCAACCTTTGTATACGAAGCAGAGGTAATTGTCCGACAAATTGAGAAGCTTCGACAATTCGATGTCATCCGTTACGCGCAAAAGGCCAATTCAAACTTGGCGGTTCTCGATCTGATGCGGCGTCATGGAGTGGTCGTTGACGCGGTGAGTGTCGGCGAGGTTTATCGAGCGCGCCGTGCTGGCTACGAATATTCTGCGCCCGAAAATGAAACAGCCCCCATTGTCTACACCGCTGATATCTTTGACCGCGAGACGCTAGATCTCGTCGACCGCGAGAAGATTCATCCGAATCTTGGTTCTCCCGACATGATCTCTCAATTCGGAGAACGTTGTCCGGGACGATCAATCACATTGCGTATCAATCCGGGCTTTGGTCACGGTCACAGCCAGAAAACAAACACGGGTGGTTCGAGCTCAAAACATGGCATTTGGCACACGCAAGTCGATGAATGTCTCGCTTTAGCGAAACGGTATGACTTGGCGGTTACCGGCTTGCACATGCATATCGGATCCGGCACAGACTTCGAGCATCTGGCCCAGGTTTGTTCGGCGATGGAGAAGGTCGCGGTTCGTGTTGGCTCACAACTTCAGACCGTTAGTGTCGGCGGTGGACTGCCTACGCCGTATCGCGACGAAGATCGAGAAATCGATATCGACCGGTACTTCAAGTTGTGGGACGCTTCGCGGAAACGTTTGGAAGCCAGCGTTGGGCATTCGCTGACATTGGAAATTGAACCGGGGCGGTATCCGGTTGCCGAATGTGGTTTTCTGATCGCCGAAATTCGCGCGATCAAGGACATGGGCGAGAACAAGTTTTATCTGCTCGACGCGGGCTTCAACAATCTTGCCCGTCCGATCTTGTATGGTGCCTACCATCCGATGGCGATTGCGTTTCGTAATCCGCCGGGAAAAGTTCAATATCAAGACGTGGTTGTCGGCGGACCGCTGTGCGAATCCGGTGACATCTTTACGCAAGCCGACGGCGGCACAGTCCTGAAACGCTCATTGCCGGTCGCGACGGTAGGGGACTACCTCGTCATCGGTTGCGCCGGTGCATATGGCTTTGTGATGGGTTCGAATTACAACAGTAAAACGATGGCGGCTGAAGTATTGATCGAAGACCGATTCGATCACTTGGTTCGGCGTCGCGAGCCGGTTGAGGACTTGTGCCGTTTGGAATCGATCCCCAACCACTAATCAGCGAATCAAGTTTGGCGTTGCGACGTGTTGATCATTTTCGGCACTCGACGATCCAGCCAACTGGGGTCGACGTTTGCTTCTCATCTCGGATGGGAAAAATATTTTCAATCACGAAACCTGCGGCTGCCAATTCGTGCTTCATTCCGGCGAGCGTAAAACTGTGCAGAAACAATTGTTCAACAAAACGATTGTCCGCATAACGACCGCCAAATTCGAAGCTCCTTTGGAAAAAACTTCTTATCCAACTGCGGGCTAGCCAGCTTTTGCCGCCCGGGAAAAAACGCTGGTACCAGACGTTATGACCATGGACCAACAGCTTGCCCTTCGGCGTTAACGAATTTTTCACCGTCTGTAAAAACGAAATTCGATTCGTTCGACCGTGAATCATTCCAAACGTACTGAACATACAGAGCGCCAAATCGATCGACTCGCGCTGCATCCAATCAAGCTCCAACAGGTTGGACTTGAACAACTGATACACGGCTGAACTTGGTTCAGCAACCATTTTGTCCGCCGCAATTTCCAGCATCGAAGGCGATAGGTCGATGCCAATACAGCAAAAGCCCGCTCTTTTTGCGGTCAACAAAGACCGACCGGTTCCGCAACCGAAATCCGCTACAACAGCGGATGGATTGGATTTGGAAAGCTCGGCAAGTTTTTTCTCAACAATGGCTTCGTCAAATTTTGCGACCAGATTGTCGACGAGCGAAGCGTCGTAGTTTCGGGCAATCGCCGGTTCGTCGATGTACTGACGGTTGCCGGGCTGAATTCCGACCTGCGACAACTTGACTGAAGGGGGCATGGGGTGTTCGCTTTAATTGCAGGCGAAAACAGCTAAAATGTCGGCGTCCAATTCAGCAAGGTACTTTAACAGGAGTAATCTCTGTGGCAATCCGCGTGGCAATCAATGGGTTTGGGCGAATCGGCCGTTTGACGTTCCGCAATTTCATGTCGCGGCCCGATGAATTCGATGTCGTTGCCGTCAATGATTTGACCGACAACAAAATGCTGGCCACGTTGTTGAAGTACGACAGCGTGCACGGTCGTTTTAATGGCACCGTGGGCCACGACGCCGAGAACTTGATTGTTAATGGCGACAAGATTCGCGTCTTCGAAGAACGAGACCCCGGCAAGTTGCCTTGGAAAGACCTGAAGGTCGACGTCGTTGTAGAAAGCACTGGCGTTTTTGTCGGCAAGGCAGCAGGAGGCAAGCCAGGTTTTGATTCGCACATTGCTGCAGGTGCTCGCAAAGTCGTCTTGAGCGCACCAGCGAAAGACGGCGTTGATTTGACCGTGGTCTTGGGTGTTAACGAAAAGAAGTTGACCAAAGACATGACTTGTATTTCCAACGCCAGCTGCACGACGAACTGCCTCGCGCCAATCGCCAAAGTCCTGCACGAATCGTTTGGGATCGAAAGCGGCTTGATGACAACGGTGCATGCCTACACCAACGACCAACAGATCCTCGATCTGCCGCACAAAGACCCGTATCGGGCCCGTGCCGCCGCCCAAAACATTATTCCGACCTCCACCGGAGCCGCCAAAGCTGTCGGGCTAGTCATCCCCGAATTGGATGGCAAGCTGACTGGTATTTCGATGCGTGTTCCAGTGCCGGCCGGCAGCGTGGTCGACTTGACCGTCAACCTGAACAAGGAGACGACGGCAGAAGAAATCAATGCGGCGATGAAAGCCGCAGCGGACGGGCCGCTTAAGGGGATTCTGTATTACACCGAAGATCCGATCGTGTCGAGCGACATCATCGACGACCCGCACAGCAGCATTTTCGCGGCAGAATTCACCCAAGTCCTTGGCAAAAAAGGAAAACTTGCCAAGGTCGTTAGCTGGTACGACAATGAATGGGGTTACAGTTGTCGCACTGCTGACCTCGTTGCCCTGATCGGCAAAATGTAAATTGCTCGCGGCAAAGTTTCTTTCTCGAGCCGACCATGACAACTGATACTGCGAAAACGGAAGTTGGAAGTTATTTTATTTCCAACTATCCGCCCTATAGCCAATGGACGGCGGAACAACTGCCCGAAGTGATGGCCGTAATGGCTGCACCACCGGCCGATGTGCCGTTGGGGTTGTATCTGCATATTCCCTTTTGTCGCAAACGTTGCAAGTTTTGTTACTTCAAGGTCTTCACCGAAAAGAACGCCGGTGAGATTGAGAACTACGTTCAAGCGTTGTGCCGGGAAATCGAACTGGTCAGCCAGCAACCCGTAATAGGCGGGCGACCTTTTCGTTTCGTTTATTTCGGAGGCGGAACTCCGTCGTATTTGAGCAGCAAACAGCTCACCAGTCTGGTCGACCGCCTGCGCGAAAACATCAATTGGGACTTGGCCGAAGAAGTGACGTTTGAATGTGAGCCGGGAACGCTTCAGGAAAACAAACTGGAGACGTTGAAGGCACTTGGCGTCACGCGATTGAGCCTGGGTATTGAGAATTTCACCGATTCGATTCTCGAAGAAAACGGCCGCGCTCACCTTTCCAAAGAAGTCTACCGGGCGTGGGACTGGATTCAACGGATTGGTTTTCCTAACGTCAACGTCGATTTGATTTCGGGAATGGTCGGCGAAAACTGGGACAACTGGAAATACAACATCACCAAAACAATCGAACTGTCGCCTGACAGTGTGACGATCTATCAAATGGAGTTGCCATTTAACACGGTTTACTCCAAAGACATTCTCGGTAACAAGATCGAAACGCCGGTAGCCGATTGGCCAACTAAACGAGCATGGCTTAATTACGCTTACGATGAGCTGATTGCGGCAGGTTACCACGTCAGCAGTGCCTATACGTTGGTGAAGGATCCCAAGAAGGTGAACTTCAGTTATCGCGATAACCTGTGGCGAGGTTCAGACTTGCTCGCGACGGGGATCGCCAGCTTCGGCCATATCAACGGCGTTCATTATCAAAACAAGCCCGAATGGGGCGACTACACCGGCGATCTGCTGGAGCGTGGTACGTTGCCTTTGGGACGCGCGCTGCGACCGACTCAGCGACAATTGCTGATTCGCGAGATGATCCTGCAACTCAAGCGAGGATTTCTGGAGACGCGATACTTCCAAGAAAAATTCGGTACGAATATTATCGAAGAATGGCGAAACGTATTCGAAAGTCATCGCGATAGCGGATACTTGCAGTTTGATCGCGACCGAGTCGAATTGACTCGCGAAGGGCTGTTGCATGCGGACGGTTTGCTCCCGCCGTTTTTCGAAGCGCAGTTCCAGGGAGTCCGCTACACATGACCGAAACGCTCGTCTTCATGATGGGTGAGTTCAAGGCCGAGTTTCCCGTGGATCGCCAATACGCACGCAACCACATGTGGGCGTCAGCCCAGTCTGACACGAAATGGCGTTTCGGTTTTACGGCCTATGCGGTTCGGTTGCTCCAAGATGTTTATTTTCTGGAGTGGCAACAGGACGCGCCGTTTTCATTGGCCCAAGGCCAAGAGATTGGCACGATCGAGAGCAAGAAAGCGGAGAGTTCACTTTATGCGCCGCTGACCGGGCAACTCGTGGAATTCAACGAACAGTTGTTACGGGACCCATCGACGATTAACGTCGACAAATATGCGAAGGGATGGCTTTTCGATCTTGAAGCAGCCGATGCCAGCCCGCTGATGACGGCGGCGGAATACGTCGAGCATCTCGTCGAAGTCTGGGAAAAAACCCAACGCACCATCAAAGGCCAAATGAACGAATAAACCGTCGCACGGCTCTCCGAGCCGTGACCATTTGTACCGACAGGCCGTCCCTACGGGACGGAAATGGTTTGGATTTGCGGGCTGCTACCGACAGTTTGTCCCTACGGGACAGAAATCCAATTGGTAATTGTTAGAGGCCACAGTATGCCTGCGGAAAGGAAAACGATGAATTTGGCTTGTGCGATGTTGCCGGACCCTCGTTGAGAACGGATTGATTACTCGACTCGGAGAGTCGAGCGACGATTAACCTTTCATTTCGTACAGGTTTTCGTACTGCGTGAAAGAACTGAGCAGGCCTTCGACTTTGGAGGCGACGATTTCGAGGCGGCCAAGGTCCGGATGTGTGGGGTTTTGTCGATAGAAGATCAAGCGAGCTTCTTTGAAACCTAACCAGGAAAAAATCGGGATCATCGTTTGCGGACCTGTCGGTCGCCAGTTCAGGCCGTAAGCCCCTGACATCAGACTGCGAATGTCTTCTGAACCAGGCTTTAAGTAACCGTCGGGTTTGCCCCAAGTCGCTTGAGTGTTGAAGATCAACACCTCGCGGGTCAGATCGCTGGCGTTTTTCAAGGCCGTGATCGGATCGGGCAGGTGATAGAAGATCCCTTTAAACATCGTCAAATCAAACATCGGCAAACGGCGTTTCGGCAAATCGTAAACATCGCACACCGCGAATTTGATGCGATCAGTCGGGCCGACTTGGCGATTCTCGCGGACCCAATTCGCTTGGTTAATCCAGTGATCCCGCACGTCAAACCCAAATGAAAACTCAGCTCCCAGGGCTCGCGCTGCGAAGCAATAGATGCCAGCGTTGCACGCGCAATCGAGAAACCGCTTCCCCGCCAGACCATCAGGATAGATCGGCTTTACCGTGTCGACATAATTCTCATACAACGTGGTCAGCAGACTAATGTTCTGGTTTTGCTTCCGATTCGTTTCACCCGTGGCAGAATACGGATCGCCCGTCGCAAAATCTTTGGTGATCTGGATGCTTTGGTGCCAAGGTCCCAAACTGCGGACTTCATTTGTCATTTGTTCGATCGATTTGGTCATGACATTCATTCTGTTGCCGGTCTGGATTGAAGTGAAACGGTACGCCTATGATCACGCGTGAACAAAAACCCCCAGTTAATACAGCGAAATTTCCCGCGTAACGCAAGCCAACCTCAGGCGTGTGCTGGCTATTTTCTGCCAAGGGTGCGATTGGCGGCGTCGACGACGTGGTCGACAGAAATGCCAAAATGCTGGTAGAGCTGTTCGGCAGGGGCACTGGCTCCAAACGACTTCATGCCGACGAATTCGCCATCCCAACCCAAGTACTTCTGCCAACCCATCTCCAATCCCGCCTCGACAGCCACGCGTGCCGTGCAAGATTTTGGCAATACAGTTTCTCGATACGACTCTGGCTGCTCGTCGAACAATTCCCAACACGGCATCGAAACAACCCGCACGGATTTACCGCCTTCGGCCAATCGTTTCGCGGCATCGAGGCACAGACTCGACTCTGAGCCCGTTCCGATCAAGATCACTTCGCAATTTTCCGCTGACTGCCACAAGACGTAACCGCCCTGCGCTACACCTTGAGCCGACTTGCAAATCGCCCGATCAAGCTCCGGGACATTCTGCCTCGAAAGTACCATTGCCGTCGGTCGCCGCGTTTGCGTGAGCGCCACGCGATAGGCTTCAGCCGTTTCCGCTCCATCCGCCGGACGCATGACCAACAGGTTTGGAATCGCTCGGCAAGCGGCCAGGTGTTCGACCGGTTGATGCGTGGGTCCGTCCTCTCCAAGGCCAATCGAATCGTGCGTCAACAAATAGATAACCGGTTGATGCATCAAGGCACTCAATCGCATCGCGGGCCGCAAGTAATCCGTGAACACAAAAAACGTGGCGGCGTAGGGTCGCAATCCCGAGAGCGACATTCCATTACAAATCGCCGCCATCGACAGTTCACGAATTCCAAAATGAAAATTGCGACCACCGTAATTTCCTTTTTCGAAGTGTCCCGCATCGCTCGATTCAATCAAGGACTTGTTCGATTCGGCGAGGTCCGCCGAACCACCAATCAGCCACGGGATTTTATCGGCAACTTTGTTTAAAACTTTGCCCGACCAAGCGCGAGTCGCCGCAGGCTTTCCGCCTCCAGCAAAACCGTCGATGGCCGATTGCCAATCGGTCGGGAGATTGCGATCCCAAATCAATTTCAGTTCAGCCGCGTCGTTCGGATGCTGCGATTGATAGGCCTGCCATTGGGACAACCAGGCCTTGTACGAATCACGACCGCGTTGACCGATCGTCTCGCGAAAATGTTCAGTGACTTCGTTAGGCACCAGAAATTTTTCGTCTTTTGGCCAACCGTAATATTCTTTGGCTGCAACGATTTCGCTTTCGCCGAGCGGCGCGCCATGAGCGCCCGCAGTGTTCTGTTTGTTGGGGGCTCCATAGCCAATGATGCTGCGGACGATGATCAGAGTCGGGCGATCCGTCGTCGCTTGGAAGCGCTGCAAAGCCTTGCGAAACGCCGCAACATTGTTGGCATCGTTGACGAGAATGGTCTGCCAACCCATCGCCATGAATTTCTCGGAGACGTTTTCCGAAAAAGCCAAATCGGTGGAGCCTTCGATCGTGATTCGGTTGTCGTCGTAGACCCAGCACAAGTTTGCGAGGCCCAAGTGACCGGCGACTGAAGCCGCTTCATTGGCGACCCCTTCCATCAAATCGCCATCGCTGCAAAACGCATACACGTTGTAGTCCAGCAACTCTTGGTTGCCGTGCCCCATTCGCGCGTCAAACCAGCGGGCCGAGATCGCCATGCCAACGCTGTTAGCAACGCCCTGTCCGAGAGGGCCGGTCGTTGTTTCCGCACCGGTGACTTCGCCATACTCCGGATGCCCCGCACACGGACTATGAAGTTGTCGGAAGTTTCGAATATTGTCCAAAGTCACAGCCAAATCCTGTGACCCGTCTGCCTTGCGAACGCCCGCAAGATGCAACACCGAATACAACAGCATCGAGGCGTGACCGCAGGACAAAACAAACCGATCGCGAGCTGGCCAATGCGGGTGCTCCGGATCGTATCGCAAGTGATTCGCCCACAGTTCGTACGCCAATGGAGCGAGCGCCATGGGCGTTCCGGGGTGCCCGCTGTTGGCCGCTTGGACGGCGTCCATGGATAGGGTGCGTATCGTGTTGATCGCCAGTTGCTCAATCGAAACCATGGTCGCGCTCATCGCTTTAAAATTCCGTTTAACGAAGTGTCTGCTGTCGTAAGTCCTTAAAAGTTATCGTCGTGCACCGGACTCGCCAAGGGTTCACCGGAGAAATCTCTTGATTGCGGCAATTCATCGCCGACGAATCGTGAATATGCGAGCAAAAGCAGCTTTTTTTCGAGATTAGACTTCAAACAGGTCGATAAATCGTCAACAATAGAAAGGTACGTTGCGACGTGCTGACCAGCGTTCCAAAGACGCAAGATGATTTTCGACCACAGACCGACCGCGGAGCCGAAGAGCCATGGGACTTAGTCGCCGACATTTCAATCAATTTTTGGCGGGCAGTGCGTTGACGCTTGGTTTAAGCCCATTGGCCGCGAACGCTGCGACGTTTGTCCCAGCTCCTCGGCGCGACCGCAAGAATTCTCCTAACGAAAAATCTCCTGCCGAACTGATTACCCCCGAGGCACGTCGGGCGATCGACAAAGGCCTCGCGTTTCTGGAAAACCGCCAAGTCAAATCGGGGCGCAATCGCGGCACGTTCGGCAACAGCGGATACTCGGCCGGAGTCGCAACGGCGGGTCTAGCCGGATTGGCCTTCATGTGCGGTGGTCATTCGCCCGGACAAGGCAAATACGGCAAGAACGTCGACATGTGTGTTGAGTTCTTGATGAACAACGTCGGCGAAGGCGGCTACATCTCGCGCCAAGATAACGCGGTGCACGAAAATATGTACGGACATGGCTTTGCGATGCTGTTTTTGTCCCAAGCTTACGGCATGACGCAAAAGGCCGAGATCGGTGAGAAACTTCGCAAGGCCGTCGAGTTAACCTGCAAAACCCAAAACGACCAAGGGGGATGGCGGTATCAACCCATGAAAAGCGACGCTGACCTGTCGATCACCGTTTGCCAGATTATGGGCTTGCGTGGTGCTCGCGACTCCGGCATTGATGTTCCCGACAACGTCCGCGAAAAGTGTATTGAATACGTCAAGAAGAGCCAAAACAACGACGGCAGTTTCCGCTACACGATGCAAGGCGGCCACACGACGTTCGCGATGACTGCCGCAGGCGTTACTTCGCTGTACAGCGCGGGAATTTATGAAGGCGACCAAATCGATAAAGCTCTCAAGTATCTGAAAACTTCTGGCTTCAACGGTATGGGCGGCCATTATTTCTACTCGCACTACTACGCCGTTCAGGCGATGTGGCATGCCGGTGGCGATTATTGGAACGATTGGTATCCGCGGATTCGCGACGAACTCGTCCGCAGCCAAGCCGACGACGGCAGTTGGCAGAACTCCGAAGCCGGCGCCGAATTCGGCGCCGCGATGGCCGGCATTATTCTCCAAATCCCGCTCAATCTGGTTCCCGTGTTTTCACCATAAGAACGTTATCAGGTCGAAACGCTCGAGAAATGGCAGCCGTGAGCCGACGGCGCTAGCCGCGGTTTTTTTGGTCAACACCAATTGATGGCGTTTCTATTTTCGAATCTAAATCTTCGTATCCCGACGCCAGCGGTCACGGACCCAGAAGGAAAACGACCAAAGTACGGCGGCCGCGACAAGAAGCGACACAAGGCCGATGCCCAGCAACATTTTTTCAGGATCGAACCCTGGATTTCGGGGATTGGCAACGGAAGTAAGGCAAGTCGCAAATAGCAGGATGATGCCGAGCCCAATGAAAACGGCGGTCGTCGCCAGAAAGGTGACAAACGCAATGACATAGGTCGTCCCCAACGAGGCCACAAATAGATAAATCGTCTTGCCCTCGCCCACCGCCTTACCCGCAGATTTTTGTTTTTGGACCACAATGAACGTGCGAACAACCGCCGGCAAAGCCAACACCGTTATTCCGATCCCCAAACCTGGTGACACGATGAATAATGCGATGCATATCAAGACCAGCGTGCCCAGGCCGATCAAACTAGTCAAATGAATCGGGAATTTCTTGGCTGGCACAACCTGCGGTTGTTCGGCAAGTTTGGCTTCCCAAATCTCGATAAAGTTATCGTGTTGATTTAATGGGGTGCCACAACGAGCACAGAATTGATGTTGGGATGATTGCGCCAGATTGCAGCGAGTGCAGACGGAGGCCGTTTCAGGATTGTCGCTCATTTGTCCTGCACTCCTTTAACTGGACGGCCAACCTTCAATGCCGAATAAGCCAATCGCACGACTTGGCCCATGATGCCCCCGGCGAAAGCCAATGCGACCACCGTCATTATTTGATGGTATCGCGGCACGGTCTCGATGCCCATTTGCATGCTCATTTGGCTCGGCCATTTGGCCACACCGAGCAGAGCGATGTAGGCGACAATCGTCGCCAGCGTAGTGACTCGAATCAACCGGAGATCGAAACGCAGGCCAGTCAACATGATGATCAAAAAGTAACCAGCAACCATCGGGCCCTTGGGGCCAGTCGAAAGGGCAAGAATCGAAGTCAAAAAAACCAGATCCCCAAGCGTTGAAAATAACGCCAACCAGTAGGTTGAGCGCTGTTGCTGAGCAATGAATTGAACGGCAAAGGCCAACATCAACCAGCCAAACGCGATAATTGAAACGGCGATGTGTACGTTGGGATCAACGGGTTGATTCGTTGCGAACCCAATGATCGTCGCAATGTCGCTGCCCCAGCCTGGCGCGTAGACGTGCAAGAAATGCACGAAATAAAAGCCCGCAATCGCCAACATCCGAATCAAGTTGACGCGCAGTTCAGCTTCGGCATGCCAACTAGGTACAATATTGTCCTGACCAATCGCATTTTCCGAAGTCATTGACTCAAAGTCCTTTTTGATTTGATACTCCAGAATTCATGATCGAGCAAATCGAGTTTTTCTACAATCGGACTTGAGAACGAATTAGAATTTTCCCTTTACGATTAAATCGTAGCTGGCGGAAACACAAAGAAAAAAATATACCGAAATCCAACCGCCAAAGAGAACTAGGAATGCGCCAAAAAATTCTGATGCAAAAACAACTCCCCATCCGAATCGATCAATTTGGCCTTGTGCTGGCTCGATAAATGTACTGTATTGTGATCCGCAAGCAAAAAGACTCGCGGAAAAAACGACCGTAGAAAGATAGGTAATTATTCCTGAGGCTCGATTCGATAGATTTAACATCAGTCGAGAAATCACACCCCATAAGGTTGGGGGCACGAAACAGATCGCGAAAAAACGAATTCTAGGATCTTCGGAAGCCACGATGATTGCCGCAACAAGGCCAACAATCGCGGTTACCCAAAACAACTGGGAGAGTCCAAACAAAAACCGAATTCGTTCCGTCACAATCTTTCCAATTGAACAACACGATAGTTAACGAAATCCGACAAACGACCCGTTTGTACTGAATTGCAAAGCCAAACGGCAATCGGCATCGCGAAGAATCCAAATGACTTGAGCGTGGTTTGCTTGTCATCCGATTCATTGAAGTTTACGATATAAGGCCACGGTCTGGTTCTTTTCCAAGACAAATTAATTGAGTAAGACATGCCCACGTTGCTTCCGTCGTCCATGCCGGCCCTGAAAAAACTCAAGTCGGCACCGGGGCTCGACTTCTGTCCAAAGGTGGAAATTCCTCCGGTCGGCCCTCGCGACGTGCTTATTCGCGTTACCCATGCCGGAATTTGCGGCACGGATCGCCATATCTATGAATGGGACAAGTGGAGCCAAAACCGGATCAAGATCGGAATCACCACCGGTCACGAATTTTGCGGCTCGGTCGTCCAGATTGGTTCGGCTGTTGACCGGGTTAAAGTCGGCGAACGGGTCAGCGCCGAGGGGCATATTGGTTGCGGCCGCTGCGAATCATGCCGTACCGGCAACGCGCACATTTGCGATAACGTCAAGATTTTCGGCATCGATTGCAACGGTTGCTTTGCGACCTACCACAGCGTCCCCGAAGACAACGTCTGGCCGGTTCATGCCAAAATTCGCGATGAAGTCGCGGCGGTGTTTGATCCTTTGGGAAACGCGGTTCACACGGTGATGACTGCGGGCGTGAGCGGCAAATCAGTGTTGATTACGGGCGTGGGAATCATCGGCTTGATGGCGGTGACCGTGGCCAAGGCGGCCGGTGCATCGCGAATCATTGCGACGGATGTCGACGATCGGCGACTGAAGTTGGCCCGCGAGCTTGGTGCCAACGAAACGTTCAATGCGAAGGAACCTTGGGTGGAGGCTGCTCGTAAGGCGACTGGCGGGCGAGGCCCTCAAGTATTGCTGGAAATGAGCGGCAATGCTCGCGCGATTCGCGATGGGTTCGATGCACTGCAACCTGGCGGCAAAGTCGCGATCTTGGGAATCCCCAGCGATGAAATCACCATCGATCTGTCAAAGGCAATTATTTTCAAAGGCGCAACGGTTTACGGCATTAACGGTCGCCGTATGTATGAAACCTGGTACCAGATGGAAAGCCTAATCCTCTCGGGTCGTCTGGAACTTGATCCGATCATCACGCATGTGATTGATATGCAAGACTTCGAAAAGGGCTTCCGCATGATGCAATCCGGTGAAGCGATCAAGGTTGTGATGAAAATTCCAAGTCCATAAGATTAGACATGGTTTGCGGACGTACTAACCGTTTGCGGTGAGAAATGACGAAAAAACGTTCCGAGTTTGTAAAGTGGATGGGGCCAATTCTTGACGCACTTCGTGAACTAAAAGGGTCGGGTAAACCACGCGAGGTTGTTGATTTGATTGCTGAGCGCAGTGGCCTTTCTGATGCTGCTCTTGAAGAGACTTTAAAATCGGGTCAGTCGAGATTCTATAACCAAGTGCATTGGGCAAGGCAATATTTGGTTTGGGAAGGGTTTTTAGGAAGTGAAACTCGAGGTGTTTGGACGCTTACGCCTCGTGGTAATAAAACTAAAATTGATGAGGAGGAAGCACACAAAATATTCTTGAAATGGGTGAAAATTCATGCGGATGCCAGAATTAATTCTGCAATACAATCATCAGATGAGGTTGGTTCAGAAAGTGTCGATGGGCCGGAAAATGAGAATGAAAACTTACTGATTGAATTGCTCCGACGAATTACGCCGGAAGGATTTGAACAAGTTTGCGCTCTCTTGCTCCGTAAGCTCGGATTCGAAAAGGTAATGGTAACTGGGGCGCCTAACGACAAGGGCATTGATGGTTTTGGTATTCTCCAAGTCAATCCGTTTGTGAGTTTCAAGGTCCTTTTTCAATGCAAGCGTTACAAAAAAGTGGTTGCAAGGAAGGAAGTTGCTGAGTTCAGGAACGCGATGATCGGCCGAGCTGACAAAGGGATAATCATGACCACTGGCTCGTTTACAACCGAGGCTCGCCGTGAAGCGGAACGGGACGGAGCGCCGCCAGTCGAACTTGTTGATGCAGAGCGGCTTGTAGAGATGTTTGAAAAAGCAGAACTTGGTTTGACGACTCGTACGGTTTACGATGTCGATTACAGTTTTTTTTCACCATATATGGCGGCCGAGGTCGATAGGTCGGCACGCAATTCTGTTCGGGCGTCGAAAAAAGGCGAAAAGTAATTTATTAAATATCCAACATCGCCAAGGATGGCGCGAGCTGGCCGACTTGGCGGGCCATGAAGCGGATGACTTGGGCCGTTTCTTTAAATTTCAAAGCCGAATCCAGAATTTGTTCGGCCTCCATGATCGAGATTTGCGCCGCGATCTGTTTGATGGACGGAACGAATGCCGGGCTCATGCTGAACCGACGAAGGCCCATGCCGAGAAGCAATAAGAACGCCTTCGGTTGCCCCGCCATCTCTCCACAAACGGTCACAGGTTTTTTGGCGACGTTGCACGCAGTAATAACCTGATGCAGCACCCGTAACACTGCGGGAGAAAGCGGTTGGCACAGGTAACTGACCTTGGGATTGTCTCGATCGGCGGCCATCAAATACTGGACCAGGTCGTTGGACCCGATTGAAACGAAGTCGACTTGACTCAACATCGTATCGATGGTGACTGCGGCGGCCGGAACCTCCAGCATCATGCCAACGGGAATTTCTCGGGTCTTGATTTTGCGGATTTGCAGGTCTTTGTGGGCCTTGCGAACGAACGATCGCAGTTTGCGCAGTTCCTCAAATGTCGTGACCATCGGAAACATGATTCGTACGTTGCCGTTAGGAAACACCGTTGCCGCTCGCAGAATTGCCCGCAGTTGGGTATTGAAAAACTCGGGATGCTCGAACGACAGGCGAATGCTGCGCCAGCCCATGAACGGATTGGCTTCGTGATGATCCTTGCCGAAGTATGACAAGGCCTTGTCACCACCAATATCGAGCGTTCGTATGGTGACGTTGTTGTCTGGGCTGTTGGCGATAATCTCACAATAGGTTTGAAACTGTTCTTCCTCGTCGGGAACGTCAGTGTGTGTCAGATACATGTATTCGGTGCGAAACAGCCCGATTCCGGATGCACCCATCGCTGTCGCCGCTTTAGCATCGGTAACGCCGTTGATGTTGGCGTGTAGTTGCAATTCGACACCACAAGATGTCACGGCAGGAAGTTCACGATTCTCGGCGAGTTTGTCCTTCAGGTCGAAGAACTCCCGTTCCAGCTTGCGAAACGCCGCCAGCGTTTCTGCAGGAGGATTGATCTCCACATGCCCATCGCGACCGTCGACAACAATCGTATCGCCTGTCTTTACGGCGCGGAGAATCCCTTTGATTCCTGAAACGGCGGGAATGCCGCGGCTGCGGGCGATGATTGCCGCATGGCTCGTTTGGCTGCCGGATTGAGTAACGATTCCAGCGACTTCGATTTTTCCTAGGGCCACGGTTTGCGAAGGCAACAGTTCATTGGCGACGACGATCAATGGACCTTTGACGTCGTCCAGGTCCGGTTGTTGTTTGCTGATAAGATGATTGCACAAACGAATGATCACATCGCGAACGTCGTTCAGTCGTTCTTTCAAATATTCGTCTTCGGTTCGGGCAAATAGGCCGGTGTATTCACCCAGCAATCGATGCAATGCCGCCTCGGCAGCCATGCGATCATCGCAAATCCAACTGCGAATCTTGCTGGTGAACGCCCCGTCGCGCAGAATTTGTTGGTGAATTGCAAAGATCGAGGCCTCGTTGCGGCCTACCTGAGCTTCTACCTTCTTTTCGAGAGTGCGTAACTCCCCGGCAGCCCGATCCCGGGCCGTTTCATAGCTGGCCAATTCGGCCGTAATTTCGGAGTCTTCAAGGCGTTTTGTGTCGGGGTTCACGAAGATGTCGTGAATTACATAAGCTTTCCCGATTGCCACGCCTGGAGAAACAGCAATTCCTCTTCGCATGACGAAACTCTAGCATTTTTCGAGGTCTTTTGAAACGAGATCAACGTCCGTCCTCAGACGCAAAAACGAACGGGCCGTCGCACGACTGTGGGGGAAAAGCTGCGAATTAGCAGGCCAGAAGGCACGCTGCCCTTGTCAATCGCTCGGCCTTCGGTTAAATTTTTGACTTCAATTTCGCACCCTTCAAACCCCATTTTTTCCCGATGACGATCGACAAAAGCCTTAAAGTAAAAGCCGGTATGGGTAAAGTCCGGAATGTCTATAAACGAGCCGAACGACTTGCACAACTTAAAGAAACCGAACGCTGGAAAGACGGCGATCCATTGATGGGATCACCGAAGGTCCGTGTGTTGAAGATCTCGATGAAGAAAAAGAAGAAAGAGAAGAAGGAAGGCGAAGAGGGTGCCAAGGCAGCAGCTCCGGCAGCGAAATCTCCAGCAGCGAAAGCTCCAGCAGCCAAGGCACCGGCAGCGAAAGCAGCCGCTCCTGCTCCAAAGAAAAAGTAATTTCTTTTGGTTTGCCGCCTGACAGTATTCAATTCTTGCAATTGAGTCAAAAACTGCACATCGAATATAACCGCGTTTTTGTAACGCGGTTTTTTCGTGTCGTACTTGGAAGGTGGAGACAATAACAGATGCGGGCGGCCTTCATCGAAAAATTGGGTCCACCGGAGGTTATCCAAGTCGGGGAGTTGCCCGACCCGGAAATCGGCGCGGAGGACGTGTTGATCGCCAGCGAGTTTGCCGCGGTAAATCCGATCGACTGTTATCTTCGCAGCGGAGCCGCTCCTGCGCCACTCAAAATGCCCTTTGTTTTAGGCTGCGATTTGGCTGGAGTCGTAGAGCGTGTGGGAGCGAATGTTGTCGACTTGAGAGTGGGCGACCGGGTTTGGACTACCAGGCAAGGATTCTTTGGGCGACCCGGTACTTATTCTGAGAAGTTCTGCTGCGACCAAACTCAAGTTTTCCGAGTCCCTCATCACGTCAATCTGCGACTGGCTGCAGCATGTGGATTGGTTGGGCTGACCGCACACGTAGGTTTGGTCGATCGCGCTCGAATCAAAGTCGGAGAAACCCTGTTTGTGCGAGGTGGATCGGGAGGGATCGGTGCGACGGTGATACAAATAGCAAAAAATCTCGGTGCCAAAGTTTTTTGTACCGCCGGTTCGGCAGAAAAAATGGAAGCCTGTCGCGAGACTGGGGCGGACGACGTTGTGAACTATCGCGAGAACGATTGGGTCAGCTTTGCTCGGGAGATTTGCCCCCGGGGAATTGACGTTTTTTGGGACGCCACGCGTGAGCCTGACCTGGACGGAGCCTGCCAAGTGTTGGCGGACGGTGGTCGAATCGTACTAATGGCTGGCCGCGAAGCTCGATCGGTTGTTCCGGTGGGATTGTTCTATACCAAACAACTGAGCATGCACGGTGTGATGGTTCCTAAGACATCGGCGGCGGCAATGCAGGCGGCAGCGGCAGACATGAATCGTTGGCTGGAAAGCGGCGACTTGCGAATTCGGATCGCTCAGGAGTTTCCGCTCGAAGAAGCGGTTGCCGCACATCGATTGCAAGAATCGATTACGCTGGAGGCGTCGACCGATGTCTTTGGAAAAATACTGATCCGCTTTGGCTAGTGACACCAATCTCCCACGTTTGCACCCATAAAAAGTAGCACGATCAATGTCGAACCATTTTAATCTTTACACTCGCAGGCTCCATCGCTGGGGAGCCCTGATCGCTTTCGTACCGCTCCTCATTGTGATTGTTTCGGGAATCCTGTTGCAGGTGAAGAAACACGTCGCTTGGGTTCAGCCGCCAACGCAGAAAGGTTCTGCCCCAAACGAAATTCCACAACAAAACTGGAACCAGATTTTGACGGCGATCGAAAAAGTTCCCGAAGCAGCCGTTCAGCAATGGAGCGATATCGATCGAATCGATATCCAGATTGGGCGAGGCATGGCCAAAGTGCTGTGCAAAAACCGCTGGGAAGTGCAATTGGATTTGCGATCTGGTGAGATTCTCTCCAGCCAGTACCGGCGGTCGGATTTTATTGAAAGTCTGCACGATGGAACGTTTTTCGGAGATTGGGCCAAACTTGGAATCTTCCTGCCGAATGGATTTGTTTTGGCCGGATTATGGCTGACCGGCGCTTACTTGTGGTACCTGCCCTTTCGAAGTCGGGCTCGCAAGAAAGCCCGAATGAAAAACAGGTCTGAGAATCGATCCTAAAGCGTAAAGAC